>JAFYBN010000071.1 GCA_017540175.1 Clostridia bacterium | reverse complement strand
TACCCTCGTCATATTCCTTAACATATCCTCTCAAAGTAGCTGCAGCCTCGGCCTCTTTCTCATTATAAGGATATTCTGCTGATGCATCCTTTTTTATCATGAGACGACGGGCGAGGCGCTGCTGCGGGTGCTGAGCGAGGATCAGCCGGAAGAGAACGCGAAAACCGTCGCCCCGACGCTGGAGGACTATTATCTCTGGGTGTTCGGAGAGCAGAGCTTATAAGAACGAATACGCGAAGCGTGACGGAAACGATCCGACCCAGGGAAACAGACTCCGCGGGTGAAAACGGCGGCGGGGGTCCTTCTGTGCTCCCCTTCTTCTTCGTTCGGAAGGCGGCATGGCTGCTGTGCTTCACGACGCCTCCGCCGCCCGCCGATCTTTCCGTCCCGGTTTTGTCCCCGCGCGTCACGGATCGGACCGGGAGCGCGACTTTTGTTCAGGCTGCCGCGCATTGTCGGGCGGCGCTTGCGATTCCCGCTGTCTTCGTCCCCGCGAGCCCGTCCGTCATCCGGCGCGCTTTTTCATTCTCGGAAAAACAAGAATGTTTTGGAATTTACGCTGATTTTTTCGTTAGATTCTTGTTTTTCCGCGATATATATTACGAGAGCGCGCAAAGAGTCCGGGCGATTCGAAATTAGTACAACGAACATGTAACGTTTTTCCGTTTCGAGAGGTTATTGTAAACAGAGTTTATGCTGAAGGAGATCTGGCCCGCCGAACGCTTTTATCAAAACGAAAGAGGATCGATAACCATGAAAAGAATTCGCATCATCACAGCTTTTCTGCTTATGACAATGCTGCTCGTCTCCGGATGCGGGAAGAAGGGCGCTGCCGACAAACCCGACGGTGCCCCGACGGGCGGAAATGATCCGGTTTCCGTCACCCCGAATCCGGGCCCAGACGCCGCTGAGGTCTTGACGCACGTTTACATCCCGCAGACGTACTCCATGCCGGAGGGATTTGAGCTAAACTCCGGCGTCACCCCGTATTACGAGGCGGAGACGGACACCCTCGTCTGCGTCGGTCAGAGGATTTCCGAGGACGGCGCGGAATACCGGCTCGTCACGACGCAGGGTGCGTCCGGGGTCGTGAGTGAGGAAGTTTTTCCCCTGCCCGAGGATATAACAAGTGTCGGGCTCGGCTTTGTCGCGGAGGACGCGGTCTGGCTTATAATATCCCGGTGGGTGCAGGAAACGGACGAAGCTTTCACATGGATCGTCCGGTATTCCCGCGAAAGCGGAAAGGCAGAAATCAGTCCGGAGCTGAACAGCCTGCTCGGGACCCATGAGGAGCTTTCGGCGAGCGGATTCGTGCGGGATGCCGATGGAGATTTCTTTATATACAGCGACGGTTTGGGCGGGCGGTGCATCTATGTGTTCGCCCCGGATTTCAATCTCAAATGCAGAATCAGACCGACAAACAGCCTCAATGGGCTTTTCCCGCGCCCGGACGGCTCGGTCTGGACGTTCGGACAGATCGACGGGGGCAGGGGCGCGGCGCGTGTGGACAAGGAAACGCAGGCGCTCGCCGATACCGTGCGGCTTTCCGCAAGCGCGAGCAGCAGCAATCGGATGCTTGTCCGCTGGGCGGAAGACGGCACGCTCTTGTACGAGACCTCGGAAGGCGTTTTCGCGTCGAACCGCGCTGATTCGGGTGAATCGGACGGGGACGAGGTGGACGACTTTCTCATGGATTTCGTCAACTCCGGGCTCATCTCGTCTTCGTCGGTCTTTCTCTGCGCGGTGAACCGGGACATGCTGCTCTACGCGGACGAGAATGGCAAGCCGGTGATGTGGAGAAGCGCGGAGGACATAGACCTCTCCACGGTGCGCGTTCTTGACCTCGCGTTTACCGCCAATCTTTCGGACGCGCTGACGGAGAAGATCATTTCGTTCAACCGCGAGCATCCAGGCGTACGCATCGTCGTCAAGGATTATGTGAACCTTTTCAATGCGAACGTGGGAATGTGGAAGAGTCCCGGACAAGCGCTCGCCCTTGACATCTCCATCGGGAAATACCGCCCCGATCTCATCATCGGCCAGACGGGCGGCGCGGATATAAGCTACTGTCTCAGAGCCGGTCTGTATACCGACCTTTCCTCCTATCTCGACAGCGACCCCGTGGTGAACCGGGACAATGTATTCGGGGCTGTGCTGCGCGCGTTCGACGACGGAGTGGGCAAGATTTGGGGACTCGCAGACAATTTTTCGATCTCGACCCTCGCAGCACCCGATTCCGTGCTCCCGGAGCGATACCGGAACGGATGGACGCTCGACGATTTGCTCGATTTTGCGGACACCTTGCCGCACGACGTGACTCTCATCGAAGGGCTGACGCGGGAGACAGCGGCAAGAAAGCTGCTCGGCACGAACGGCTACGCGGCGTTCATCGACTGGGAGAATATGACCTGTTCCTTTGACAGCCCGACCTTTTTGCGCTGGCTGAATTTCATGAAATCCCTGCCAAAGGACGACGCGGAGCTCTCCCGCAGGTCGGTGTTTGATCGTGAAACCAAGGCGGAGAAATACGCCTATTATTACGACGGCAAGGTCGCGCTCAGCGTAAAAACGCTGAAAAAGGTGTATGCGGCGCTCGACGCCGAATTTCAGTTTGACACCTCCGCTTACAGCTTACCGGGCTATCCTGGCGCGGGCAGTACGCTCTCCACGGACTTTGCCTTCCTCGTGACCTCGTTCTCAGACGCGACGGACGACGCTTGGGCGTTCATGCGCTCGGTCATCACCTCGCCGGACACGGAAGCGCACAGGTGGCGGATGTTCGGACTGTCTTCGCTGAAAAGCTCGTTCGACGACGCAGCGCGGGACATGACAGAGAATTATGTGGCGCGCTATACCTTTGAGGGCAGTTTTGGAATAAGAAGCAAGAGCAGTGAAGACGCATACACGATGGATCGCCCGGGTACGGCGTATGACATCACGAAGGAAGACACCGACCGCATCCGGGACTACTTTGACAACATCGCGGGATCGCCCATCAAAGCCGATCTTCCGGACGAGGTCGCGGCGATTCTGGACGAAGAAATCTCCGCACTTATCGCCGACGCCGCGACCCCGGAATCCTGCGCGAAAAACATACAGTCCCGGGTGAGTATCTGGCTGGCGGAGCATCAGTGACGGGATCCCTTTCTTTGTTTGAACGGTGCAGTTTCAGCACCGCTCAACCTTTTTTCAGCCTTCCTCACATCGCCCCCTTCAGCACCCCGCTTACCTTATCCGCCGCGACGCTCTTCCCGCATTTGCTTGCGCTGTCGGGCGTGAAAATCCCGGCGCAGACGGATTTCTGCCGCCTGATGACCGGCGCGCCCGTCCTGCTTGACGGAGCGGTCCGGCCCGCCGTCATATGGTTCGGCGTGTCGGCAGTCGTCCTGACGGCATGCGCGGCATGGCGGTGGGAGCGCGGGTGGGGATAGGCTGCCGCCGGAAAAACCGTGCTTGCGCTCCATACTCCGTCCGCGCAGCTGAGGACTCCGCGGGCTCCGCTCTTTGAAGCATATCAAATAAATCAGAGGCAAAGCTTATAAGAAAGGATATCGTATGCTGTTATTCGACAAGAAACTGATTTGCTCCATGCTTTTGATACTCCTCTTCGTGACTTCATGCAGTTCCGGGACCGTGACCTATCCCGAAACGGTCCCCGAAGGTCAGAGCGTGACGATGTCCCCCTCCTTGCCCTTTTCCCCGGAATACACGGACGAGCTCGTCCCGGACGGATACCTGCCTCTCAGGGATGATCTGATCCTGTGGTTCAGCATCGGCGAGGACAGCATGCCGTGTCTCGTCGATCCTTATTCGACCCGGGCGACGCTGCTTTGCGGGGACCCTCTCTGTCCGCACGGCGAAGAATCCTTCGACTGTCCGCTGTTCGGTTTTCCTTTTACCCCGTTCAGTCCGGCCGCGTACCGGGACGGCAGTCTCTATTTCTGCGGAGGGGATACCGGACTCATCGACTTTTATGACGGCAGCGTGAATAAAATCGTCAAAAAACTCGGGATGAACGGATACGGCATCGTCCGGTACCGCCCCGATACGCTCGGGCGAACGGTGCTTCTGCATGCGGAGGACCGCGCCGCGGGAAAGTATCCGATCGAGGATCTCTGCATCGACGGGAATGCTCTGTATTATTATGACCGGGTCGAGCCGGAGGACGATCGGGTCACGGAAAAGCTGTACCGCATGGATCTCGAAAATGGCAGTGTCGCCGATCTCGGGGAGTATCTCGGCTATACGCACATCATTATCTACGGCGGGTACATCTGGAACTATTTCGGGGATTTGAATCCGAACAACTCTCCCCTGTGGGAGCCGAACGCGGATTATCTGATCCGGTGCGATCTGAACAACGAAAATCCCGAAAGAGTGCCGTTCCGGCATGAAATGTCCGCCTCCCCCGAGGATTACGTCCTGCCGCGCACCGATACGCGCATGGGACTGACGTTTCTGCTCTACGTCGGCGATGAGGACGAGCCTCACGCTTACCGGAGCGAAAACATCATCGTCAGCTATGAGAACGGCGCTGCCATTGAATATACGCTGAACGAAGAGGATCGGGAGATGCTGTTTTATCACGATCTCTACACCGGGGAAAAGCGTCAGCTGCTTGCGGACTGGGACCCCGGAGACGACGAAAGGATCCCGCGCTTTGCCTGCGTCTACGCCGGACGGTACGCGATTTTCGCCATGTACGACATGCCGGAGGGAAGAAATACGCTCGGACGATTGCGTTATTACGTGAGAGCGGACCTGTTCACCGGCGAGACGGCGCGGATCCTCCCGCCGGAATGATCGGGGAGGAGACCGGCGGAAGGGAGACG
>JAFYBN010000070.1 GCA_017540175.1 Clostridia bacterium | reverse complement strand
GAATTTCGCGAGCGAACTGCTCGGAATGGACTACGCCTGCGAAACGCGCTTCTGCGACGTGTACATCAACGGCAAATACAACGGGCTCTACGTGCTGTCCGAAAAGATCGCCCTCTCGAGCTCGCGCGTGGACGCGGACGCGCTCTTCGAATGCGAGGCGCAGTACAGGCACGGCGACTGCTCAAACTGCATCGTCTGCCCGAGCGGGTGCCACATCATCTTCAAGGAGCCTCTCGACGACGAGACGCTTTCAAAAACAGATAAGGAAGGGCTCTACAAGACCTACAAGCAGCTTATGATGAAAGCGGACGTCTCTCTGACGAAGGGAATCGACGTGTATTCCCGCTACATCGACGTGGACTCCTTTGTGGACTGGTACATCGTGAACGAGCTTGCGAAGAACTACGACTCCGGCTTCACGACGAGCTGCTACTGCTACGCGAAGGACGGCAAGATCTACATGGGTCCCTGCTGGGACTACGACACCTGCTACGGCAACCAGAACGTCGCGAGCTGCCTCTGGCCTGAGGGGTATCACGTCGCGGGCTCGCCGTGGTACGGCATCCTGATGGAGGACGAGGGCTTCCGGGACGCGCTTCACAAGCGCTGGACACAGCTCGTGGACGACGGCGTCATTCAGAAGTTCCTCGATGTGATCGACGAGATGGACGAGATGACCGACGCCTCGGAGCAGAAGGATCACAAGCTCTTCCGCTCCGCTCTGACCTATACGGGTCTGCGCGGAAATCTCTCGACGACCAACCACGAGGACGAGGTGGCATACCTCAAGGCGTGGGTCCGGATGCGGATCAAGTGGCTCAATTCCGAATGGTATCTGAACGGAACGCCGAAGAACCTCGATCTGACCATCGATTATTCCTCCCCCTATCTGAAGGATATCAAGAGGATGTGGGGCTGATCTCCGTCACAAGCCGGGCAAAATCCCGGACGGGACCGGGCGGCGCGGATGACGCGGACCCGGTCAAAAACAGAAATCACGGCAGCGGAAAGGACGGCACGGCTTATGACGATCTACGAACGCTTCAAACGCATGTACGAGCACCGCGAGGCTGACCGCGTGCCGATCATCGATTCCCCGTGGGCGGGGACCCTGCGCCGATGGGTGAGCGAGGGGATGTCGGAGGGCGCGGACTGGCAGGAGTATTTCGGCGTCGACAAGGTCGCGGGCATCGGGGTGGACATCACCCCGCGGTATGAGCAGAAGGTGATCGAAGATACCGAACGGTATCAGATCGTGACCTCCCCGTGGGGCGTGACGCTCAAGAATTTCAAGGAGCTCGACTCCACGCCGGAATTCATCGACTATCACGTCACCACACCCGAGACCTGGGCGGAGGCGAAGGCGCGGATGCAGATCGGCGAGGATCGGATCCCGTGGGCGCATCTCGAGCGCAACTTTGCGAAATGGCGCGCGGACGGGCTCTGGATCGAGGCGAATTTCTGGTTCGGCTTCGACGTGACGCACTCGTGGATGATGGGCACGGAAAACCTCCTCATCGCCATGATGGAGGAGCCCGACATGGTCATGGACATGTTCGACACCTATCTCTCCTCCTGCATCCGTCTCTTCGGCGAGATCTGGGACAGGGGCTACCGCTTCGACGCGATCACCTGGCCGGACGACATGGGCTACAAGGGAACGACCTTTTTCTCGAACGAGCTCTACCGCGAAATGCTCAAGCCCTATCACAAGCGCGCGGTCGACTGGGCGCACGAGCGGGGCATCGTCGCGCGGCTGCACTCCTGCGGCAACATCATGACCCGCATCGACGATCTTGTCGACATCGGGCTGGACGGGCTCAATCCTCTGGAAGTCAAGGCGGGGATGGACCCTGTCTTTCTGAAGAAAAAATACGGCGACCGGCTCCTGCTCCACGGCGGCGTCAACGCGGTCCTCTGGGATAAGCGGGACGAGATCGTCGAAGAGATTGACCGCGTTCTCCCGATCCTGAAGGAAAACGGCGGCTATATCTTCTCCTCCGATCACTCCGTGCCGAACACCGTCAGCCTCGAAAACTTCCGCGCCATCATCGAAGAAGTCAAGCGCGTCGGCTCCTATAACTGACCGCTTGAAGAAAGATCAACCGCTTATGAAAAGAAAAATCGCGCTGCTCATTGCTCTCCTGACACTCCTCTCCCTCTTCCCGTCCTGTTCCCCTTCGGCCGGGAGCGGGGAAGAAACAGAACTCCCCGCTGCGCTGATCGACCCGGACGAGGGCCGCGTCATCGTGTCGGGCAAGGCGGACGAGGTGTACGTCCCGTCGATCACGGCGTCGGCCGCGGCGGGCATTTACAACGAAGACGACCGCCCGGAAAGCGTGGTCCTCACGACCGACTCGGGGTACGTCATCCGCTATACCACCTCGACCTGCGTGGTGCCCGGCGCGCTCTCCTCCTCGGCGGACCGCGCCATCCGGCTCTCGTACAAGAACACGGGGGACGGGGTGAGCGAATGCGCCATCGTGCGCGCCGCGCTGTTCGACGGGAGCGAGCAGGTCGCGCCGTGCCAGACCTTTACTTATTTTTCCGCGCCGGAGGGACGTTTTTCCACCCCGGTCTTTTCGCTTGTCTCGGAACCGGAAGGGCTTTACAGCGATGAGACGGGCATCCTCGTCGAGGGCAAGGCGCGCAGGGACGCGCTGAGATACGGCAACCCGAAGGGCTGGGTGCTCGGCAACACGAACGCGAACTTCTACAACAGCGGCATCGAATGGGAGCGCGCTGTCTCCATCGAGTTTTCCGAGTCAGGGCTGGGCGCGTACGATTTCAGCGAAAACGGCGGGATGCGCGTGAACGGGGGCTGGACGCGGGCGAACCGGCAGAAATCCCTGAAGCTGTTCAGCCGCCGGATCTACACCCCCGACATGGGGACGTTCGCGATCGATCTCTTTCCCGGCTACCGCGATCCGCATACCGGACGGACACTGAGCTTCGCGAACACCATCCTGATCCGCGGCGGCTCGAACAACGAGGGCAACAACGTCATCGCGACGCCCGTTCAGCTCAAGCTCTGCGAGGGCACGAGCCAGTACCTGCCCGCGATGCGCCCGGTGACGCAGTTCATCAACGGCGAATACCGCGGCGTGCTCATGCTGCTCGAGGACTACGACGCGGACTATTTCGAAGCGCATCTCGGCATTCCGGAGGAGGAGCTGACCATCCTCTCCGGCTCCTACGAGAATTATGGCGGGAGCATGTGGACCGTCGACACCGGCACCGATGACGAGCTGACCGATTTTCTCAAGACGCTGCACAAGCTCTCAAATCTGAACGCCGCGTCCGCCGCGGAGTACGCACAGGCGGAGAAAGTGCTTGATCTGCGCAGCTTCATCGAATACATGTGCATCGAGCTCTACTGCGGCAACTCCGACTGGCCGGACAACAATCTCCGCGCGTTCCGGCGCAAGGCCGACGGCTATGTTTCGAACGCTCAGGGCGTGTACGACGGGCGCTGGCGGTTTCTCTTGAAGGACCTCGACCTCTCCTTCGGCAACGGCCACAGCGTGGGAAAGGATCCCTACCACACCATCGAAGGGCAAAGCGCCCTTCTCATCCGCGGGGTCTTCAACAATCTCATGAAGAACCAGACCTTCGCGAACCGCGTCTACATGTATTTCTGCACCCTGGCGACCGCGGTTTTCAAGCCCGCGCGGGTCCAGTCCGTCATTTCGGATATCTCCCTCGCTATGAGCGCGGAAATGAAATACACGACCAAGGCGCTCGGCATCGCGGGCGGGTCGATAAACACATGGCAGACCAATCTTTTCGGCCTCTCCTCCTATGCTTCGAGGCGCGTGACCAATGTCCTCACCGACACCGAGCGTGAATGCGGAAAGAGTCTCTCTTCCCTCTCGGTCTCGATCACGGGAGAGGGTGAGGCGGAGCTCGGCTGGTTCGCCGCGGAGGACGGCGAGGTGCGGCAGTATCCCCGTTCGCTCGTGATCCCGCTCGAGCTTTCCGCCGACGCGGATGTGACGGTGGAGGGCGGGATCTGGTCCGCCGATTCGGAATCGATCATTCTCACGGGGGACAGCGCCGCCTTGACGATCGGCTTCAAGCCCGCCGAGCCGCCGAAGGAGTCCGACACAAGCTCTCCGGTGGTGATCAACGAGGCCGCCGTGCGCGGGACGACCACACCCTTCATCGAGCTGTACAACCGGACGGACGAGGACATCCGGCTTGACGGCTGGAAGATCGTCACGAAGCGCGAGCAGATCCTCGACGGCATGACGATCCCGGCGCACGGATATCTCACCCTCGGCGAAGGCTTCGATCTCCCGATCCGCTTCGGCACGGGGCAGGACAAGACGCTCGTCCTTTATCAGAACGGCATCCCGATGGATTCCCTTCCCCTCGGCACGATCCACCGCTCCGTCGCGCAGGGCCGGTACCCGGACGGCGGGGAGGTGATCACCCTCTACCACGCCGAGCTGACCCCGGGCGCGCCGAACGCGATCCTTCCCGCCTTTGAGATCGATTTCGACTATCTCAAAAACGCCGTCGTGATCTGCGGAACGGTGAAGGATATCGAAGTCACCCTGAACGAAAACACCCTCATCCCGCTTTCGATGTTCAAGACCCCGTTCCGGTACAGCCGCGACATTTACCGCACGGAATACGAGTGGATCAAGGAGCACGAATCGGAAAAAATGACGGTCGTGGAAATCATCGACTACTTCAGCTCCTCTTCCGTCACCGTCCGCTTCTTCCCGGAACGCAATCTGCTGGTGATTCAGTAGTACCCGTCTCACGCTAAAACGACAATGTCAACATGAAGATTTCGTAAATGGTTCATCGGTGCACTTCACGTTACCCCGATCTGCACTTTGAACGGTTCTCTGCACAAGTCGTATGAAAGTTCTTGCTGCGCAGTTTACTGCGCGGGGCTTCATTTCAAGAAGCCGCGTTCCCCCGTTCGGTTGAAATGCATGATAAAGGGGGCTGCGGCATTCCTCCGTTCTCGGAGCGAATGCGCAGCCCCCTCTTTTTTGTATCCGTTCTATTTTCTCACCCAAACCGCCATCTCCCGCGTATCGTCCCGGTTGCCCCAGAAGGCATACGGGATCGCGCGGACGGGGACGGTTTTTTCGTCGTCGCCGTCCGAGAGACGGTAGAGTTCGTCCCCGGTCCAGTCCGTACGTCTCTTCGCCGTACCGGTCAGCGCGGTCATGCCGGGGAAGAGCGAGGGATCGGTTTCGGGTTCAAAATCGGAAGGCCTCACCACGCGCAGAGCGTCCAGCGCGTCTCCGTTGTCCGCGGACTCAAAGCAATAGACCACCGGACCGCGCGTCAGCGCGACCCTGCCGTCGTCCGCGCGCAGAAGCGGATTCGCCTCCGTGAACTCGACCGGCATGGGCAGCGTGAGCGTCACGGTATCGCCGTCCTCCCACGTCCCCGGGAGCATGGCGTAGCCCTTCTCGAGCGCGGGATGGACTTCCCTTCCGTTGATCCGGAGCACATAGCTTCGCGCCCAGCCCGGAATGCGCAAAGCGAGCGTATAGCGGCCCGCTCCCGGCTTGAAGGTCAGCTCCCCGTCCCACGGGTAGTTCCCGCTCTGGGAGATCGCGACGGTTTTGCCGTCAAGCTCGAAGCTCGCCTCGGAGCCGATATAGAGATGGACATACAGGGTATCCGCCGACGCGGAATAGATATAGCCGCCGAGGGAGGTGATCATCCGCGCGAGGTTCGGCGGGCAGCACGCGCACCCGAACCAGCCCGGGCGCTTCGAGCGGATATGCCGCGTCACGCCGGCGTGCCGTGTCGCCGTCTCCCATACGGCAAGGGGATTCGTATAGAAGAAATGCTCGCCGTCAAGCGCCATGCCGCTGATCGTGCCGTTGTAGATCAGCCGCTCGAGCACGTCCGAATAGCGGCGGTCGGGATGCGAGCGCAGCATCTGGCGCGCGAAGAAGACCATGGAAATCGCCGCGCAGGTCTCCCCGTAAACCGAATCGTTCGGGAGGTGGTAATCGAAGCTGAACGCCTCTCCCCAGACCTGGGAGCCGACGGCGCCCGTGACGTACATCTGCCGGTTCACAACGTTGTTCCACAGGGTCTCCGCCGCCTGCATGAGCTCCGCGTCCCCGGTCTCCGCCGCGAGGTCCGCGACGCCCGTATAGAGATACCCGGCGCGGACCGCGTGCCCGACGGCTTCCTTCTGCTCGCGGATGGGCAGGTGGCTCTGGTTGTACTTCAGATCGACGTGCTCCTGCCTGCCCCCGCCCCAGAACGCGCGGTGATCCCGCTTTTCGAGCTCTTCCTCGAAGAAATACGGTTTCGTGCCGCGGGCGTTGATCATGTAGGCGCACAGATCGAGGTACCGCTTTTCCCCCGTCGCCCGGTACAGGCGGCACAGTGCGAGCTCGAGCTCCGGATGCCCCGGATAGCCGTGAAGCTTGCCCTCCTCCGGTCCGATCTTTCGGTCGATCAGGTCGACGAAGCGGCGCATGATCGAAAGCAGCTTGTCCTTTCCGGTCGCCTCGTAATACGCGACCGCCGCCTCGGTCATGTGCCCCGCGCAGTAGAGCTCGTGGCATTCGTTGAGATTGGTAAACTTTTTGTCCGGCTCTTCGATTTGAAAATAGGTATCGAGATAGCCGTCCTCCTCCTGCGCCTGTCCGATCAGGTCGATGACGGCGTCCGCGGTCTTTTCCAGTTCCTCGTCCGGGTCGATGCTCAGGCGGTAGGCGACCGCTTCGAGCCATTTCGCGACGTCGCTGTCCTGGAATACCATGCCGCCGAATCCGCCCTCTTCGAGCCCCGCGGCGACGCGGAAATTGGCGATGGCGCGGCTCGGCTCAACACCCGGGATCTGGTCGTTGATCGCCCGCCACTGATAGGGAATGATCTTGTTTTTTGCGATGTCCTGATAGCGGCTCCAGAATCCGTCCTTGATCTTTACGGAGCCGAGGGGAAGAAACTCGTTGGAAGCAAGACGCATATGAACTCCTTAAATGTCGATCCGGCGCAGCGGGCAGAGAAGCCGCGCCGCCCGCCGGATGAGTCTTTGAACGGTCAGATCGGATAGACGACGGGCGCTGCCGTGAAGGAACAGATCGCCGCCGTACCGTTTGTGAGCGCGAAAATCGCCGTGTTCCCGTCGCCTGGGGCATACATAGCCTTCAGAGAAGGATACGCGTCGAGCATGTGCTCCGCGGCGCGGATATCGTCGACGAGGGACGCGTCCGCAGAGAGGCGGATCCATTTCCCTTCGGCGGGGACAAACGCGCTGATCTCAACGCGGGGATTCGCGAGCATCTGCTTCGCGACGTCTTTTTTCAGTCCGGTCTGGATCGTGAGCTTTCCGTCCCAGATGTCGATCGTGCCGAACGGACGCACGCGGGGCTCTCCGTTCTCCGTCGTCGCGAGAAAATAGGTTCCGGCGGCTTTCAGAAAATCATAGACTTCGTTCATGGTCGTCCTCCTGTATGGGTGATTTTTTTGTGATTGATTCCGTACTGTTTCCGCGCGCACGTCTCAGCGCCCGAGATTCACGGCGACCCAGCCGTCGCTCTCCCACACCAGATCGCGGAGCAGCTGCGCGGCGTCCCAGCCGTCGGGCGTGTCCGTGAGGAGGACCGTGAGCTCGGAGGCTTCCCGCATGGCGTAAGCGGCTTCTTCGATAAAGACCGCGGGGTCCGTTTGACCCGTTACGACGAAATCCGGCTTCACGGGAAGATAGCCCGCCGCCCGCAGCTTGTCGTCCTCCGCGTCGTCCCCCGCGGAAAGCGCGAGGGTCGCCCGTCTGTGAGTAAGCGGGGAAAACTGAGCGTCGACTTTCTCAATCGGCAAGCCTTCCTCGGCCGGCATGACGCCATATGCCCCGCACGCGGACGCGAACAGCACGTCCGGCTCGGAGGCGTCGTACCTCAGGAACACGGTGCATTCGATTCCGAAATCATACAGCCGCCGCATGACGGAAATCTCGGAATCAGGTTCCGGGCTGACGCACAGGATCCTGAGGCGCTTGCCCTTTACGCGGTGGTTGGCGTCAAGCCAGTCCGGAGACAGGGAGACGCCGCCGCCGTTCTGCTCGGTGTACTGCGCGATCAGCTCGTTCATGGAAAGCTGTTCCCTCCCGTCGGTGAGCCTCAGCATCTGCGAACCGTCGGCAGTCACGATCTCCATGCGGACGCTCAGCGCCTCGGCGACGGCTTCCGCTTCAAGATAATAGACCGTCCCGTCGCGGAATACGCCGATCTTGTCCGTGATCTCTCCGTTGACCGCCGCCGTCCCTTCGCTGAACAGGATGGAGACGTACGCCCCCGTCGCGGTGTTCGTGAGAAGCAGGTTGTCCTGCTGCGGGGCGGTGACGGAGATGCTCTCGAGCATCGAGAACAGATCGGCGGGGACATAGTGCTTCCCCTCCCGCACGATGAGGGGCGCGATGCCGTCCTTGTACCAGCCCTCGTCGTTCCAGAAGAGCGAGGGCAGCGCGGAATCGGCAAACGTCCCCAGCCCGAGCAGGACGGCGAGCGCGAGCACCGCCAAAGTTTTCAGAATTACGCCGTGACGCATGGCAGACCTTTCCTTGAGTCAGAATCGGGAATCGGAGGTTTCGGCAGAAATCCGACGCGGGATTTCCGGATGAATAAGGGGGCGCGGCACCGGAGCCGTTTCGGGAAGCGGAGCCGGACGCCGTGAAAGATTTTTGACGATGTTTTCGCGTTTGACGGGAATCCGTATTCGCGGGATTCCTGCCGGTCGGACGGCGGATGAGGATCAGTTATCCCGCGCGCCGCGGTAGTACGCCACGGCGAGATCGACGACGAGACCGTAGCTTTTCTCCCCCTGTGTTCCCTGCAGAACGAGATAGGCGTCGTTCACGGCGGAGGATACTGCCGCGGCGGTGTTTTCGCGGTAACGGTCGAAGAAAACGCTGTAGCAGTAGAGATCGTACCGGACACGCGCGTCGAGGGACGCGTGGATGTCCGCGCGGTTCTGCGACCGGGTCAACGCGCCGTACAGATATTCGTACAAATTGAGATAGCCGGCGTACTGCAGGAAGGGATCGTCCGATTCGGCGCAGACGAGGAACGCCATGAAGTTCGCCTCGTCCTCCCGCGCGACGCCGCGCTGGTGCGCCATTTCGTGCGCCGTGGTGTAGGCGGTGACGAAATACGGGTAATTGGTATTGAGGTTCGCCTCGCCGGTGAAGAAGGTGTAGATGCCGGAGATATGGGTATAGGTCATATAATCCGACAGGATGATTTCCTTTACGGGCGCGTCCAGCCGGGTGAGGAAGGGCCAGCGGTCGGAGAGCTTTTCATAGGACGCGAGGCATTTCTCCACGGTTTCAGCATGGGAATAAGGCCTCACCGAGCCGTCGTCCCGCATGATCACGATCCCGCGGGAAATCTCGTTCAGCTTTCCGACGACGATGCGCGCCGTATCCTCGAGCTCCTCGAGCCGGACCTTTTCGCGGTCGATGCCGAGTCTTTTGTCCAGCGGCGTCGTCCGGTAGCCCGCGCCGAAGACGAAGACGAACATGGCGTAAAGAAACACGGCAACGGACAAAAGCCCGAAGAGGACCCGTCCGAAATACCGTCTTCCCCGCCCCGCCCGGCGCGTGACAGTCACGCAGACGACGACGATGAGCACGGGCGAGCCGAGCAGAAGAAACTCCGCGAGAGAAAACGGGATCCACGCCGTCAGATGCGCGAGGAACACGCGCAGCGCGGCGGAAACCGATCCGTTGAAGGAATCCGCAAAAGCGGTCGAACGCGACGCGGCGATGTGGACGCACAGCGCAAGAAGCCCGATGAGAAAAAAGAAGAGCGAGAACGTCGGAACCGCGCGTCTAAGGCGCCGGATGATTCGAACCATGTTTTTTCCCTCCCTTGCTTATCGCAGCTCGTCCCCCTCAGGTTGAAGCAGCAGCTCCGCGCCGGGCAGGCCGAGCGCTTCGAGCAGCGCGGTCATGTCCGCTGGCAGGGGCGCTTCGACCGTCAAGGTCTCCCCGGTCATCGGATGGGGAAACGATGTTCTCAGGGAATGCAGGGCGTGACGCGCGATCAGCGGCGAAGACTTTCCGTAGAGAGTATCCCCCGTGACGGGGCAGCCGATCCCCGCGAACTGGACGCGGATCTGGTGGGTGCGTCCGGTCACGGGCCGGGCGGCGACGACCGATTCCCGCCCGTTGTCGGCGAGGACGCGGTACCGCGTTTCCGCCCGCTTGCCGTCCGGGCAGTCCGGGGAGCACTCCTCCCGCTCGATCACGCTGTTCGGTTTGCGGCGCATCAAGGAAAGAAGGGTCCCTTCCCGTTTTTCCGGCACCCCGTCGAGGACGGCGAGGTATTCCTTATGAATGCGTCCCTCCGTCATCGCCGTGTACATTTTATAGGACGCGTCCTTGGTGTTCGAGGTCAGCATGCAGCCGCTCGTATCGCGGTCAAGGCGGTTCACGGGACGGAAGACGTAAACGCGGTCGCGGAAATGATGGGCGAGGGCGTTTGCCGCGGTGTCGAGCCGGTGCCCCTGCGAAGGATGGGCGGGCATGTCCGGGGGCTTGTTCACCGCCGTGATCCACTCGTCCTCATAAAGGATCGGCAGGGGCAGGTCGACCGGGATCAGGTAGGGACTGACGTCCCGCTCGCGGTCCTCCACGGCGAGGGAGAGGACGTCGCCCTCTCTCAGCTCGTACCGGACCGTCACCCATTCTCCGTTGACGAGGATGCCGTTTTCCGAGAATTTCAGCCGTTTGATGAGATTCGAGGAGAAGCCGAGCTCCTTCTGAAGCACCTCCCGCACCGTTCTGCCGGCGCGGTTTTTGTCGGTCAGAAGCTCCATCAGCTTTCGACCTGACGCCAGTAGGTATAAAACGCGATGACGGTGCGCTCCTCCCCGCCGTGCTCGAGGTCGTGCGCCGTGATGACCACGCCCTCGAGGGACAAAAGCTCCCACGCGTAGAGATCGTCGATCTTCGTGCGCATGACGGTTTCCTCGCCGCAGTAAATCACGAGCTCGTCGTCCCGCTTGACGATCACGCCGCTTCGGCCGATGACCTCTTCGATGCCGTCGATCCGCTCAGTGACGCATTTGATCGACCGCTCGTTCAGGTAATTCGCGAGATCGTTCTTATAGCGTTTGGAATTGACGTTTTTGCTCTTCGTCCATCCCTTCGTTTTTTTTCGCATTTCAACCTCATGATTATATGGAAATTTTGTGGTACCTGCCGAAATTCAATTTTTTTCCGAAAACCCTTGAAAAATAGGATCGGGTAGGCTATTATTAGTAGACTGCGGAGACGGATGTCGCTTTATCCGCGGTCTCCGAAACAAGAGATTGACCCATATCTGATTATAGCACAAAAGAGCCGCCGTGTGAACAGGAAAACCGTAAATTTGTTTGAAGTTTTTTGTTCCGCGCCGCTCAGCCCAAGAAAGGGATATGAAGATGATGCTTCCGCTTGACAGATTATCTTCGGCGGCAGAAGCCGCGGTCCGGGAAAAGGGACTGGACCCCGACGCGCTTTCCGTCGCCGTGCGGATGGATTTGGACTTCGACGGGAACTTCGGCGAATCATGGCTGATCTACGAGAAAGACACGCGCCTGATCCACCGCCTCCTCTCGGATCCGGACTCCATTCCCGCGAAAACGCGCAAACGCCGCAGCGACCCCGACGAACTCGGGAAAACCGTCTATGCCGAAAAGGTCTCCTATTTCGACAGCTTTTCCCTCGACTACAACTCCGATCTGACGGTCGATACCTGCCTTTCCTCCACCCGCCTGCTCGTCCTGAAGCATGAGACGCGCCGCCCCGATCTCGAAGGGATCGAGGACAAGGAGGAAAAGGACATGCTCCTCGGCGAATGGAACGAGGGTGCGGTCACGGAAATCAAGGCGCAGAGCACAAACGCCTCCCGTCAGCGCCTGTTCGCGTTCTGCGAGATCGTCGACCGCTTTCTGCGCGGGGACGAGATCACCGAAGACGACCCGATCTTCGAGCAGTTCAACGCGAAATGCCCGAAATGCGGCAGGGTGTACGAAAACCAGTTCCGCAAGGTCTGTCCCCACTGCCAGAACAAAAACGCGACCCTTTCCCGCCTTCTCGAGTTTTTGAAGCCGTACAAGAAGCACGTCGCGCTCGTGGTGGTGTGCATGCTCGCGTCGTCCGCCCTCTCACTCGTGACCCCGATCATCAACGGCAAGATCCTCTATGACCGCGTCATCGAGTCGTCGGGACAGTGGCACACGGTGACGAAGCTCTTCATCGTGCTTTCCGTCGTTGTCGCGCTCGCCCTTTTGTCCCTGCTCATCAACATCATCCAGAACCGCACGAACGCGACCCTCTCCACCCGCATGATGAAGGAGATGAAGCAAAGGGTCTTCGACTCCATGCTGAATCTCTCCCTGTCCTACTTCAACAAGAACACGACTGGGCGTCTCATCAACCGCGTGAACTATGACGCGGAGCGCATCCGCTCGTTCTACATCGACGGTCTGCCCCCGTTCATCATCAACGCGCTGAACTTCATCGGTCTGACGTTCTTCCTCTTCTGGCTCAACCCGAAGATGACCCTCATCGTCTTCATACCGGTGCCGGTGATCGTGGTGATCTTCCGCGTCATGCTTCCGAAGCTGTGGCGCATGTTCTCGAAGCAGTACCGCGCGTCCTCCTCCATGAACTCCATGCTCGGCGACAGCCTGAACGGCATCCGCGTCGTCAAGGCGTTCGCGAAGGAGGCGGAGGAGACCAACCGCTTCTACAAGTATTCCGACCGGCTGTACGCGACCAATCTGAAGGTCAACATCACCGCTCTGACGATCTTCCCGCTCGTCAGCCTGCTCATCGGTCTGTCCTCGCAGGCGATCTGGGGTTTCGGCGGACTTCAGGTCATGGGTCAGCACATGACCTACGGTGAATTCACCACCTACCTCGGCTACATCGGCATGATCTTCGGGCCCCTTCAGTTCTTCTCCACCTTCACCAACCTCGTGACGGACACGATGAACGCCGCGCAGCGCATGTTCGAGATCCTCGACATGGTTCCCGAGGTGATGGACGATCACGATCCCATCGACAAGGAAACCTTCGACGGCGACATCGAGTTCAAAAACGTCTCCTTCCATTATAATCCGAACCGTCCCATCCTGAAGGACGTGAACATCAAGATCCACGCGGGGGACAACATCGGGCTCGTGGGACATACCGGCTCCGGCAAATCGACCATCGCGAACCTCATCACCCGCATGTACGACCCGATCTCCGGGCAGATCCTCGTGGACGGCGTCGATCTGAAGAAGATCCGCATGTCCTCCATCCGCAAGAACATCGCCATCGTGTCCCAGGAGATCTTCCTCTTCCGCGGCACCATCGCGGACAACATCCGCTATGCCCGCCCGGACGCTACGATGGAAGAGATCATCGCGGCTGCGAAGGCGGCGAACGCGCACGACTTCATCGTCCGCCTCCCCGAAGGCTATGAGACCGAGGTCGGCTCCGGCAGCCGTTCCCTCTCCGGCGGCGAGCGCCAGCGCGTTTCCATAGCCCGCGCGTTGCTCATGTCCCCGTCCATTCTGATCCTCGACGAAGCGACCGCCGCGATGGACACCGAAACGGAGCGCCTCATCAGCGACGCGCTCTCGAAGCTCGTGGAGGGACGCACCTGCATCACCATCGCGCACCGTCTTTCGACGCTCAAGGACTGCAATTACCTCTTTGTCATCGAAAACGGCGAGATCGCGGAGGAAGGTCCGCCGGACGAGTTGCTTGCCCGCGGCGGCACGTATTACAAGCTCTATAAGCTCCAAAGCGAAGCCATGAAGAAAGTCCTCTCGGGGATGTAACGAGAGTTCAGGAGGTACATATGAACACCGACGAAAAAACTGCCGTCAAAACCGAGACGAAGGAAACCGCTGCCGAGGTGAAACCGGCCGAAGAGAAAAAAGAAGAAACGAAAGCCGCCCCCGCCGCGGATAAGAAACCGGACGCCGAGGGCAAGGCGGAAGAAAAGAAGCAGGACTCCGAAGAAAAGGCGGACGCGAAGGAAGCCGGCGCAGAGGACGCGCCCGAGGAGGGCGAGCCCGATGCAGAGGACCTCTTCAAGCACCGTCCCTCGATCGATCTCACGCCGGAAAACGCGTGGTTCACGCCGTCCGAGGGCGGACTCATCTCCCTCAAAATCATCAACGCAGAAGGCGAGGAGGAGTTCTTCGAGCGAGTGGTCATCCGCCGCTCCTTCCCCGTCACCGCGCCGGATGAATTCCTGTCCGTCCGCGAGCCCGACACGAGACTCAAGGGACGCGGCGCGGAGATCGGCATGATCCGCCGTCTCAGCATCTTCGACAAGCCGACCGTCGCCCTCATCAACGCCGAGCTGAGCATCCGCTACTTCACGCCGGTGATCAAGAAGATCACCTCCGCGAAGGAGAAATTCGGCTACAACTACTGGGAAGCCGAAACCTCCGCCGGGAAGGTCTCGATCGTCCTCAACAACCCCTTCTCGAACATCCGCGCGCTGGAGGACGGCCGCATCTATGTTTTCGATATGGACGGCAACTGCTTCCTCATCCCCGACCCGAAGAAGCTCGACCGGCAGAGCTACCGTGCCATCGAAATCTATATCTGACAGAGACGGGTGACGAATCATGAAACTGATGTATGACATGCCGGAGGCGGACCTCGCCGCGTACGAGGCCGTCGCCGAAGCGGACGAACGTCTCATGTACGTCGTTCCGTTCAATGTCTGGGAGGACCGTTTCGTCAAGGGATGGACGGCGGTCACGGACAGGCGCATCTGCTGTCTGCTCGACGGGAAGCTCCTTTCCAGCTACGAGCTCGAAAAGTGCACGGTCTTCTCCACCGAGGTCCTGTACGGCAACTGCGCGTTTTACGGCGTGGTGGAAGGGCACACGACCCTGATCTGCCAGTTCCTTTCCGGGCGGAACCTGCCCCGCTACTCCGTTCTCGTACAGGCGTGCGAGGACCTTGCCGAAAAACGCCGCGACAAACGGGAGCCCGGCAAGCCGGTGGAAAACGCCGAGCCGGAGCATTTCTGTCCGAAATGCGGACGCCCCTTCATCCCGGGCACGAAAATCTGCCCGTTCTGCCGCAACTCGGGAGAGGTTTACAAGAAGCTCTGGGGACTGACCAAGGGTCTCAGACTCATGCTCTTCTTCCCGCTCTTTGTCTCCGTCGTCTCCCTGATCATCCAGTTCGTTCTGCCCGCCATTCAGCGCGTCGCGGTCAACGACTACCTGACGAACGAGGACATCCGTCCCATCGGCTCCTTCTTTGAGGACAAGAACACGCGGGCATTTTTGCTGATCTTCCTCGCCATTCTTTCCATCGATCTCGTACAGCGCATTCTGGGCGTCATTCAGAGCCGTCTCTCCGCCGTCGCGGGCAACAAATTCACCCTGATGATGCGCACGCTCCTGTACGAAAAGATTTCTACCCTGTCCATCTCGTCGATCTCCCACAAATCCACGGGCGACCTGATGGGGCGCATCACCAACGACGTCAACGGGGTCCAGGCGTTCATGACCGGGCAGCTTCCGAGCATCTTCACCCAGGGCGCGTCCTTCATCCTCGCGCTCGTGTTCCTGCTCATCATCAACCCGCTCATGTCCCTCTTCGTCTTCGTGCCGATCCCGCTCGTCGTGTACATGGTGAAGAAATTCTGGTCCACGATGCAGAACCGCAACCGCAAGGAGTGGGTGCTCGGCTACCATGTGCGTCTGTTCCTTCAGGATATCCTGAACGGCATCCGCGTGGTCAAGGCGTTCGGCAACGAGGAGAGGGAGATCAAGACCTTCCACAAGCGCACCGACCGTCAGGCGGCGCAGACCGAATCGAACGCGCTGCTCTTCGACACGTTCTTCCCCCTGCTCGGCTTCCTGACGCGCATCGGCTCCTATCTCATCCTCTTTTACGGAAACTACCTGTTGTTCAAAGGGACCATGAACTACGGCGATCTGCACCAGTTCAACTCCTACGCGAACATCATCTACGGGCCTCTGCTCTGGATCACGGGCATCCCGCGCCAGATCTCCGCGTTCCTCACCTCGCTCGGCAAGGTCCTTGAGATCCTCGAGGAACAGCCCGAGGTGGCGGACATCGGGCTCCCGATCGACATCGACATCGAAGGCGACGTCTCCTTCAAGAACGTGACCTTCGGTTACGATTCCTACAACCCCGTGCTCGAGAACATCAACCTCGAGGTGAAGAAGGGCGAGATGATCGGCGTGGTGGGGCATTCCGGCTCCGGCAAGACGACCCTCATCAATCTGCTCATGCGTCTGTACGACGTGACGGACGGCGCGATTCTGATCGACGACGTCAACATCAAGGACATTTCGCAGAACGCGCTCCGCTCCCAGATCGGCGTGGTGCTGCAGGAGACCCACCTCTTCTCCGGCTCCATCCGCGACAACATCAAGTACGCGAAGCCCCACGCCTCGGACGAGGAGGTCATCGAGGCCGCGAAGCTGGCGAACGCGCATGACTTCATCGTGAACCTGCCCGACGGGTACAACACGATGATCGGCGAGAAGGGCTATTCCCTCTCCGGCGGCGAGCGGCAGAGAGTGGCGATCGCCCGCGCGCTGATCCACAACCCGAAGATCCTCATCCTCGACGAGGCGACCGCCGCGCTCGACACCGAGACGGAAAAGCTGATTCAGGACGCGATCAACAAGCTCGCGAAGGACCGCACCGCCTTCTGCATCGCACACCGTCTGTCCACCCTGCGCAACGCCGACCGTCTGATCGTGCTCGACAAGGGGCACCTTGTGGAATTCGGCACGCATCAGGAGCTGCTCGACAAGAAGGGCTTCTACTGGAGGCTCGTCATGGCGCAGCGGCAGGACTCCGGGATGCTTGACAAGGCGGACAAGATCCTGAAGGCGAAAGCGGGAGCGTAAAGGGGAACGCGGCTTTTTCGGGGAAAAAGCCTGGCAAAAAGCTTTCATAAAAAAAAGAATCACCGTGCAGGTTCCTAACGGATGTTGGGCGAACCTGCACGGTTTTTTTGATGATGCGGAGTTATTTTCTTCGATAATCCCGCAGGAGGAATTCGAAATGCCTTACCAGCCACTTATCGCAGAAATACTCCCGGTCGTCGATGTTTACGACGCCGGCTTCGAACCACAGGACTTTCGTTGTGCCCTCGAAGACGACCGTATGTTTTGTTCCGTCCTTCCCGTAAAAATGCAGGGTTACGCCGACCTTGTTCTTCCGTTTCGTCAGACAGGGACCGTAAAAATCCATGTGCACGAGGGATTGGCGCATCTTTACGAGATCGTTCTCCGCGATCTCGACCTCGTCCTTCGAACCGATGCTGAATGTGATCCGTTCGAAATTCTCGAGGTCTGCCGCGCTGCCGAGAAAAGGTCTGTCCCTGTGGTATAGCGAAACAAATACGATCGCGGCGGTTTTCGGTTTCCCGGCTGCAGCGCCGGTTATTTCTTTACTCTCAGTCTGTCAAACAGGATCGAGAAGACCCAGTCGCGGTGGACGACGTCGACGTGTTCGATCTCGCCGGGCAGTTTTGTGAAATCGTAGCGGTTGTCATCCATGACCCACGGGCGCGGGCACGGCGACGAAGAGAAGGTCCCCGGCTCGATCACGCCCGCCACGGTGGAGATATCCCAGATCACGCGGCTCCAAGAGACCGCGTTCTTCGGCTTGCACGCCGCCACGTTGTCGCAGAGATAGTCCCCGAGGGGGGAGTCGCCGCGCAGATGCGCCTCGAGCTCATGGATCTCGAGGATCAAATGACTCACGACACCCTGACACGGGAAAAGAAGCACCGGAACGCCCGACGCGAAGAGCGCGTTCGAGGCGTTTTTGTCGCCCTGCATGTTGAATTCCCCGCCGTCGAACCACTTCGCGTGCCCGCCGAGCCAGATCACGGCGATTTTTTCCCTGATCTCCGGATGAAGGAGGATGGCGGACGACACGTTGGTGATCGCGCCGATGGCGGTGACGAAGGTGATCCCGTCATATGCGAGCGCGTATTCGGCGATCTTGTCCGCCGCCTCGCTCTTCACGGGAGTTTCGGGATCGGGCATCCGTTCCGACGAGCCGCGGTAATACGGCGGCTGCTTTGCGCCGTGCGCGCGGGCGACGAGGGAGGAGCAGCGGCCGATCTCGTGATAACTCTTTTCCATCCCGTCCGCCCACGATTCCGAATTGGAATTGTGGAACGGCGCGGCGGTCACGCAGGCGAGGTCGATCCTGTCCGGCGCGAGCATGGCGAGGGACAGCGCAAACTGGTCGTCGATTTCGTTGTAGGTGTCGGTGTCAAGGATCATTCGCTTGACGCCGGGCTTTTTGAGCTCTTCCCGAATGTTCATGGCACACTCCTTCCGATCGGATGAAAGTGGAAAGCGGGCTGTCAATATGTCAGATCGAAGTTTTCCCGCATGACGCGGTTCGCCTCCGCGCGGCGCTCGGAATAATACGCGGAAAGATCGTTCGTCGCGGCGCAGTCCCGGATCAGGCGGAAGGTGGCGTCCGCGATTTCGGGATAGGCGTTGCCGAACGCGAGCGCGAAATCGAAGGAAGCCGTCTTCAGGATCAGGTCGATCATGTTGATCGTCCCGTTGTCGCGGACGACGTTCATCATATTGTATTCGACGTAGGCGTCCCCGAAATATCCGCTGGACGCCGCGTTCAGAGCGGACAGGATGATGACGGGGATCTCGGGGTTGGTGTGGTTCTTCGGGATCGAAAAAATCAGGGTGTTGTTGTCCGCGAGGGTCTTGTAGCTCTCCTGCGCCGCGACTGCCTTCGGAAGGGGCAGCACGCCCCAGTCGACCGCGGCATTCGTGAGGGTCGGCATGGTCTCGAGATAATCGACGCGGAACGCCGTCTCTCCGCTCGCGAAGAGCTGTGCCGTGTCCTGCTCGCTCCGCACCTGAACGGTCGGGTTGTTGTAGAGCTGACTTAACACGTTCAACACGGACTGGCCGTTGCGGAGCGTAAAGCCCACCATCGGCACCTTCCGCGCTTCGGACGTGACGAACAGGTTCCCCATCGATTTGAAAACGAGGTCGGGCAAACGCGCCGCAAGTTCGTCCGCGGCGGAGAACGTCACGCCCGCGCTGCCGACCGTTTCGACAGCGGAACGGATCTCGAGCAGCTCGTCCCAGGTCCACTGCCCCGCCGCCGTGCGGTTATAGAGCGCCTCGACGTCCACACCCGCCCCGGTCAGGGAGGCGCGGTTAAAATACAGGGCGGCGAACCGCGTCGGCTCGATGGTCGCATCTCCCGCGATCCCGTAGGTCCGGTAACCGCCGGAGGTCATGTCGGAGGATTCGCTGTTGAAATACGGCTGCGTGATGTCGAAAAAGGGCGCCGTCCGCATATTGAGCAGGAGGTCCCCGTACTGGAACTCTCCCGTGCGGTAGAGGGGGATCATGATGAGATCGGAATAGAAGGAATCCGCGGCGATGTTCTGGGCGAGCTTTTCCCGGATTTCGTCCGGGCTTTCCACCTCGATCAGGATGGTGATGTTGTACCGGTCCTCGATCTCCGCGTTGCGCTGGATCGCGAGGCGGGACACGACGCTTTCGGTCTCGTCGGGGGCGATATAATGCGAATCCGCGGTCGTGAGGAAAAAGACCGCGCCTTCGTAATCCCGCCCGGGCAGCTCGTTCAGATAGGCGTCTGAAATCGCTTTGCTGTCCTCGCGGGTCCTGTATTTCGTAAATTTCGTGATTTCGGGAACGTGTTTTTCCGTTTCCGTTTCTTCTGCGGACTCTTCGGTCTCCTGCCCGGACATATCGTTCAGGACAATGAAGCCGCATGAGCAAAGCGATGCGGCAAGGAGGAGGGCAAGAAGAGCGGCAAGCAGAATTCTGAGCTTCATGTGAGACTCCTGAGGGTGACGGAATGATTTCCAGAAATTACCGGTTCTGTCCGGCGGGATCCTGTGATATAATTGACATGCGGGACAAACTGAAAAAGGAGGAATTGATCGTGAAAAAAATCAGGGTCCTGTGTCTGGCGCTCGTTCTGAGCGCTTTGAATGTCCCCGCGGCCGCCGAAAACGCGGCGCCGGTGAGGGACGGGCTTTCCGTCGCGGCTGACGGGAGGGGCGGGCTTTCCGTCGCGGCTGACGGGAGGGGCGGGCTTTCCGTGGTGGCTGACGGGAGGGGCGGGCTTTCCGTGGTGGCGGACGGGGAGGAATATCCGGGGGAGGTGCGGCTGATCGAGGACACCGCCTATGTCGCTCTGCGGGAGTTCGCGTCGTTCGCGGACGAGCCCGCGGTGGAGTGGAACGGGGAAACAAGGGAGGCGACGGTCACGACCGCCGATCTGACTCTTCTCGCCTCGCCGGACAGCCGCGTCCTCTCGGCGAACGGGCGGTACCTGTGGTGCGCGCGGGAGGTCTTCGCCGACGAGGGGGTGCTCTATGTCCCGCTCCGTCAGCTTGCCCTCGCGTTCGGATATACCTGCGTCTATGAAGCGGGACCGCACCGGGTCGTGCTCGAGCGGTTCGCTTCCGCGGTCCCTCCGGTGGAGCGCGCACAGGAGGACGTCTATTGGCTTGCGAAGATCATCGAGGCGGAAAGCGGCGGGGAGAGCTTTCTCGGCAAGCTCGCGGTCGGCTGGGTCGTGCTCAACCGGGTCGCGTCGGACGAGTTCCCCGCTTCGGTGCGGGACGTGATCTTCGACCGCGAAAACGGCGTTCAGTTCACGCCGACCGCGAACGGGGCGATCTTCGGCGATGCCGGAGAAGAATCCGCGCTCGCCGCGCTTATCTGTCTGGACAATCCGACCGCTTCTCCCGACGCGCTCTACTTCATCAACGCGGCGCGCGCGTCGAATTTCTGGGTGCCGAATTTCTGCACGTACTTATTTTCGATCGGAAACCATGATTTTTACCGCTGAGGGGGCTTTCCGGCCGCCTCGGCGTTCACCTCGCGGCGGATGCGGAACACCTCGCGGAACATCTTCACGCTGTCGCGGAGCAGGCGCACCTTCGAGGCGCGGTGCCTCAGCACCGTGACGGGATATTCGCCGACCGTGAAGCCGAGCTTTTCCGCGCGGAGCAGAACTTCGAGGTCGAACGCCCAGCCGTCGGTCCGGGTGCGGGAGAAAATCTCGTGTGCCGCGGGAGCTGAGAAGAGCTTGACGCCGCATTGGGAATCCGTATGGCGGAACCCGGCGGCGAGGGACAGGAGCTTTAAATAAACGCGGGAGGCGAGTTTTCGCGCTGCCGTATAGCCCGCGTAACCGTCCTTCGCGAGAGCGCGGGAACCGATGAGCAGATCGACGCCGGTCCTTTCCCGCTCGTCGAGCATGGACAAAAGAATCTCCGCGCCGTAGGCGAGGTCGCTGTCGGTGAACGAAACGACGTGCGCGCGGCTCTCGAGCATGCCCGCGCGCACCGCCGCGCCCTTGCCCCGGTTCTCTTCCGCTCTGAGGACGGAGATCGAGCCGTGGGACAGCGCGGTCTTTTCGGCGAAATCCTTCACGATCGCGCCGCAGCCGTCCGTGGAGCCGTCGTCGGAAAACAGGATCTCATAGCGAAAATCCGGAGTTTTCCGTCCGTGCGCTTCGAGAACGTCGGTCAGATCCCGCGCGCATGTCTCGATGACCTCGCTCTCGTTGTACATGGGGATCACGACGCCGAAGAGCATGTCACACCTCGAAGAACGAAGAGAGAGAGATTCACGGACGCCGTCAGGCGCATTCCGTCGCGCTGTGCAAGACGCCGTCTTCCGTCCTCTCCCGTTTTATGATAAAAGGGGGTCATAACGAAAAGATTTTCGAGCTCTTCCCTGCTCTCTGCCGCAAAGGAAAAGGCGAGGGGGACGCGCTCGAGCAGTTTCAGCGGGGAGTCCTCGGGAGGCGCGGGAAGATATTCGGTCGTGCGGACCTCGTCGTACAGCTCGCGCCTCAGCTCGATGAGGTGATCCCGTCCTGCGGAAACCACGGCGAGGATGCCGCCGGGGGCGAGCACGCGCGCCGCCTCCGCCCACGGGACCGGAGCGAACAGGCTCAGCGCCGCCGACGCGCAGGCGTCCGCGACGGGCAGATGAAAGATATTGCCCGGCAGGCACGCGACGGTCACGTCCCCTTCCCGGGGCGAGCCGAGCGCGCAGCGCGAGAAGTGTCCCCGGGCGCGGGCGAGCGCGCATCCGCGTTCCGCCGCGTATTTCGACGCGTCAAATCCGAGCGCCAGAACGGGAGCGGCGCGCTTTTCGAACAGCAGCTCCGCCGTGCGGCAGGTATGCCATCCCTCTCCCGCGCCCATGTCGACGACGACCGCTTCCCCGTCCGGCAGGAGGCGGCACAGCGCGTCGGCGAGCGCTTCGTCGATCGGATCGTAACGACCGAGCGAGAGAAAAGCGGTCCGCGCCCGCACCATGACGGCCTCGTCGCCGGCGCGGGCGTTTTTCATTTTTCCGGGCGGCAGCAGATTGACGTATCCCGCCCGCGCGAGATCGTAGGCGTGCCGCGCTTCGCAGACAAGGGATCCATCGCGGCGGGCGAGCGTCCCGCCGCACGCGGGACAGCGAAGAAGGTCAAGCAATTCTGTCATATCGCATATCAGTCGACGATGGATTGGATGAGCTTCGCGTGCAGCGCGTACCGCTGCGTGTAGAAGCCGTTCGTACAGGTCGAAAGCGTGAGCACGCGGTCGTTCGCCGTGAACTCGACGTCCTTCTTTACGGAGGATTTGTCGCGCACTTCGTCGGCGAAGTCGATGAATTCCTGCGCGTTGCGGAAGCCCACCTTGAAGTATTCGTAGTCGTACCGCGATTCGTAAACGGAAAACGGCTCGTAGACGAAAATCCCCTCGATCGTATAAATATAAATATATGTGCTGTTGAAAACATCCTCGTTGAAGAATTTCGTCACGTCGTGGAGCATGTCGCCCGTCGAAATATTGTGCCCGTAGAACACGGTGTTGTAGTTGCGTGTGATCGTGCGGTTCAGGCGGTAATCCGCGAAGATCGACCCGTAGGGGTTGAACTCGCCGTTGGAGGCGTGGTTCAGGTAATAATCGTTGTCCTCGCACTGCACGAGGGGATAGTTGATATTCGTTCCGCTGACGGTGATCCAGCCGTAGATGTCGGGATTGATGCGGGAGAGGTTCTGCAGGCCCGCGCGCATGCGCTGCAGCTCGACGTTGTAGCTGCCGGAGCCGGAGCTGACGGTTTCGACGGGTGCGGGCTCCTCCTCATCGGAGACGCCTTCCTCGAGGAGCTCGGTCATGGTGCGGATGGTCCTCTGCCCCGCGTCCATGCTCAGCCCGGAGATCTCGGCCTCGCCCGCGCCCATCGGGTCGTTGATGTCAAAGGAAAAACCGGTTGAAAAGAATTCCTCCTGCAGCTGGGAATAGATCCGGCTGCCCTCCCGTTTCTGGATCATATTGCGGACGAGCAGAAACGAGCTGACGAGAAAGGCAATGAGAAAGAGCCAGAAGAGGACCCGCCGGATCCACTCGAAAATGCCGGGGCCCTCCCGCTTTCCTTCAGCGGCGGGAGAGAGGTCGATATCCTCTTCCCTCAGTTCTTCAAGGGAATTGATGAACGTTC
The DNA here is from genome assembly GCA_017540175.1 of Clostridia bacterium. Classification (GTDB taxonomy): domain Bacteria; phylum Bacillota; class Clostridia; order Oscillospirales; family CAG-272; genus UMGS1696. The sequence goes on along the minus strand of JAFYBN010000070.1, from coordinate 75,410 downwards.
CGCCCGTAAAATCGGAATCCTCAATGGTACGGTCGAATGTATATTCCTCGGCAAACACTTCGTTGTCTTCCTTTGCCGGGGCGTTTTTCTTCTTTTTGAACAGTTCCATGTCAGTCCTTGCAAAACCCGGTCCCATGCCGGGAGAGAACAATATCACAGGATTATTATATCGCAAATTTCCACGCGCGCAAGGGAGGGGGAAAAGAATTATCTTTTTTTTCATCGGATATTTACATTTCCCGCGCCCCCTTTTCCCGGGTTTTCCAAAGCGTGAAAAAACATACGGGAATTTGCGGCGGTTTTTCCGTTTCCTCTTGACAATCCCTCCGTTTCGTGATTTAATATATATACAGAAACCGCAAATATGCTTTCTCGGAGGATACCATTATGTCTGTCAAGCAATTATCTGTTTTTGCCGAAAACAAGAACGGATCGCTTTATGAGATCACAAAAATTCTGAGCACCGCGGGCATCAACATCCGCGCCTTTTCCATCGCCGATACCCAGAACTACGGCATTCTTCGACTGATCGTCAACGATCCCCGCGCCGCCGCCATGGCGCTTTCCGTAGAGGGACGCATCGTGAGCGTCACCGACGTGGTCAGCGTGCAGATCCCCGACGAAAAGGGCGGTCTCACCGAACTCTTGCGCGTGCTGACCGAAGCGGATATCTCGGTGGAATACCTGTACGCCTTCGTCGCTTCTCCCGCGTCCAGCGCCTACGTCGTCCTCCGCGTGGAGGACAACGTGAAGACCGAAGCCCTGCTCACGGAAAAAGGCTTCGTTCTCCTCACCGACGCGGACCTGAAATTCTGAGTCTTACGCTTAAAACGAAAATAAACCGTGCGGCTGATTCCGGACCAGCCGCACGGTTTTTCCGTCTTTTTGCTTCGGCGCTTACGCCGTCACGATGCCCGCCGCTTCGCGGAACTCGGGCAGATTCTTCGCTTCCTCGCGCATTTTGTACTTTAAGATCTTGCCCGCCGCGTTCATCGGGAAGGAATCGACGAATACAACGTACCGCGGCACCTTATGCTTCGCCATATGCGTGCGGACGTAGTCCTGGATCTCCTCGGCGGTGCAGTCCTCGCCGGGCTTTTTGATGACGCACGCCATGATCTCCTCGCCGTACGCCTTGTCAGGCACGCCGATGACCTGCACGTCCTCGACCTTCGGGTAGGTGTAGATGAAGTCCTCGATCTCCTTCGGGTAGATGTTCTCGCCGCCGCGGATGATCATGTCCTTGATGCGGCCCGTGACCTTGTAGTTTCCGTCCGGGAGACGCCGCAGCAGGTCGCCGGAGTGCAGCCAGCCGTCCTTGTCGATCACGGCGGCGGTCGCCTCGGGCATCTTGTAGTAGCCCTTCATGATGTTGTAGCCGCGCGCACAGAATTCGCCGTCCACGTTGTCGGGGCAGTCCTCGCCGGTCTCGGGATCGACGATCTTGCATTCCACGCCGAAGATCGGGCCGCCGACGGTGTTCACGCGGGTCTCGATGCTGTCCGTGGTCTTGGACATCGTGGTCGCCGGGGACGCCTCGGTCTGACCGTAGGTGATGCAGATCTCGGACATGTGCATCTTCTCCACGACCTCTTCCATCACCTTGATCGGACACGGCGAGCCCGCCATGATGCCCGTGCGCATGTGGGAGAAATCGGTCTTCGGGAAGTCGGCGTGGCCGAGCATGGCGATGAACATGGTCGGGACGCCGTGGAACGCCGTGATCTTCTCGCGGTTGATGCAGTCGAGGCTGACGCGCGGGGAGAACGCCGGGATCGGGCTCATGGTCGTGCCGTGGGTCATGGATGCGGTCATCGCGAGCACCATTCCGAAGCAGTGGAACATCGGGACCTGGATCATCATGCGGTCCGCGGTGGAAAGATCCATGCAGTCGCCGATCGCCTTGCCGTTGTTCACGACGTTGCTGTGGGTGAGCATGACGCCCTTCGGGAAACCGGTAGTGCCGCTCGTGTACTGCATGTTGCACACGTCGTCCTTGTTGATCATGGCGGCGCGGCGGTACACAGCGTCCACCGGCGTGCGCTCGGCATAGGAGAGCGCCTCGTCCCAGGTCAGGCAGCCGGGCTGCTTCGAGTCCACGGTGATGATGTTGCGCAGAAACGGCAGGCGGCGGGAGTGGATGGGCTTGCCCGCGGGGGTGCTCTCGAGCTCGGGCACGAGCGTCTTCATGATCGAGACATAGTCCGAATCCTTGTAGCCGTCGATCATGACGAGGGTGTGGGTGTCGGACTGGCGGAGCAGATATTCCGCCTCGTGGATCTTGTACCCCGTGTTGACGGTGACGAGCACCGCACCGATCTTGACGGTCGCCCAGAAGGTCAGATACCACGCGGGGACGTTGGTCGCCCAGATCGCCACATGGTCGCCCTGCTTCACGCCGAGGGAGATGAGGGCGCGGGCGAAGGTATCCACGTCGTCGCGGAATTCGGGATAGGTGCGGCTGTAATCGCAGGTGGTGTAGCGGAACGCCCACTGATCCGGGAATTCCTCGCACATGCGGTCGAGCACCTGCGGGAAGGTGAGGTCGATGAGCTTGTTCTTTTCCCAGACATACCAGCCGTCGCCGCGGTTGTTCCGCTGCAGCCGGCCCGTGTGGTCGCTGCCGCCGATGTAGCTCTGCATGAAGTGCGCGTAGTGCGGGAAGACGATGCCAGCGTCGGAGAGGTCGGGCATGTACTGCTTCAGCCACTCGAGGGAGACGTAGCCCTCGTAGTTCACGGAGCGCAGCGCGCTCATGAAATCGTCGATGGGAAGGTCGCCCTCGCCGATGATGCGGTACGCGACCTTGCCGTCCTGCATGACGGAGTCCTTGATGTGGACGTGCTTGACGTACGCGCCGAGGTTCTTGATCGTCTCCGCGGGGGATTCGCCCGCGAAGCGGTAGGGATGGTTGAGATCCCACAGCGCGGCGACGGAATCGCTTCCGATCTGCGCGAGAACGTCCGCGAGGCGGGCAGTGTTCGAATACACGCCGTTCGTCTCGACGAGGAGGGTGACGCCCGCCGCCTCCGCAATCGGCGCGAGTTTCCTCAGAGGTTCGATGACCGCCTCGTCGTCAAAATCGGTCGTCGGCTCCGCGGTGAGGTCGCCGAGGATGCGGATGTACGGCGTGCCGAGCGCTTCGGCGAGCGCGATATATTCCTTGAGCTCCGCGACCGTCTCGTCCCGCTTCTCCGTGAAGCGCAGGGCGCAGCCGGACGACAGGCAGCAGATCTCGAGCTTGAGCCGCTTCAGCTGCGCTCTGGTCGCCGCGAGATTCTCGGGCTTGAACGGTGCGGCGTGCACCGAAAAGATGTTGCCGCCCAGTCCGCGCATTTCGATGCCGTGGAAACCGCAGTCCTTCGCCATGGAATAAATGTCCGACCAGGAAAAATCCGGACAGCCGAGCGTGGAAAACGAGATTTTCATAATTGCCTCCGATCTTATATGGGGGATAAAAAAAGCTCCGCCTCACAACAACGAGACGAAGACCTCTCTCCGTGGTACCACTCTGATTCGGCGGAAAACCGCCCTCTTTTCGGACACGCATGATGTCCTTCTTCTGTAACGGGAAGTCCCGTCCGCGCTTACTCTCCGAAAGGATTTCAGACGGCTGCTCGGGGGTGAGCCGTACTCCCTGCCTCGACCGCCTCGCACCAGTCCGTTTTCACGGCGGCGGCTCTCTGCACGATTCCGGAAGTCCTGTTCCCCTTCAACGCGTTTCCGATATTGATGTGATTATAGCACATACCCCGCGCTCTGTCAAGTGGATGTTGCGCATAAAAATTCATCATTCGCCTCGCGCCGTGTCGTGGGAATTGCCTAAAGTTCCGCGTCCCTGCTCTGCGGGGAAATCCGGGGGAACGTCGGGAAGCGTCGGGATAACTGCCGGGGAGCTCCCGAAAAATGCCGGGACGGGGGATTTCTCTGCTCTGCTTGACAAGACGGCGCGGACGTGCTATAATGAGTTTGATAAATCTTTGTAAAACACGAGGTTCTTCTTATGTCAATCAAACGCCGCGTCCGCGACATCGTCTCCATCAAGCGCACGATCAGTGCGAATTACGACCGCTTCCGCACCCTCGGCGCGTTCTATCTGGAACGGAACGAGGTGCTCGACGCGATTTCCGCGCTCTCCGACGAGGAGATCGCGAAAATCGCCGCGGACTGCCGCGAGGGCGGCGTCCGCTGGCGCAGCTTCACGAAGTACATGAACAAAATCGAGGCGTCCCTCATCGGGGACCGCGCCTTCGAGGACTGGTCCCAGCGGGAAGAGAAAGCCTTCTCGAAGATCGGCGGCGTCGACGCGGAAGAGTTCGTGCGCGTGCACGAACGCGACTCCGGCGCCGCGGTATCGTTCGCGGTCGCGGGGACGTTTGATCTGATCCAGCGCGGGAACCGCAACGGCTGCGCCGAGATCCGCTCCCTCGCCGTCACGCCCGAAACCGAATTCACCGTTGTGAACGAGCTTCTCCCCTATTGGGAGGACCGTTATTCCGTCGCGCTGAAGAGCCCTTCCCTGTCCTTCGCGATCACCGCGGAGGATCCGAAGCTCGGCAAGAAGGGAACCGCCTGCGTCCGCCTGACCGTGATCGAGGAAAACCGCGTCGCGGTCGACGACCTCGGGAAGTATATCGACACCGCGCCGCTCACGCTGTGGATCACACCGTAAGAGGCTTCGTCGATTGAGCGGACTATACGATGCCCGAAAGTTTTCGCCCGCCTTTTACAAAAGGCGGCAGGGTCCGGGGCAGCGCCCCGGCCGACCGCGTCCCATCTTTGAGGAAACGCGGCAGAGGCCGCAACACCCGCCGGGAACGGGCAGAAAGGAACGCCATGAAAATTCTCAACATCACCGCAGCGGAGAACGAAATCATCCTCCGCACCGACCTCCCCGCCTCTTCCGAGAGCGCCGCGGCGACGGTCCGCGCATGGTCCCCGGCGTCGCGCGAGCGCCTTCTGCTCGGCGAATATGACGCGGAGATCAAAGACGGCGCGCTCCGAGTCCCGCGCTTTGCGGGCGGGCGGGACGGGGCGGCTCTGCGCTGGGAGCTGCTCTGCGGCGGCACGGCGGCGGGCGGGAAGAAATACGTCGAAGACCTCGCTTTTCCCGCGCTCTGCGGCGAGCCCTACCCCGCCGCGGAGAGCAAGAAGGGACTGCAGGTCGCGATGATCGAGGACGCGGTGAAGCTCGGCGTGAAGCACGCGGCGCAGAACGTCTGCATCGGGGATTTCATGCGGCCCGCCGGGGAATGCGCCCGCCCCCTGCTCTTCGAGCACGACGGCGCGGAATACGTCTTCGACGGGGAGCACGCCGAGCGGTTTGACCGGAGGCTGAAAACCCTCTCCGATCACGGCATTCTCGTCACGCTCATCCTGCTCGATTCGAAGCGGTGGGAGACGGAGACGTCGAAAGAGCTTTACACCCAGCTCCTGCACCCGGATTTTCTGCCCTTCAAGGACGAGCCGGACGTGCATCTCAGCGCGTTCAACATGACGTCGGACGAGGGGATCCGGTATTACAGGGCGTTCATCGCCTTCCTTGCCGAGCGGTACATGAAGCCGGACGGGGACGGGAACTGGCCGCACGGCCGCGCGGTGGGCATGATCGTCTCGAACGAAGTCAACTCCGGGTGGATCTGGGGCAACGCCGGGCACAAGACCGTGGAAGAGTACATGGCGGAGTACACGCTCGCCATGCGCCTGACGTGGCAGACCGCCGCCGCGGTTTTCAGAAGCGCACGGGTCTACATCTCCCTCGACCATTTCTGGACCGGATCGCAGAATCCCGCAGAACCTACGAAGTATTACGGCAGCCGCCCCGTGCTGGAGGAGCTGAGCAAAAACGCGCGTGAGGAGGGAGAATTCCCGTGGAACGTCGCGGCGCATCCCTATCCGGAGGATCTGAGATACCCGGACTTCTGGAACGACAAAACCGCGACGGACTCGAACGATACCTATCGGGTCACCTTCAAGAATCTGCGCGTCCTGACGGACTTTTTGTACCGGGAGGAGAATCTGTACCGCGGCAACCGGCGGCGGATCATCCTTTCGGAGCAGGGCTTCAATTCCCATTTCACGCCGGAGAGCGAGATTTTGCAGGCCTGCGCTTACGGCAGGGCGTACCGCATCTGCATGGAGATCCCCGAGATCGACAGCTTCATCCTCCACGCGCACGCGGACAACGCGCAGGAATTCGGGCTGAACCTCGGGCTCTGGCGCCGGAAAAAGGACGGTCCGGGGCTTGACGCGCCGAAGCCGATTTACGACGTGTTCCGGATGATCGATCAGAAGGACGAATCCGGGAGATTTCATTGGGAGCGGTACTGAACGGCTCGTTCCCGCGCCGCGTCCGGGAACCTTGAAGCGGAAAAACTGCGGCTTTTTGTTTCGTCTGAAGAATGGGACGGAACGATGAGCCGCCACAAAAACCAGGCTGTCGCAAATAGTCCCAAAAGTCTTCGTCCACCTTTTTCAAAAGGTGGTGTGGGTGTTGCAGTTCGCTCTGCGAACTGCTGCAGCGCCCTGACCCGAGGTCCGCAGACCTCGGAACACCCAAGACACGGAAAGAGTTCCTCTTTTTGGTCCTTTTGGGTTCAGCTTGCTGAACCGGCTCCTCTGATAAAGGAGAAAAAGGACAGCTGTCGGCTCTGAAAAGCAAGAGGGCTGTTGCATTTCTCCGTTTTCTGGAGTTAATGCGACAGCCCCGTTTTGTGCTGCGGCGCGCGATCCGCTTTTGTTGGCAAAAAGTTCCGGGAGCTCTCATCCCTCTCTTTCTCTCAGCGCGTCGATGACCTCGGCGCAGCTCAGCGCGGCTTCAAGCAGGGACGAGCGCGTGTAGAAATAGTGATTCGTCGACTCAAAGCCGACGCACGGATCGTGCGCCTGAACGTCGGCGAGGCGCAGAGCGAGCGATTTTTCTTCTTCCGCAAGCGAAATCAGCTCCTCCCGGTTTCCGGAGATGTCGCCGCGCAGGCGGTTGAAGCGCGTCTGCACGAACATCGCGCGCAGGCAGCAGTACGCCGCCTCGGCGCAGTCCCGGATGTCGAGGATCACGCCGCTCTCGCATGCCGGATCGATCTTTTCGAGCTTTTCGAGCCCAGCCGCCCATTTTTCCGACATGGTCTTCGTCAGGGTCTCGAAGACCTCGGGCGGATAGATCGACCTCCACGCCTCCGTGTCGTCGTAGGGCCAGCACGTCATGGTGGCGCGCATGCCGGACGGCTCAAGTCTGAGCGGCGTCGCCGGCCCCATCTGCTGGGGACCCTTATAGAGAACGCCGATGTGGAACGGGAAGGAATCGAACGCCGCGCAGAAATCTCCGACCGCTTCCCGCACGGCGGCGCGGCATTCTTCCGGGATCAGACGGGCGTAAAACCGCTCGAGCGCCGTCTCCGGGTCGTCGATGCCCTCTTCCGTGATCATTTCGGCGAGCGCGAACGTCGGGGAGGGATAACCGCCGACGGTCCAGTCGAGTATGACGTTCTCGACCCCGGCGCGGCGCAGGGCGCACAAATGCTCCGCGACCGTGCCGAACACCGGCAGCATCGGGACCGACGAGCATTCCCAGCTTGTGTTGAGCTGGGTCTTGGCGCAGGTCCGCCGCCCCGTCTCAGCCGCTTTTTCCCAGGTGGAAAGCGCGTGCTCCCCCGGTCCGACGACCGAGACGGAGTAGTCGTTCACCGAGGTGGTCACCCCGCCGAGGACCTTTTTCTTGCCGTGTTCGGACACCTCGGAGAGGATGATGTGAGGATCGAGCTTTTCGGCGACGTCGGCGACGCGCTCGTCCGGCCAGCCCCAGGTCCACGCGATCATGCCGAAACCGGGATTCACCGACGCCGCGCCGCGGTAAAGCAGATTGTTCGCGTCGGCGGTCACCTCGGCGTAATCCTTTTTCGAGCAGCGCGGGCAGTCCGCGGGGTCCGTCGTGTGGGAACAGCAGTGCGTCAGGTTTTCCGAGCCGGAGATCGTCATGAAGCCCCCGAGCAGCGGGACCTTTTCAGCGAGGAACGCCGCCGTGCCGAAGAGATATTCTCTCACCGGTCCGGACGACGTGCAGAGCGAGGTCAGCTTCCCCCGCGTATGTCCCCGGAACGCGTTGTGAGCGCCGTCCGCGAAGTACTCCGTCGGCAGGGCGCGCGGCTCGTTGAGGTAGAGCCAGAGCTTGAGACCGTGCCGATCCAGCCGCTCGGTCAGCCTTCTCAGGCCGTCGAGCCGCTTTTCCCAGCCTTCACAAAGCGCGGGGAGGAACGGATAGGGCGCGATGCGGTAGAGGACCGCCTGACACCAGATGCCGGTCACGCCGAATTTGTGATAGGCGGCGAGCATTTCGTCTGAAAAGCCGTAATCGAAATCGGAGACGAAGGTGTCGCCGTAGAGGGCGCAGTAAGAATATGCGAGGCGGACGTTTCCGCTTCCCTCCGCAGCCGCCGCGGGCAAAACGATATCCGAAAAGCGCTCGAAAATCGTATTGAACGCGAAGGGCGGCGCCGTGACCGGCTTCAGTACGGCGTACAGTTCCGACATATGCTTTTTTATTCGGGCGGTCTTTTCGCGCTGTTCCTCGCTGAGGGGCGAATACCGGAGGGGCGGGACGTCCGGCTTGAACCCGCCCAGCTTGACGGAGAGGAAATCGTCCTCCTTCAGCGTATAGGCGAGTTCTTTTTCGTTTTGGCCGATCAGGGAACAGATCTGATCGAAATCGAGCAGATGCCAGCTGTCGCGGATCAGGGTGATATACCCCTTTTCCATCCACTGTTTTTCCGTTTCGCGGTCGGCGGGCTCGTCCCGCACACCCATTTCCTCCGCCGCGCGAAGCACGTTTTCCGCGTTCGTGCCGAGCAGGCCGGCGATTTTTTCGGGCGTGATCCGCTGAAACATGCGCAGAAGGAAGGTCTGCCAATCGGTCGGCATGTGCGGAGCCGTCCAGCGCTTCTGGGCAAGCGGGGTGAGGGCGGTGAGTTCGGAATGGTTCGTCATGAGAATCCTCCTTTGCCGCGGGCGGGGAGCCGGGGTTGATGCTTTATTATACTTCATTTTTTCGCATTTGGCAAGAGGCAGGAAGCATCCTGCGGAAGGCGATGCGGAGGCAATATTCCGGGAATTGCGGAAGGGACGGGGCTGCGCCGGTTTTGAGCGCGCTCCGCACCGATCCGCCGCGTTTCTTCCCCTTTTCTTGCGCGCGGGAGCGATTTCCCCATACCGCAGGACGTGTAATGACCGCTCTTGTGCGCGGGAGCGTCTTTCCCTTCGCGTCACGCAAACTTTTGCGTCCCTTCCCCCTTGCGCGCGCGGGAGCGATATGGTAAAATAGGGCTGACACAGGACGCGCAGGCCTTGCGCGCGGGAACCCGGGCAAGAACTCCTTCGTCCATCAACAGGATCAGGAAATCAACGAAAGGATGGATCCGCGTCAAAACCGCGGCATGAATCGTTATGATGAAAACCATTGTTCTCTCGGAATACGGCATCCGGCCCGGCACGGACTGCGCGTCCGCGCTGACCCGGCTGTTCAAACAGAATCCCGAGAACTGCGAATTCGTCTTCGAGCCGGGGGACTATCCGCTCGGCGTGACGGAAAAAAGGCGGCTCTTTCTCTCGAACACCGACGTGATCCCGGAGCGCAGTCTCGGGCTCGTGCTCGAGAACATGAAGAACATCCGCTTTTCGGGAAACGGGGCGCGCTTTCTCTGCGCGGGGCGGATGCAGCCTCTCTCGCTGCTCGGATGCGAGAACATCACCCTGACGGACTTCTCGGTCGACTGGGAAAAGCCCACGGTCGCGGAAGGGATCGTCACGGCGTTTTGTGATTCCTCGGTCGATCTCTTCATCGACCCCGCCGTCTTTCCGCACAAGGCGGAAGAAGGGCGGCTGCTGTTCGACATCGGCGGCGGGGATTTCTCCCCCGTCTGCGGCTTCATGCAGTTTGACGCGAACACCCTCACCGTCCGCCGAACGACGGGCGACCGGTTCGGCCTCGGTCCGCTCACCGAAGTCCTCGGCGATCACGTTTACCGGTTCGCCGCCTCCCGCCCCGACACCGCCGTGGGAAACGTCGTCGTGCTGCGGCACAACGCGCGGGAGCACGCCGCGATCTTTGCCGAATCGTGCAAAGATCTCACCCTCGAGCGGATCGATCTCTTCGGCAGCTGCGGACTCGGATGCCTCTGCCAGTTCTGCACCGACCTGACCTTCCGTGCGGTGAACTGGCTCCCGAACCGCACGGCGGGCAGGACGGTCGTGTGCGGCCGGGACGACGGGATGCACATCACCTGCTGCTCCGGCACCGTCACGGTGGAGGGATGCTCCTTCCTCGGTCTCATGGACGACCCGATCAACGTCCACGGCTGCTGCGTCCCCGCCGTCGAATGGGCGGACGAGAAGACGCTCCGCTGCCGGTACGGGCATCCTCAGGCGCGCGGGTTCGAGCGGTGGGCGGAAAAGGGGGACGAGATCGCCTTCATCGACCGGCGCTCCATGGCGCACATCGGGACGGCGCGGGCGGCATCCTTCCTTCCGGAGGACGAGTTTACGTTTCTTTTGACCTTTGACACCTCCCCCGCCGAAGAGATCCGTGCGAAGGATCCCGCCCGCCTCGCCGTCGACGATCTGACGCACACGGCGGCGTTCGTGTGCGAGAACAACCGCTTCGGAAGCTGCCGCGCGCGGGGCGTGCTCGTCTCGACCCCGAAGCCCGTATTGATCCGAAACAACTGGTTCGAGTCCTCCGGCGCGGCGATCCTTGTCGCGGGGGACGCGAACGGGTGGTTCGAGTCCGGCGAGTGCCGCGACGTGGAGATTTCGGGCAACGTTTTCACCGACTCCTGCCTCTCCTCGCTCTATCAGTTCTGCGAGGGCGTGATCAGCGTCTGCCCCGTCGTGCCGGAGCCGGATCCGGAGAAACCGTTCCACAAGAACGTCCGCATTCACGACAACGTCTTCGATTCGCCGGACGTGCCCGTTCTCTACGGGTTTTCCTGCGAAAACCTGCGCTTTGAGAACAACCGGATCACAAAAAGCCCGCGCGCGGAGAAATGGCACCGCGGGGAGGCGATGATCCGGCTCAGGTCCTGCAAGAACGCCTCGGTGCGCGGCAACGTGTGGACGGGTCCGTTCACCCTGCCGAAGCTCGACGCGGACGGCGCGACGCACGCGCTCTCGACCGTCGAGAAACTCCGCCGCTGAACCGGCGGCTTATGAAAACCAAAAGGAGACTGAGAAATGACCGATTTCTGGGTATTGAGCTCCGAGCCCTCCCCCGCCTCCGCGGCGCTGACCTCCGACGCGCTGATTCTCGAAAACCGATACCTGAGGCGCGTGATCGGGCGCGGCGCGGGCGTGACCGTTTCCCTCTCAGACGGAGACGGAACGGAAGCGATCGCGGGACCGGTCCGCGAGGGCGCGGTCACGGTCGACGGCGTTCCTTACGCGCTCGAGGGGCCCTGCGAGATCCGCGTCCGCCCCGGGCACGAGACCGAAAAGAAATTCGACTACGCGCCGAAGCCCTACAGCTCGCACGTCTTTCCGTATCCCGCTCCGGGAAAGGTTGCCGAGCTGATTTACACGCGCGGGACGCTCGATTTCACCGTGATTTACGAGATCTTCGACGGCATGCCGGTTCTGCGCAAATCGCTGTACGTGAAAAACAACGGCGAAAAAACCGTCACGGTCAACGCGGCGGAAACCGAGGCGCTGCGGCTGAACGACGAAGGGCGGCTCCGGCTGTATCTCGAATCGGACTATACCGGGAGCAACGGCTCGGGCTTTTCGACGGAGACCTCGCTCTTTCACGACGGGGAGGTCGTCTCCGCGCGCTTTGACATGGGGCCGGACGCCGACATCGAGCCGGGCGGGGTCTTCCGCGGGATGCAGGTGTACGAACTCTTCTGCCAGAGCGTCTGCTTCGACCACCGGATGAACGAGATCCAGAACATGTACCGCCGCGTCGCCCCGTGGGTGTGCGAGGCGCCGATGTTTCTGCATCTCATCTCCGACGACTCCGGGGTGATCCGTGAGAGCGCGGACATCCTCGCCGACGCCGGATTCGACATGATCGTTCAGTCCTTCGGCTCCGGGATCAATCTCGAGAGCGAGGACCCCCTGTACATCGCGCGGGTGAAGAGCGATTACGATTACGTCCACGCGAAAGGGCTCGCGATCGGCGGGTACACGCTCGCCATCATCCGCGACTACAGCCCGATGAACCACGACTGCGCGACGAACGGGGATCACAGTCAGATCTCCCGGTGTCTCGCGACGAAATGGTCTGAGGGATACTGGGACCGCATCGTGAATTTCCTCGAAAAGACCGGCTCGGATTTCATCGAGATCGACGGTCCCTACCACTTCTACACCTGCACGGGGAACAGGCCGGGGCAGACGGAGCATCTGCACAAGGGGCTTTCCGACAGCCGGTACCGGCAGTGGCTGAAATCGACGGTGGAAATCTACATCCGCCTCCGCCGGCTCGGGGTGTACGTCAACACGCCCGACTGGTTCTATTTGTCCGGCACGAACAAATGCGCCGTCGGGTACGAAGAGATCGCGTTCAGCAGACCGCGGCGCGAACAGCTCCTTCTCACCCGGATCTACAACTACATGGGGACCTATCACAAGACCCCGTCGATGGGCTGGGGATTTTTGCCGGTCGACATCTATCACGGCGGCGGGGACGCGGCGAAGTTCGAGCCCCTGACGGAGCACCTTGCGGAATACGACTGGGCGATCGCGACGGCGGCGGCGTCCGGGGTATGGCCCTGCGTGCGCGGGCGGCGCGCGTACGACAGCGAGCTCTGCCGCGCCGTGGTGAAATACTGGACGGGCGTGATCCGCAAACACCGGAAGCTGCTCAACTCAAACACGGTGCACGTCTGCCCGCCGCGGCCGACGGAGGATCTCTCCCTTGCCGCGGACATGGACGTGATCTTACAGGAAAACCACGACACGCCCGACCGGCTCTTTCTCGCGGTCTTCAACCAGACGGATACGGAGCGGACAAAGACCTTCCTGCTCCCGGCGTTTTATACGGGGCTGACCGGACTTGAGCGGCCGCACACCGCGCCGCGCTCGGGCAGCTTCGACGACGTGGTGATCCCGAGCTTCGGCTCGTGGCCGCCGACCTATCCGAAGAACCGGGAAAACCTGCTCGAGGACGCCGCTCCCGCTCCGCTCAGCGGGATCCGCATGGTGCTGTACGAGCACGATCTGCCCGGGAAGCGCACGGAGTGCCCGATCGACGAGAACGGGAACCTGATTCTCACGGTCACGCTCCCGCCGCAAAGCTACACCTTTTTCGTCGGGTACGCCCCGGACGAGGGGCCCTCTGATCCGATCCCCGTGCCGGAGGGAAAGCCGTTCGGACTTCCGAGAAAGACGGAAGACGCGCAAAAGGTCGCCGAGACGCGCAAAATCGACTTCGGCGCGCTCGCGAAGGCGGATTCGGTCCCCGCGATCCTGAAAGCGCTCGGACTGCCGGAAGACTCCGGTTCGTTCGACGGCAACGCGGTGCTGCTGCGGGCGGAGACATACGGAAAAATCCATGATTTCCTGCGCGCGCTGTGTCCCGAAAACGCGGCGAACCTGATGTTCGCGCTCGCGCATACGGGAATCCACACGACCGCCGATCCAGCCGTGCCGGAGGACGAGGTCCTGCTGCTCGAGGGGTGGAAACGGGACGCGGAATAAACCGCGCCGCGCCGCACAGCCCGAAGGACAAAACCTGCATTCCCCGGGGGCTCGCGCCGATGCGGAGCCGACCGGAGCCGGAACAACAAAAAACGCCCCATCGGGCGGGAAAGAGGACAGACGTGAAGCTCTGTGCAAGGAAGGACGTACCCCTTGAGGAGACCTGGGACCTCGGATTGATTTATGCGGAAGAAAAACAGATGTGGGAGGAGCTCGAGCGCACGAAGAACGCGGTGAAGGCGCTCGCCGAGGCCTACGCGGGCAAGCTCTGCACCGCGGAAAAGATCGTAAACTGTCTCGACGACGCCGAGCCGATCCACGCGGCGATCGGAAGGCTCTGGAACTACGCCGGGCTCGCGCTGGAGGCGGACTACACCGACAACGCCCTGCGCGAACGCTCGGAAAAGGTGGGCGACGAGATCACGCGGATGGAAAGCGAAATGGCGTTCGTCGACAGCGAGATCCTGCTCGCGCCGGAGGAGGAGCTGAAGTCCGCGGTCGGGATGGCGAAGGGCTGCCGCGTCTACCTCGAGAACCTGATCGCCGAGAAGGCGCACAGGCTCTCTCCCGAAACGGAAAAGACGCTGACCGCGCTCGGCAGGACGCTCGACGTCCCCTACACGGTCTACAACACGATGAAGCTCGCGGACATCTCCTTCGATCCCTTCACGGTGAACGGGAAAGAATACCCGCTCGGCTATTCCCTTTTCGAGGACGACTACGAGCTCGAAGCGGACACGGAGGTGCGCCGGGCGGCGTTCCGCGCGTTTTCCTCCACGCTGGCGAAATACAAAAACACCACCGCCGCCGCGTACAACGCCTGCGTGACGACGGAAAAGACCATGTCGGAGCTGCGCGGATTTGAGAACGTGTTCGATTCCCTCCTGTTCGGGCAGAAGGTGACGCGGGAGATGTACGACCGTCAGATCGACGTGATCACGGAAAAGCTCGCCCCGCACATGCGCCGCTACGCCCGCCTGCTCGCGAAAAAACACGGGCTCGAGAAACCGACCTTCGCCGATCTGAAAATCGCGGTTGATCCGGAATACGACCCGAAGGTCACGATACCGGAGTCGCGCGAGCTCGTCCGCGGCGCCCTCTCCATTCTCGGCGAGGACTACGCCGCCATGGTGGACCGCGCGTTCCGGGAGCGCTGGATCGACTTTGCGAAAAACGTCGGCAAGAGCACCGGCGGCTTCTGCTCGAGCCTGTACCGGCGCAACTCGTTCATCCTGCTCAACTGGAACGACCGCATGGCGGACGTGTTCACCGTCGCGCACGAGCTCGGGCACGCCGGGCAGTCCATGTACGGCGACCGGGCGCAGTCCTGTTACGACACCGATCCGTCCTCCTACCTGATCGAAGCGCCGTCCACGATGAACGAGCTGCTGCTCGCGCATTATCTCGTGAACTCGAAGGAAGACAAGCGCTTCCGCCGCTGGGTGCTCTCGAGCCTCATCAGCAACACGTACTACCACAATTTCGTCACACACCTGCGCGAGGCGTGGTACCAGCGCGAGGTTTATAAGATCATCGACGCGGGCGGGAGCGTGAACGCGGACGTTCTCAGCGACCTCTTCCGGAAGAACCTCGAGCTCTTCTGGGGCGGGGACGTTGAGATCCCGGAAGGCGCGGAGCTGACCTGGATGCGCCAGCCGCATTACTACATGGGGCTTTACTCCTACACCTACAGCGCGGGGCTCACGGTCGCGACGCAGGCGATGCTGCGCATCGAAAAGGAAGGCTCGCCCGCCGTGGACGACTGGAAGAGATTTCTCTCCGCGGGAGGCACGCTGCCGCCCGTGGACCTCGTGAAGCTCGCGGGCTTCGACATCACCACCGACGCGCCGCTGTGCGCCACGATCGACTACATCGGTTCCCTGATCGACGAGATCTGCCGCCTGACGGAGGAGATCGACGGGATCCGGGTCGAATGACCCGGCGTCTGCGATGAAAACCCTCGCGATCATGATCGGCATTCAGGGCAGCAGGAAATCCACCTTCTGCGCCCGCTATCTTTCGGGTCTCGTCCGCGTCAACCTCGACACGCTAAAAACCCGGAACAACGAAAAACGGCTCATCGAGAAATGCTTTGAAGAAGGCGTCGGCTTCGTCGTGGACAACACGAATCCGACGCGCGCGGACCGGGCGCGGTACATCGCCCCGGCGAAAGCGCGCGGGTACCGCGTGATCGGCTATTTCATGCAATCCCGGCTCGGGGACTGCATCCGAAGAAACAATCTGAGGCAGGGAAAAGAGAGGATCCCCGAAAAGGGGATCGCGGCAACTTTCCGAAAGCTGGAGCTCCCTGGCCGGGAGGAGGGCTTTGACGAGCTGTACCTCGTGGAAAACGACGGGGCGGATATGACTGTGTCAAAGTGGGAAGAGAAAACGGACTCCGATGCGCCGCGCCCGAAGGATCCCCGGCCGTGAACCGGAAGCCCCTGCGCTGACAACAAACAACGGTACCGCCGTGTGCGATACCGCTGTTTTTGTGTTGCAATCAGTCAAGAAAATAAACTTCCATATCGTACACCAGTCCCTCGACGCTCATGAGGGGAGCGTTTGGGTCGTCGTCGGGCATCCAGATATCCACATGCCACGGACCGAGATTGCCGGTGTCCTCCGACACGCGGTAACCGAAGTCGTAGCGGTCGTTCCGGATGTACATGCGGGTGCCGATCGGGATGTAGTCGAGGTTCGTCGCCACCGTCTGCGTGCTGACGTATTTGCCGGAATAGGTGTAGTTGTAAAGGTTATAGTACGTGGCCATGCAGGTCTTGCGCCACGAGTAGGTATAAACCGTGCCGTCCTTGCCGACGATGGAGCCGCCCACGCCGATCTCGACCTGCTCCGGCACCATTTCGGTGATCACTTCTTCCCAGCTCAGCCACCGGTCGATTTCGGCGCCGTTTTTGTAGACGACGACATAGTGCATCACGCTTTCGCCGTCCGCGCCGGGCACAAGCACGTTGACCTCGCCGCGCGGGATGGTGTCGACCCCGATCTCCGTCCGGGTGCGCGGCACATACTGTCGCTCGTTCACCTCGACATAGAGATATTTGTCCACGGTGATCGTCATGTCGGACGCCAGCCAGTCGTTCCAGAGATCCACGGACGGAACCTCGCCGTCCTCCAGTTCGATCCCGTTGTGATACAGGATCATGCCAAGGGTCGTCGCCTCCGTATAAACGTACAGATCGTCCCGGTCATAGAAATCCACGGTGATCCAGTATTTTGGCGTCTCCGGCTCCGGCGCGGGCTCTTCGGGCACGAAGTATGCGGTCTCGGGCTCGTCCTGCGCGCCGCTCCAGTCCGTGGTGAAGCGCAGCCGGGCGTAGGGGTACACCATGCGGGTGAGGATCGCCGCGACCTCGCAGCGCCGGATAAACCCGTCGGGATTGCAGGAATGCGTGCCGTCGCTGCCCTGAACGATCCCCGCGCGATAGAGGAAGTAGATCTCCGCCGCGTCCGGATCATAGGAGCTCACGTCCGGGATCGAGCCGTCGGGCACATTGTTGATGACGGGGAGCGCGTCGGACGGGAGGGCGTTCGCGAAAATCGAAAGGAACTGCCCGCGCGTGATGTGCTTGCTCCAGTCACAGTCCACGTAAAGGATGCCGGACGACCGGGCGTAATCGACGTAGGTCTGATACCACGGCGTGCCGTTGGTCAGCGTGACCGTCCCGTTCCACCAAAGCTGGTTGAGGCAGGCTGCGAGCTTCACGGCCTGCGCGTAGGTGAGATTGTCGTCGGGACAAAAGGTCGTTTCGGTCGTTCCGTTGATGAGTCCCGTTTCCACCGCGTTCATCACGTCCGAATAATACCAGTCGGATTCGGAGACGTCGGTGAAGGGGTTATATGCGTACGCGCCGACCGGGGTGACCGCACCCGCGAAAATCAGTACGGCGAGCAGCAGGAAAGCCAATCGCTTGATCCTTGTGTATTCCATGGGAAACCTCCTGAGCATGCCTTATCATAACACAAAGAACGGAGCTTGTCAAGTTTTTTCTGCGCGGACGGGTTTGCGGCAGGCTTGCGGCGTACTCGCGGGCGGGTACGCAGGCGCACTTGCGGCCCCGCTCTTGACATCCCGAGCCGCTTCTGTTATACTGTATCCGATCTAAAGACGCCGCGGGAGAGCGGGCCCCCGACCGAAAAAGGACGGATCGCGCCGCTCACCGCGCGACTTCCCCGCCCTGCCCCGCCCGGCGGGCAGGCAAATCCCGGCGGTTTCGCCGTCCCCGAAATCTCAACCGCAGTACAGGAGGAGTACGCCATGTATCTGAGCCATCTCTACCCGACTCCGAAAGACTTCACTGAAAACGAATCCGAACGCTTCTTTTTCGGCGCGCGCGTGACGGCGCGCGTGAGCGGTCTGAGCCCGCTGTGCGCGCAGCGCGTGAAGACCCTGTGGCAGCGTTTTTCCTGCGGCGCCTCCGAGCTCGAGCTCATACCGGGCGAAGACGGCTTCCGCTTCGCCGTCGGCGCCGATTCGAAGGCGCGGCTCGGCGCGGGCGCGCACGCGGGCGACCGGTATGCCCTTTTTGCAGACGGGTCCGGTCTGTCCGTCGAGGCGGTCGACGAAGCGTCGCTGATGCACGGGATCGAAACGCTCGTACAGCTGATCTGTCCCGAAAACCTAGGGGAGGGGACGGAGCGCTTTTCCGTCGCCGCCGCGGAGGCGCACGACGCCCCCGCGATCCCGTTGCGCGCGGTACATTTCTGCGTCTTTCCGGACACGAAGCTCTATAACATTGAAAAAGCGATCCATCTCGCCGGATTTCTGAAAATGACCCACGTAATTCTCGAGTTCTGGGGGACCTTCCCCTACGAGTGCGAGCCCGCTCTCGCCTGGAAGGACCGCGCGTTCACGAAGGCGGAGCTGAAAACGCTCGTCGATCTGGCAAAGAGCTACGGGATGGAGGTCATCCCCATGTCGAACCAGTTCGGGCACGCGACTCAGTCGCGGGCCGCGTTCGGGCGGCATGTGCTCCTGAACCGCGATCTCCGTCTGTCCCTGCTCTTTGAGCCGGAGGGGTGGACGTGGTGCCTCTCGAATCCCGACACCTACAAGCTGCTCGGAGAGATGCGGGCGGAGCTCATCGATTTCTGCGGGGAGGGCGGATACTTCCACCTCGGCTTCGACGAGGCGTACTCCTTCGCCACCTGCCCCCGGTGCCGCAGCCGCGTCCCGCACGAGCTGCTCGCCGAATTCCTCAACCGCATCGCCGAGGACGTATGCGCCGCGGGCCGCCGTCCCATCGTGTGGCACGACCAGTTCCTGCGCCGCTCCGACTTCGGGGACGGTCCCATCGTGGCGAACGGGGACAACAAAAACACCGCCGCCGCGCTCGATCTGCTCGACCGGCGCATTATCATGGCGGACTGGCAGTACGATTACCGGGACGGCTTCAACGTCACGACCGCCCTTCTCATGGAAAAGGGCTTCGACACCGTGGTCTGCCCGTGGGACAACCGGGAAAACATCCGCTCCCTCTCCGCCGACGCGAAAAAGCTCGGCGCGTATGGCATCATCCTCACGACCTGGGATCACCTGCCCGCGTGGCTGAGGGACGCCGCCTTCGCCGCCGGATGCGTCTGGGGGGAGGACACGGGCTATCCGCCGCTCTACGGCGCGGACAACGCGACCCTGCTCCGGAAACTGTACGACGCGGAGGGGAGCTTTGAGAGATCCGGCTGGAATCTCAACGAGGTATTGCAGTAACGGGGGAACGCGGCTTTCCTTCAAATGAAAGCTCGCGATGCTCCGCATCGCCGGCAAAGAACTTTCATACGGCTGGTGCAGCGAACCGCTTAAAGTGCAGTTCGGGGTAATGTGAAGGGTACCGTTCAACCATTTTCGAATTCTGTATTGCGGAGCTTGCCAAGGGAAACAAAAAAATCGCGCTCGATTTGCTCAAACAGAATCCTACGGACCCGCTTGAAATTCGAGTCATACGGTGGTATAATGAGCTAAGGGGTTTCGTTCTCCGACGGGCCGCGGGAACCGTGCGCCGCAGCCGGTCGGTGTCCGAAATCCAATCTGAAAACAAACCGAAAGTGAGGATTCAAAATGGTACGCAGAATCGCTTTGATGACCGCGCTGATCTTGGCGGTTTGTCTTCTTTTCGCGGCGTGCGCGAAAAACGATGTGGTTCTCAATTACCAAAAACTTGTGCAGGACTGCGAAAAAGCGGGCGTCAAAAGCATGGAAGAGATGAAAACCGTGCTCAATGAACTGTATGCGGGGAAAATGGTTTCGGTAGAAGGGTGGGCTAAGCACTCCCGCGCCTGGCTGTACAAAATTGAAGATAATCTTTGTTTGGAAAGCAGCGGAGATGAGTGGTTCGGCTCTTTGAGCGTAACCGGCAGGCTTACAGAGGGTTCGCCCGAGTATGTAAGCTGGAACAGCATATACGACCTCACACACTGCGTGGCGGAAGGAAAGGTCAGGCGCATTACCGTCGACTATCCCGACTTTTATCAAGATCGTATGGAGGAGTGGAAATTCAACCCAAAAGACGTGAAGATCACCTTGCTCTTTGAGGCAGTTTCCGCCGTCTCACAGATCTATGAAGACGCCGGTGCCGCCAAATAAACAGCGCGGCGCCGCTCTCAAAGCTTTGACGACGGTTGACGGCTGGGACGGATGTGCCCCTCCGGCGGCGGGGCGATGCGGAGCCGCGGGTCAGAATCTCAGCCTCCGAACTCTCTTTCCCCTTCGACGACCGGCATCCGCTCGACCTCCATTCCCTCGATCCGAACGAACATCCCCCGCCCGACCGCTTCGAGCACCATTTCGATCCGCTCCTCGGTCCCCTGAAGCTCCATCGTGACGCTGCCATCGGCTTCGTTGCGCACCCAGCCGGTGCAGCCGTACAGATTTGCGGCGTGACGGGCGCGGTAACGGAATCCCACGCCCTGCACCGCCCCCGTGAACACGAAATGCTTCCGGATCATACTGCAGCCCCCTCCGTGTCCCGTGCGGCGGGAGACGGCGTGCCAATCTCAAAGAGGCGGTAGATTTTGCGGATCTTCTTTCCGGTAAACATCAGCTTGAAAAACCGCCGCTCCCCCGATCTCAGCTCGTCCACGAGATGCGCGGGGGTGAAGGTGCGCTCCGACAGAAGCGCAAGGGGCAGACCGGAAAGCAGCCCTTCCATATCGTCGATCCAGTAGAGCTTCGTCACGCCGACGTCGTTCACGGGATTTTTGTATTTCGACGCCCGCGCGCCGAATTTCGTATAGACGTCCGCGAGGATGCACAGCGTCCCGTATTTTTCCGCGAGCGCGCGGAACATGGCGCGAAGTTTCTCCGGGGTCAGGTACATACACAAGCCCTCGAGCACGACGATCGCCGAGGCGGCGTCCGGCAGGGCGCAGAACTGCTCCGGGTCGGAGGCGTCCAGCGCTTTCATGCGGTAAGTTTCGGTCTGAACGAAGTATTTTTGCCGCGCGGCAATCACCTCGGGGAAATCGCAGTCGATCCACAGCCTGTACGGCCGCCTGACTCTGTGGCACCGCGCGTCCAGCCCGCATCCGATGTGGAGCACGAGCGCGTCCGGATATTTTTCGAGCATATCGTCCGTCCAGTCGTCGAAGACGCGGGCGCGCATCGCCATGTTGTAGGCGAGCCATCTCGATTTTGATTTGCCGCGGATCGGGAAGCCCTCGGCAGCCCAGATCTTCTCCGCGGTCGGATCACGCAGGATGATTCCCTCTGCGCTCACTTTTGATTTTCCGTACAGCGGAATATACAGCGTTCTGTTGACCTCGTCCATCTTTTTTCCCTCCCCGGATATCCGGTTTTTTTGCCGCGCGGCTCAGCCGTCCCGCTTTTCTTCGATCACGACGCGGATGCTGTCTCCGTCCCGCTTGCCGAGCTTTGTCCGAATCGCCTTCAGCACGCCGATGACGTAACACACCGAGCCGTCCGGATTCTTCACGCCCATATTGACGACGCTGCCCTCGTAAGGGATGCCGTCAAACCGCGCGCGGACCTTCACGCGCCCTTTGCCGAACTCTTTTCTGAGATCCCACGGAAAGGCGACGTACGCCCCGCCTCCCTCCGTTTCGCACAGGACCGCGTCGAATTCGTAACGCTTTATTTCGTTCTCTTTTTCTTTATCACTCATCGCAGCACCTTCTCGAGCGCCCTTCCCTTCGCGAGCTCGTCGATCAGTTTGTCGAGCTGACGAACGCGGCGCATCACGGGGTCTTCGATCCCTTCGATGTCCACGCCGCAGATCTTCCCCTTGATGAGGTCGGCGCGCGGGTTCCACGCCGGGGCATTTTCGCAGAACGCGCCCCAGGGGACCGAGGGATCGACCTCTTCCATGCGGTACCCGGTCAGCCACGCGATGACGGCGTCGACCTCCTCTTTCGTTCTTCCCTTGCGTCCCGCCTTTTGCAGAAGCAGGGGATAGACTCTCTCCACCGGCATATCAAGCACGCTCTGTCTTGCCATGTTCCGCCTCCTCTTCTTTCTGTCCCGCCGTTTCCCGCTCCCACTCGGCAAGGAACGCCTCGAGGAACGCGTGGCGGGGGGCTGCCAGCGCCTTTGCCGCGTCGGTATTCATCCCGTCCTTCAGCAAAAGCAGCTTTTCGTGAAAATGCCGGACGGACTCCTCAGGCCCTCTCCCGTGCCGTCCGCCGTAAGCGAAGGTCCGCGCGATGCCGAGAGCCCCGAGCGCGTCGAGCCGGTCCGCGTCCTGCACGATCCGACCCTCGGGCGTCGCGGGGGTCTTCGTCCCGTTTTTGCGGAACGAGACGGCATTGATCGCCCCGCACACGCGCTCAGCCGTATCGGGCTCCACGCCCTGCTCTGCGAGGAACCGCCTTGCGTTCGCGTTGCCCTCGGTCTGAAAGAGCTTCGGGTCGTCGGCGTCGTGGAGCAGGGCGGCGAGCGCGACGGTGAGGCGGTCCGCCCCCGGCTCGCTCTCCGCGATCCGCATGGCGTTTTCGTACACGCGCACGGTATGGCCGAAATCGTGTCCGTCCGCGTTTCCCTCAAAGAGGGCGCGGACATAGCCGAGCGCGGCGTCGATGATGTTCTGCATGGCTCGTCCCCTTTCACATCTCTCTGTCCATTGTATCATATTCCGGCGGCGAATGCAACGGGTTTTGAGATGGGGGGGGGTGCGGCTTTTCCCGAAAAAGCACGGCACGGGACTTCGGGGAAAAATCGGGCGGATTCTCGGAACTTTGCCGGTCGTTTTTCACCGACCCCTTGCGCGCGTCCGCGAAATGTGATACAATAGAAAGAGGATCAATCGAACGCGGAGGGTGCGGGATGCCCGCCGGAATACAAAGGAAGCGAGATAAGGATCGATATGGAAAACGTGATCGAACTCATGAAAGCGCGGCACAGCGTACGCGGGTACACCGGGCGTCCGATCCCCGCCGAGGTTCGCGAACAGCTCGATGACTGCGCGAAAGTGCTGAACGAAGAGGGTGCCCTGCACATGCAGATCATTTACGACGAGCCCGTCTGCTTCGCCTCTCCGATGGCGAAATACGGCCGGTTCAGAAACTGCCGCGACTATATCGCACTCGTCGGCAGAGATGCTCCCGACCTCGACGAACGCTGCGGGTTCTTCGGCGAAAAGCTCGTTCTCGAGGCGCAGCGGCTCGGGCTGAACACCTGCTGGGCGGCGATGACCCACGGCAGGAGCAAAGCCGTCCTCGACGAGGGGGAAAAGGAGGTCATTCTCATCGCGCTGGGATACGGAGAGACGCAGGGCGCGGAGCGTAAAAGCAAAAAGCCCGAGGACGTGAGCGACGCGACGCCCGAATCGCCGGACTGGTTCAAAAAAGGTGTGGAAGCCGCGCTTCTCGCACCCACCGCCATGAATCAGCAGAATTTCCGCTTCACGCTTGCCGGAAGGGCGGTATCCGCGAAGGCGGGGCGGCTCGGCCCGTGTCTGAGGATCGATCTCGGAATCGTGAAATGCCACTTCGAGCTCGGCGCGGGGAAAGAGAATTTCGAGTGGGCGTGAGATCGCAACTCCTATGCTCGCTTTTTGGATGAGGGGCTTCGCGCCCCTTTTCTCTTTTCCCCATTCTTCTGCAATTATTTCAATTCCCCTTGATTTATTAACTATTTTATGGTAGAATGGGAAAGCTTCGGGTTTTGGCCCGGATAAACCGATCAAGGAAGTGATGTTTTGCTCTTCGGCAAGCACATCAACCGCTATTACCTCCGGTACGGGTGGCTTTTGCTGCTCGGCATCGCGGCGCTCGTGGCGGTGGATACGAACATGCTCAAAATGCCCGAGCTCTACCGTCTGGTGGTGAACGGGCTGAACAGCGGCGAGGGCGTCCTCGCCGACGGAACCGTCGTCGCCTTCGACATGAATTTCCTGCTCGACGAGATCTGCCGCCCCATGCTCTTCATCCTCGTCTTCATGGCGGTGGGGCGTTTTTTGTGGCGGATCTGCTTCTTCGGTTCCGCCGTCCGCGTGGAGACCGATCTCAGGGGGCGCATGTTTGACCGCTGCAAGGACCTCTCCCGGCAGTTCTACGAGCGGGAGAAGGTCGGAAATCTCATGTCCCTCTTCACGAACGACCTCGAAACCGTGCACGAATGCTTCGCCTCCGGCATTCTCATGCTGGCGGACGCTGTTCTGCTCGGCGTGATGGCGTTTTACAAAATGCTCCGGATGCACGGGCTGCTCACTCTCTTCTCCCTCGTGCCGATGATCCTGCTCTTCGCGATGGGCGCGATCGTGGGCAAATCCATGCGGCAGAAATGGCAGAAGAGGCAGGAGGCCTTTTCCGACCTCTCGGATTTCTCGCAGGAGAGCTTTTCCGGCATCGCCGTCATCAAGGCGTTTGTGAAGGAGTCGAAGGAGCTTCTCGCGTTCCGGAAGCTGAACCGGCAGAACGAGGACACGAACGTCGCCTACACCAAGATCTCGACCCTGTTCCAGATCTTCGTCACGCTCTTTGTGGAGTCCATCATCTGCGTGATCCTCGGCTACGGCGGATATCTCGTCCACGAGGGCGTGTTCAACGCCGGGCAGCTCGTGGAATTCATCGGCTATTTCACCTCCATCGTCTGGCCCGTGATGGCGATCTCCCAGCTCATCGAGCTGCGGTCCCGGGGCCGGGCGTCCCTCGACCGGATCGGGGATCTGCTCGACACGCCGGTGGACGTCGAAGACGCGGACGACGTTGAGGACGTCCCCCCGCTGACCGGGAAGATCGAAATGAAGCACCTCACCTTCCGCTATCCCGGCGCGGATTACGATTCCCTCTCCGACGTGAGCCTTTCGATCGAGGCGGGCGAGAACGTGGGAGTCATCGGCAAGACCGGCTCGGGCAAGACGACCCTCGTCGATCTGATCCTCAGGACCTACAATATTCCGGACGGAACCCTCTTCCTCGACGGGCACGACGTGAACCGCATCCCGATCCGCACCGTGCGGAAATACGCCGCCTATGTGCCGCAGGACAATTTCCTGTTCAGCGACACCATCGGAAACAACATCTCCTTTGCCGCGGACGGGGAGCTCTCCCCGGAGCGGATCGAAGCGGCGGCGCGCCTTTCGGACGTGCACGGCAACATCGACGAATTTCCGGAAAAGTATGAAACAGTCCTGGGCGAGCGGGGCGTGACCGTCTCCGGCGGGCAGAAGCAGCGCATTTCCATCGCCCGCGCCCTGATGAAGGAAGCGCCGATTTTGATCTTAGACGACGCGGTGTCCGCCGTGGACACCGGGACGGAGGAGACGATCCTCAAAAACCTCCGCGAGACCCGCCGGGGCAAGACCACGATCCTGATCGCGCACCGGGTCTCCACCGTGGAGGGCATGGACAAGGTCGTCTATCTCGAGGACGGCCATGTCGCCGCCGTCGGGACCCACAACGAGCTCTGCGAGACCTGCCCCGCCTACCGGAACATGGTGGAGCTGCAGAAGCTCCAGTCCCTGAGCGAAAGCAAGGAGGCGGCAAAATGAGAGAATACTATCTCCTCCTTGTCATCGGCGGCATCCTCGGGCTGTTTTCCGCCGTCTTCACCGCCGCCTATCTCACGATCCGGAAGCAGAAGGAAGCGATCGGCTTCGACCGGAACATGAAGGACGGCGAGATCATCCGCCGGCTCATGAAATACGCGAGGCCCCACGGAAAGAGCTTTCTGCTCGTGGGACTGCTCATGCTCGCGTCCATCGCCTACGACATCGTCTCCCCCCTCGTCGTCGGGCACATCGAGGAGATGTTCTCCTCCCCATTCGAGCTGAAGATCCTCTTTTCCTGGGTCGCGCTTTACGCCGGGGTGCTCGCGGTGTCCCTCCTGTGCTCCTACGCGCAGGCGATCCTTCTTCAGAAGACGGGGCAGAAGATCCTTTCGTCGATCCGCGAGGACCTGTTCGTGCATATCGAAAGCCTGTCCCACGCGCAGCTGACCGCCATTCCGGTGGGAAAGCTCGTGACAAGGGTGACGAACGACACGGGCGCGATCTCCATGATGTTCACGAACATCTTCGTGAATCTCGTGAAGAACACCTTCGTGATCACGGGCGTGTTCGTCGCCATGCTCTGCCTGAACTACGAGCTGACCCTCATGATTTTGTGCTTCGTGCCCTTCATCGTGCTCTTCACGGTGATCTTCCGCAAGTTCTCGCGCAAGGCGTACCGGCGCGTGAAGGACGGCACGACCGACATCAACACCTACCTGTCCGAGCACCTGTCCGGCATGAAGATCATTCAGATCTTCAACCGGGAGGCGGAAAAGAAGGCGCAGTTCGACGAAAAGAACCGGACCCTCGGACGGGCGAAGCAGGCGCAGATCCTCACCTTCGCGGTTTTCCGCCCGGTGGTCTACATGCTCTACATCGCCTCGGTGCTCTGCCTGCTCTACCTCGGCGGGCGAGGGTACATCAAGGGGACCTCCTTCCTCGGACAAACCATTACCGCGGGCGTGCTCGTCTCGTTTTACATGTACATTTCGAAATTCTTCAACCCGATCCAGTCCCTCGCGGAGCAGTTCAACTGGCTGCAGTCCGCCATGGCGTCGGCGGAAAAGATCTTCACGGTCTTCGACATGGAGCCCGAGATCACGGACGCGCCGGACGCGGTAGAGCTCGATCACGTGGAGGGGAACATCGAATTCCGCCATGTGTGGTTCGCCTATGAGGATGAGGAATGGGTGCTGAAAGACGTGAGCTTCAAGGTCAACGCGAGGGAGACCGCGGCGTTCGTCGGGGCGACCGGCTCCGGCAAGACGACGATCCTCTCCCTGATCTGCCGCAATTACGACATCCAGAAGGGCGAGATCCTTGTGGACGGGATCGACGTGAGAAAGATCAAGCTCGCCTCCCTCCGGCGTCAGTTCGGGCAGATGCTTCAGGACGTCTTCCTCTTCGCGGGGACGATCCGCTCCAATCTCGTGCTCAGGGAAGATTCGATCACGGACGAAGAGGTGAAGGAGGCGTGCCGGTATGTGAACGCGGACAAATTCATCTCCAAGCTCTCGGGCGGACTTGACGAGGAGGTGCGGGAGAGAGGAAACAATTTCTCCGCCGGACAGCGGCAGCTGCTCTCCTTCGCGCGCACGATCCTGCAAAAGCCGTCCGTGATGATCCTCGACGAGGCGACCGCGAACATCGACACGGAGACGGAGATCCTCATTCAGGATTCCCTCGAAAAGATGAAGAACATCGGCACCATGCTCATCGTGGCGCACCGCCTCTCCACCATCCGCTCCGCGGACAAAATCTTCGTGATCTCGCGCGGAGAGATCGTGGAGGAAGGGACGCACGAGGAGCTCTTGCGGCTCGGCGGCAGGTATTACGAGCTGTATAAGATTCAGGAAAAGAAACAGCAGATCGGGGCGTGACAGAATCCCCGCCGCGGCTGCCCGAGTGATCGGGGGGCGCGGCGGGGTTTTCATTTCGGCGCGGAGAAGATTTTGTTCCCGCAAATTTCACGCCGACGCTTGCGTCCTCCCTCCGCCGTGGTATAATGGGGCAGGATCACAAATGAAAGAAACGAGGTAGTGCCCATGCGCATGATCGAGCTCATCGAAAAAAAGAAAAACGGCGTCGAACTCTCGGACGGGGAAATCGCCTATTTCGTCGAAGGCTATACGAAGGGCGAAATCCCCGATTATCAGGCAGCGGCGCTGTGCATGGCGATCCGCTTCCGGGGCATGAGCGGGCGGGAGCGCGCCGTCCTCACCGACCGCATGATGCGCTCCGGCTCCACGGTCGACCTCTCCTCCCTGCCCCACACCGTCGACAAGCACAGCACGGGCGGCGTGGGCGACCTCACCTCCCTCGTCGTCGCGCCCCTCGCGGCGTCCTGCGGGCTGACGATGGCGAAGATGTCCGGGCGCGGGCTCGGACACACGGGCGGCACGGTGGACAAGCTCGAATCGATCCCCGGCTTCCGCACCGCGCTCAGCGAAGAGGAATTCCTCTCCCAGGCGAAGAGGATCGGCATGGTCCTCGTCGGGCAGACGGCGAACCTCGCCCCCGCGGACAAAAAGCTCTACGCCCTGCGCGACGTCACGGGGACCGTGGATTCCCTGCCCCTCATCGCCTCGAGCATCATGTCGAAAAAGCTCGCCGCGGGAGCCGAGTCCATCGTGCTCGACGTGAAATACGGCAGCGGCGCGTTCATGAAAACGGAGGAAGACGCCCGCGCGCTCGCTGAGGCGATGGTCGACATCGGACGCGCGAACGGGCGGAAGATGGCGGCGCTCGTCACCTCCATGGAATTCCCGCTCGCGCCGCAGATCGGCAACACCCTCGAGGTGGAAGAGGCGGTGAAGATCCTGCGCGGCGAGGACCCCGCGGGCTGGGGCGTGCGCGAGGTCATACTCAGGCTGACGGCTTCCCTGCTCTCCCTCTCCCTCGGCATGGACGGGGACGGGGCGGCGAAAAAAGCGGAGGACACACTCGTGAGCGGCGCGGGATACAAAAAGTTCCTCGAATGGATCGCGGCGCAGGGCGGCGACGTCTCCTATATCGAAGAAAACCGCTTCGAAAGAGCGGGGGTGAAAAAGGTGATCGTCTCCCCGGCGTCCGGCTGGCTCGCGCGGATGGACACCGAAGCGGTCGGCACGGCGGCGTGCCTGCTCGGCGCGGGGCGCATGAAGCTCGGGGATCAGCCCGATCTCACGGCGGGCATCGTGCTCACCTGCACGCCGGGCGGGAAGCTCGAAAAGGATCAGCCCATCGCCGAGTTCTACACCTCGGACGAAAAGAAGCTCGCCGACGCAGAGGCGGTTTTCCTCGGCTCCCTCGGCATTTCGGATGAAAAACCGATCCTGCCGAAGCTCATCGCGGGCTCGGTGCGGTAAAAGGGGAACGCGGCTTTTTCGAGATAAAAGCTCGCGATGCTTCGCATCGCCGGCAAAAAGCTTTAAAAAAAGGAGACAGCATCATGATCAAATGGATCCTGCCCGAAGAGGGCGGCGCTTACAAGGCCAATCTGCACTGCCACACCACGGTATCGGACGGGCGTCTCAGCCCCGAAGAAGTCAAGGCGTATTACATGAAGCACGGCTATTCCGTCATCGCCTACACGGACCACGACGTGCTCGTTCCCCATCCGGAGCTGAACGAGGAGGGGAAATTCCTCACGCTGAACGGCTATGAGCTCGAGGTGAACGAGAGCGGCTTCGACCGTCCCTTCGGCTCCCCGAAGACCTGCCACATGTGCTTTATCGCGAAGGAGCCGGACAACCTCACGCAGGTTTGCTATCACAAGGACCGCTACATCTGGGGACACGCGAAGGATTACATCCCTTCCCTCAAATTCGACCGGGACGACTACGTCCGCGTCTTCTCCCACGAGGGGATCTCGGACATGATGCGCCGCGGCAGGGAGGCGGGCTTCTTCGTGACCTACAACCACCCGGCGTGGTCGATGGAGGATTATTCGGACTATTCCGGCTACGAGGGCATGCACGCGATGGAGATCTACAACACGGGCTGCGTGCTCGGCGGCTGGGACGATTACAATTCCCGTGTGTACGACGATCTGCTGAGGCAGGGCAAGCGCATTTTCTGCATCGCCGCGGACGACAACCACAACGGCGCGCCCCTCGGCTCACCCGCGAGCGACGCGTGCGGAGGATGGGTCGTGATCCGCGCGGATAAGCTCGAATACCGCGCGGTCACCGCGGCGCTCGAGGCGGGTTCGTTCTACGCCTCGACCGGACCGGCGATCAAGGCGCTCGGGTTCGAGGGCGATACCCTGTACGTGAAGACCTCGCCGGCGCACCGCATCGCCTTTATCACGGGCTCGCGCCATGCCGCGGCGAAAAACGCCCGCTTCGGCGAATACGTCGAGGAAGCCGAGTTCCGCTTCGACCGCGCGCACGACGGCTACGTCCGCGTAGACGTCTTCGACGACTGCGGCAGACGGGCGAATTCAAACGCGCTCTGGCTCGATACGCTGATCTGACATCCTCCGCTTGTCCTTCACGGACGGGACCGGGGACGGCTGACGCAACCTCAGGCTGACTCACAACCTGCGGTTGTGGGGACCTCGAATACAAATCCATTGCGCCCGACTTTTGAATCTGCTATACTATAGGCAGAACGAAAGCCGGGCTTGCTTTCTTTTCGGGAATTCGAACAGGAGAAACGGATATGGAACACATCGGACAAAGGATCAAAGACCTGCGCAAAAAAGCCGACATGACGCAGGACCGGCTGGCGGAATACATCGGCGTGAGCCCGCAGGCCGTCTCGAAATGGGAGGTCGGTTCGGCGTCGCTGGATCTGTCGCTGATCGCGCCGCTGTGCCGGGTACTTGGGTGTTCGTCGGACGAGCTGCTCGGGATCGGCAGGGAGGAGAACGAGCGGGAGGCGCAGCTTCTGAGGGAAACGGATCTCTCGGAAAACGTCCGTCTCGAATGCCGGGCCCATTACGAAAAATGCCTCCGGGCCGTCGAAGAGTTTCCCCGCAATATGACCCTGCAGCTCCGTCTTGCGGCGGCGGAGTCAAGACTTGCGCGAGAGTGCCGGCCGCCGGAAAAAGGAGGAGCGCTTCGACGCCGCCGAACGCCGCTACCGTTTCATCCTCGATGAAGTGCGGGACGAAGGGATGCGGCGGACCGTCATCAGTTATTTCGTCCATTTTCTTGTGAATCAGAACCGGCATGAAGAAGCCGTACCTTTTGCGAAACAGAGCCCGGACGCCGATTTCCTGCTTCTGGTCTGTCTGACCGGAGAAGAGCGGCGGCTTCACTGGCAGAGATATACGCAGGGGAAGCTTCTCGGGCTCGTCACGGCCCTCGGAATGGTTAATAATTCCCTCCCGGCGGCAGAGCTCACGGAAAAAGTCATCCGGGACGCGATACCGGACGGAAATTATCTGGCTCTGCTCCCCCCGCTGTGGGATTCGCTGGAAAAGCAGGCGTGGTTCCTGACCGACGCGGGGCGGTACGATGAAGCGATGGACAAGCTCAGGGAATACGGCAGGCTTGTCGGGGATTACGAGGTTCTGCGTCAGGAGGGAGAGCCGCTCCCGTACACCTGCCCGCTCTTCGATCTTCTGACCTGCTCCCGCCCGATCCTTTACAGCAGTATGAGCATGCGGGAGCTCGCCGCAAACAATCTGTACAACGCCCGCTTCAATCCCCTCCGCGAAAGGGCGGATTTCAAGGACCTCTGCGCACAGCTCGGGCAAAAGGAAGGAACCCCGTACGAGCTCGTCATCGCATGGGATCGACGGGAGGATGAAAAGCGGGATCCGCCAAGCTGAGAGAGGAGACGTCGGTCCGATCCTCCCCACGTTCCGTTGAGGCATTCTCAAAACAGCCTCCATTGCAATGAAGGCAGGAATCGGATATAATCAAGGCAGAACCGACCGGTTCACGAATACGGGAGGAAATCCTATGAACTTGAGCATTGCCGACAATCTGAAACGGCTGCGGCGCGGGCGGAATCTGACGCAGGAAGAGCTGGGAAACATCCTCGGCGTCTCCGGACAAGCCGTCTCCAAATGGGAATGCGGAACCGGAATACCCGATCTTCCCCTGCTCATCGCCGCCGCGTCCTTTTTCGGCGTCTCCCTCGACGATTTGATCGGGATGAACGAGCTGAGAAGCCGGGAAAGGCGGGACGCGCTCATGGAAAAGGCGGAGGTCCTGTCCGTGAACAACTGTCATGCGGAAGCGATCCCGCTGCTGCGCGAGGCTGTTTCCCTGTTTCCGGACGACTGGGAAGCCCTGAACCGGCTGGCGTCGGAAATGAGGCACAGCGGGTCGCCCGAAGACCTCGGGGAGGCGATCCGGCTGTACGAACGCGCGGCTTCTCTGGAACCTCCTTGGAATCTGAGCGGCGTGACGGAAAAGCAGATCTGCATGACCCTCGGACAAATGGGGAAGAAGGAAGAAGCCGTCGAACGGGCAAAGAAACTGCGCCTCCCCCTCGTAGAGCACTGCGACCTCATGACGCGCCTCACCGACGGGGAAGAAAACGTAGAATGGAGCCAGAAGCTCATGGAACTTTGCGTGATGAGCATCGCCGATACCATCAACAGCATAACGGAAGGGATGCGGTATCAGGGGGAGGAGAGGATCACGCTTCTGCGGAAGATTCCCGCTTTGTTCGATTTGCTCTATGATGACGGTGACTGCTATATCTCTTTCGCGACTGTCTCACGAGTCTGGTGGAGGATCGCGCATCTCGAACTGAAAGCCGGGCGGGAGGACAAGGCCTTCGAGGCTCTCGGAGAATGCGCCCGCCTTGCCGTTCTGAACGACCGTCTGCCGGGGGACGGGTCGGAGGTGCGCTGTACGTCCCCGCTGTTTGACGCCCGCTCGGCGTCGTTCCCGGACAAAACGGAGCGCGGGTCGTATTCCGGCAGCTATGCGCGCGCCATCCGGCGGATGCCCGAATTCGACGGCGTCCGGGACGATCCCCGGATGATCCCGATCCTCACCCTTCTTGACGAGGTACACGCGGAAACGGAGATCCGGAAGAAAGAGCGCTGTATGCAGTCCCGGGCCGACACAACCCCCGGCTGACTCACAACCTACGGTTGTGGGGACCTCGAATACAAATCCATTGCGCCCGGCGTTTGAATCTGCTATACTGTATGCGGAACGAAGGCCGGGCCCGCTTTCTTTTCTGAAATTCACACAGGAGAGACGAAAATGGAACATATCGGACAGAAAATTAAAGATTTGCGCAAGAAAGCCGACCTGACGCAGGACCGTCTGGCGGATTATCTCGGAGTCAGCCCACAGGCCGTGAGTAAATGGGAATGCGACATCTCGACGCCGGACTTGAGCCTCATCGCGCCGTTGTGCAAGGTACTCGGATGTTCGGCGGATGAGCTGCTTGGGATCGACCTGACAGAAGACGACGAAGGCGCGAAAGAGCTCGGCGAAGAGCTGAGGCGCCTTTCCCGCGAAGACCTTGAACGCTTTGAGGAGATCGTCGCCCTCGCCATGCAGAAATACCCGCGGAACGAACAAATTTCATACCGGATCGCTGAGACAGAATACTGGACGTTCGGCGGCATGACGGGCGGGAACGACGAGGAGCGCACCCGGAAAGCTGACGCTGAAAAACGGTTCCTCGCGCTCCTTGCCGACGGGAAGAACGAAACATGGAGAAGCTACGCGGCATCCCAGCTCTTCCACATGCGCATGAACGACGGCAAACGGGAAGAAGCAAAGATCTTTGCGGAGCAGTCCGGTTCGTTCAGGGACATGCATCTGCTCGAATGTCTCGACGGCGAGGAGTGGCAGAACGAACAGCAGTTTCTTATCTACAAAACGCTGAACTGGCTTCGCAATTATCTGAACATGCGCGGAGACCGCGAGCATCATCTCCCGTCCTATGAGGCGTCGGAGGCGGTCGTCAAGGCGATACTCAATGACGGCAACTACGTCGGATACGCGCGGGGACTCTCGGAGAGCGCGGGAAATCAGGCGCGTCTTCTCGTCAAAGCGGGAGAATACGGACGCGCCGTTGAAAAGCTCCGGGATCAGATCGAATACGACGAACAGTGGAATCGGGTTATCTGCGCGGCGGAGGAAGACCAGGAGAGATACCTGCCGTACACCGTGCCCGTTCTCGATCGCTGGGGCGAAGGCGCGGGGGATCTGATTGACCGTGAAGAGGCTAAAGGGCTCGCAGGAAGAAACTGGCGAAAGGAAAGGGCAGAGTTTCTGAAAACAGCTTCCGTTTACGCGCCCCTCCGCGGCCGGGAGGACTTCAAGACCCTTCTCGCGGAACTTCAAGCAGCGGCGGAGAGCGAACAGGCATCGGACAAATGAACGGGAACGGATGGAGGAGTCGATGATGAAACGGAAACGGAAACCCGAAAAACGGGAGGACTTTTACCCGTTTGTCCTCACCGTCACCGCGGTCATTCTGGGATGGGCGGTCGTCAAAACACGGGATCTTGAAGGCGCGCTTGTCCTTGTCAAGTGGGTCCTTCTGTGCGCGTTTCTCGCCGTCACCTGCACGCTGATCCCCTTTTATCTGACGCGGCTCCTGTGGGACAGAAGGTACAAATCCAAAACGACGCCGTACTATATCAAATCAAAGCCGACGCTGCTGCAGAGCGGATTTGAGCTTGCGGAGAGGAAGAACGCGCGGGGGCTGCCAGCCTGTCTTCTCTTCCCCGAGGGCACGCGGCGATCGCCGTTGCCGGAAGATTACATCCCGGCATACGACGCGACGCTCGGGAAGCTTTTGAAAACGGACGGCGTTCGGTTCTACACGGACGACCCGGCCGTGATCCGGTACCGCGCGGAGCTGTTCCGGGAGCTGAGCGAAAACCGGGGACTGAGGGACGCCCTGACGCGGTTCGCGGAGAATTATCCTTCGGCGCTTTCCCGCCGCTCGTTCCGCCATACCCTCTCCGACCTCAAGGCGCGGCATGAAGCGGCAAAAACGCTGATGAAGGAACTCGAAGCCTCCGCCCCGCGCTCCGAGGCCATGCGGTCGCTGAAAAGAACGTTTTCGGAGCATGCCGACGCGGTGAAGCGGACGGAGGAGGCGTTCGCGCGTCTGCCGGACGATCTTTTCCGCATCCAAAGCGTCACGCTCGCCGTGAATCTCGACAGCGCGGGATACCCGCACGAGGCGGGCATCGTCGCGCTGCACGGGGAGGTTTTCCGCGAAGGAGAACCCCTCGTCATACCGGACAAGGGGCGGTACGACCTCACGCCGGAGCTGAACCGCGCGCTGATGGACGGCGTCGACCGCGCGCTCGCCGAGGAGTGCAGGCGTCTGTACGTGAGCCTCGACGAGCTGCGGGAGGCGGAGCTTTCGGACGAGCTCACGGAGCAGCTCCGTTTCGCCGCGGAATTCACTGCCCTGCTCGAATCGCTGAACGGGTGTGAGATCCAATTCGGCACATCGGAAAGCACATCGGACGGCCGGGCAGTCAGCCGGGCAGTCTGCCGGGCTGTCAGCCGGGCTGACAGCCGGGCGGACGGCGGGGGACGGGACGCCGATCTCGCCAGGCTGTATGAAATGCGCTCACTCGGCTACGAATGGGATTTTGCCGAAGACGGGAGCGGTCTTTCGCATCTCGCGCTGAAGCCGTTCGGGTGCAGGGTGCTTGCGGTGCGGAAATCCCCGTGAGCCTCGCTCCTCCCCGGAAGCCCGGCGGACGCGACGCGCGGGACGGATGCGCACGAACGGGGGCGCGGGCTTGAGCGTGGAACACCCGGAGGGAGGATCGGAAGGCTGCCCAAAGATGCCGATCCGGCGCGGGACGGAATCGAGAATCATTTCGGGATAACGGCGCACAGACGCCCGGTATCCCGTTTTTTTGCCGCCGGTGAGTTTTTTGCCACAGATGCGCGTGCGCGGCGATCACGCGGAGCGCCCCAAGGGTCCGCCTCCGTGCGGCAGCCGGACATCTCAAAAAAAATCAAATTACCCTCTTGACAGCCGCGCTTTTGCGTGCTATACTGAAGAAAAAGGTCGATCTGAACCGACCAACCAAATACTGGGAGAACGAAGATGGATGACAAAAGACTGTTCGAGAGTGAATTCCGGTTCATGTCGCTGGTATGGGACAACGAACCCGTTTCCTCGATGAAGCTCGCGGAGCTTTGCGCAGAAAAGCTGAAATGGAAGAAATCCACGGCGTTCACGATGCTCAAAAAGATGTGCGAAAAGGGATTTGCCAAGAACAACCGCGCCGTGGTGACCTCGCTCGTCACCCGGGAGGAGGTGTGGACGGCGGAATCGGAGCGCGTGGTGGAGAACACCTTCGCGGGCTCGCTGCCGAATTTTCTCGTCTCCTTTCTCGGCTCGAAAAAGCTCTCCCGGGAGGAGACCGAGCGGCTCAAAAAGCTGATCGACGAACACAGGGAGGACTAAAATGGATCGCGTTTTTCTCGTCGTCCTCGGCATGAGCGTCACGGCGACGGTGGTGATTTTCGCGGTCCTTCTGCTCCGTCTGTGCCTGCGGCGCGCGCCGAAGAAAATATCCTACATTCTCTGGCTGGCGGTGGCCTTCCGGCTATGCTGTCCCGTGAGCGTGCCCTTCGCCCTGTCCCTGTTCCGCCTGCCCGTTCTCGAAACCGCGGCGGAGCCCGGCAGGATCGCGGAGGTTTTGTCGGCGCGGGAACCGGAAGGTCAGGAGCTGCCCGAAAAGCTCCCGGAGGCGTTCGGGCTGTCCCAGGGGAACGCCGACGCGCCGATCTCTTCGCCCTCCGCCGAGCAGTCTCCTGCCGCCCCCGCCGAAATCGCGGGACCGTACGGCACGATCCCATCCGCTCTCGGACCGCAATCCGCCGCGACGGAACAGACCGCCCCCGACGCGGCGGAGCTTCCGGCGTCCTCCCTGCCGGAGAACCCTTCGGACCTCGTTTCAGAGACGCCGATCCCGTCCGCCTCGGCATCGGAACAAACGGAGGCGCCTTCGCCCGCCGATCCTTCCGCGGCAGCAGAGCCTGATCTGATCTCCGAACCTGCCGATACGGAACGGGAGGGGGCCGGTCGCGCATCCGGATCCGCAAAAACCCTGCGTTGGCTGCGCGCGCTGACCGTCGTCTGGATCGCCGGAGCTTCGCTCTTTTTGCTCTACGGGATCGCCGGGGCTTTGGTGCTGCGCCGGATGCTCGCTTCCGCCGTTTGGCTCGAAGACAATGTCTGGCAGTCCGACAAGATGCGCTCGCCCTTCCTCTTCGGGCTGATCCGTCCCCGGATCTACGTCCCCTTCGGGCTGGAGGAGGACTGCCTCCTCTATGTGCTGGACCACGAGCGCTATCACATCCGGTATCGGGACGATCTCGTCAAGGCGGCGGCGTTCGCGATCCTCGCCGTGCACTGGTTCAATCCGCTGGTCTGGCTGGCGTTTCATCTCATGTCCCGGGACATGGAGATGCGGTGCGACGAAGCCGTGCTTTCCGGCAGCCGCGGGATCGCGAAAGCATACAGCATGTCCCTTTTGTCCTTCGCGTCGGACCGCCGTTTTCCCGTACCCTTCACACCCGCCTTCGGCGAAGGGGACGTGGAGACGCGCATCCGCCATATCCTCGGCTGGAAAAAGCCGAAGCTCTGGATTTCGGTCCTCGCCGGGACCCTCGCGGCGGCAGCCGTGATTTCCTGTGCGACGAACCCTTTGAAAACCGACGCGGCCTCTCCTCCGGAAGAGGAAGAGGCAGAAAACAGGGATGCATCCCCCGATGCGGCGTCCCAGCCACAAAAGGAAGAGACGGAAAACGGGGAAGCTTCCCCCGATCCTGCGGCCGCGCGCTCCCTCGCGCCCCTGCCGGACGGGGACTGGACGCCGCTTTCCGTCGGCTCGGAGAAGGAGAGCGTTCTTACTTCGACCGGCGGCTGGCAGACGGATACCCTCCGCGCGGCAGGGCTCTCCTTTGAGCTCAGCGGGAGATGGAACGGCTGGTACCGGGAGGGAGGCGTACTCTGTCAAACCGCGCTGATCCTCTCCCCCTATGCGGAGGAATCCTTCCGCTGGACCGCCTCCTTCGGAGGGGATGCCCGCGACTGGCGCGGGACGTATCGGATCGGGGAGGACGGACTTCTTTACGCACAGTTCGGTACGGCTACGGAGGAAGCAAAGACTTACGAAGCCGTGTTCCGGGTGCGCTATGACGCCGGGCATGCCTACGGTACGGAATACCGCGAGACCGTCGGCGTGACGCTCGTTTCCTCGACGGCTCCGGGGTTTGAAGAGTGGATCGGCAGGGAGCTGCCCATGACGGGGGCAGCATGGTTCCGGGGAGACCTCGACGGGGATCCGGCGGACGCGATCCGAAAAATGACGCCCTCCGACGGCGCCGCCGCGCTGTACGGAGATGCTGCCGCATACGAATTCACCGCGGATCGGCTCGCATACGGCGAAGCTCTGACCGCTTTGTACCCTTCCTCTTACGACGAAAACGGGGATTTCCGCTACGATCCCGAAGCATCTCCCGTCCCGGACGCCATAGCGGTCTCCGTTTCCGACCTCGGCGATCTGTGCCTTTACGCGGAGAACGAAGGTCGGCGGAGCGGAGAGGACTATGATTCCTTTATCCTGACTTCCTTCCGCTGGCGGGGCGAACGGTACGAGCTGGACCGCCCCCTCTATTTCGGCCCATACCGGTTCGTGCTTTCCCGCGGCGATGATTTCGCGTTCTTCACCGTCTGGGCTCCCTCCGGGCAGGGCGCGGACGTCGTCTGGTACTTTTTGACGGAGGACGGCGCATACTGCTATGACACCGCGGAAGCAGGCGCGGGATATCAGCTCAGGCTGTGGGCAGGGGAGGAAACCACAGGTTATCTGCGCACGAACGCCGATTTTCTGAATCTGCAGAGCATTGACGAATATCTGCGCTTCCGGGGACGGGAGGACGCTCCGTACACGGAAAGCGGCACGCTCCGGTACGAGGGGGACGGACACTTTGTCTTCGCTCCCGAAAAACGGCTGACCGGAAGCGAGTGGTTTGAAGAACAGAAAAAGACCTATCCGAGCAGCTATCCGGAGGAGGTCTTCGGGAGCATGAACCTGAGTGAGTATCTCTCGGACTTCCTGCCCCGCGAGCTCCGGGACAGCACCCTCCGCGCGAAGGAGCTCTGGACGCCGGAGGAAGCGGAAACCATCGCACATCATCTGATCGACAGCATGTCCTCCCGCCGGTGGCCGGACGGGGATATCGCCTTTGGGCTGACGGAGGTTCAGGGCTTTCTCATGCGCCTCGGGATGACGGAGCGCGATGCCGAAGCACACCCGTTCCCGGAAATCCTCTCCGCCCTCCGGGCAGAATGGCAGGACGGGGAGGGGATCTCCCGCGCGAACGCCTATCGCGTCGCTGAAGAGATGTTCGGCGTCCTGCCGGATGAGCCCGGCGACCTCGCGTCCGACCTGTTCCGATACGACGAGGCGGGGGACCGCTACCGGATCGAACCGACGGGTCTCAGCCACGGATATTTCACGATGGAGGACGCGCAGACCGATTGGGACGGCGTCTCCGTGACCGTCCGCTTCCGGCTGGTGACCTATGTTCCGGATGTTCCGGACGGTGTCGGCGAGTCCGCAGGGATCTACGCGGGCGAGCGGATCGATTTCGGCGAATACCGGATGAGGTTTTATAAGCCGACCGGGCTGTATACCCGGGAGCTGCCGCGGATCTTCTTTGAAAAGTGCGGGGAGACCGAGGGCGAAAACGTGCCTGAGCCGCCGGTCGGCGACGAAGCGAGGGATGCGATCGTGTATCCGGATTTCTTCGACGCCGAGCAGCGCGAGCTCTATGCCCGCGCGAAGCTCTTCTTCCCGGCGGTATACGGACCGGACGCGTCCTATATCGATACGTTCGCGCCGAGGGGGGACGGGATGCCCGTCCCGAGCGCTTACGCCTACCCGCCCGTCACGGTGTACGATCCCGAACGCGGCGCGGAGCTCGAATACTATCCCAGTCAGGGACGGTATGAAAACTGGGCGGACTTCGACGCGGCTGGACGCTCCCTCTTCACAGACGGGTTCTGGGAATCGCTCGTCGGACCCGGCAAAAAAGTCATGGAATACGGGGGAAAGACGTACTTTCTCGCCGCGGACGCGGGAACGAACGGGCACGATCCCTCCCGCGACCGGTTCGAGCTTCTCGAGAAGACCGACGAGCGGATCGTTTACCGTTATATCACCTTCTATCTTGACAGGAGAACTCTGGCGGTCGGGAGCGCGGAGCGGGTGACCGTCACCATGGTGAAGACGGCGGACGGCTGGCGGTTCGACTCCTTCCGAAACGGGAACTGGCTGCCCGCGGGGGGTGACGCCGAAAAAACGACCGTCCACGTTCATACGACGGAGGAGGCCGAAAGCCTCGTACACATCCTCGTCCGCGAGGTGATGGACGACGCATGGCTCGCCGGCGAAAGCGCCTATTCCCTCGAGGACGCGCGGAATCTGACCCACGCGCTCCGATGGGATCTTTACGACGAGGCCTTTCCTTTCCGGGAGGCGGAAGCCACCTTCGACGGAATGAACTGGGGGATCCACGCGGATCAGATCCGGGACGCGGTCGGGGAGGTCTTCGGCATCCGGAACTTCGACTACCTTGCCGCGACGCGCGAAATCTACGGCGAGTCCGACTCTGCTTTGGCCTCGATGGACGGGCTCGGCTGGCTCACCTTCCCGCTCGAGATAGATTACCGCACGACAAAATATGACATTTCCGAGCTTGTCTCAAATCAGGACGGCGAGGTCATCCGCGTGTACGCGCACATCGTGAACGCGGTCGACTTCCCGTGGGACGAGGCGGATTACGGGGTTTACTGCTTCACCTTCGCGCCGAGCTTCGACGGGCCTGCCCTGCGGGTGGAGAAGGTCCGGGATTTCATTCCCCGCTCCTACCGGATGACCGACGCGGTGCGGGTGTACGCGGACGACGGCAGTCCCTTCATCGACGTGGACATCAAAGAATTCGTTTCGGACTCCCCGCACAGGGACGAGATCAACCGGGTGATCCGGGACGACTTCACGGAGCTGTACGACGGGTACATGGAACGGCTCGCGCGCTTTCCCTACGACTTCTTCCGGCTGAAGATCGCAACAGAGTTCTGCGAGCGGGACGGCGTCCTCTGTATCGCCGTGCGGGCGGAGGTCCCGGGGACCTATATCCGCGCGGACAGGATCGCCAATATCTTCTACGACACAAGGACGGATTCTCTCCTCACAAGGGAAGAATTCGCCGCGCGGGAGGGGATCGATCTCGCCTCCGTCGTTCGTCAGCTCGAAGCTCAGTACCCGTCGCCGTTCGGCGAACAGACCTTCTCTTACGAGATCGTCGGGCTGAGACCGCGGGCGGTCGGTGAGATCGGCTTCTATGTCGACCGGACCTACCTGTTGAATGGCGAAGAGGACGCGCGGGAAACGCTCCTTTACCGTGCGGACTCCCTCACGCCCGCGGAAAACCCGGATACCGCGTTTCTCCTCTTCCCGCCCGCCGGAGCCGAAAAAACCGCCTCGTCCGTCGAGGAGCTTTCGAGCCTCGGACTGGACGAAACGGACGCGCGCCTTTCCTATATCCGCGCCTTTGTCACGGGAGACATTGACCGGCTCGAAGAGGTCTGCGGCGTCGAAAAAGGGATGTACGCAGATTACCGTACGCTCATGCTCTCGGACTGGGTCGCGTGGATCGAGCCGGACGAGAGAGGGAGACCGGTGGGACCGCTGCGCTTCGCCTTTGTTCCGGCGCGATCGGACGTGGACGCCTTCCCGACGAAAACGCGGATCGGGGGCACGGTCTATGAGGGTCTGATGGGCGCGTTTTTCGAGCGGGACGACTTGCCCGTTTCCCGGGGAGAAGCCGCGGACGTGCTTTACAGCCTGCTCTCCCGCTGCATCCTACTCGACATCCCGACGACGGACGAAATGGATCCGAGCGTCCGCTTCATGCTCTCCTGCTATATCTGCGGCAAGCTCGGAAACACGGATCTGACGGAGGAAAACTTCAGAAATTACGCGCGGATCCATTTCGGCATCGAAAACTTCACCCCCGACGGCGCGCACCTGGGACAGCACATGGGGCACGGCGGCTCCATACAGATTCTTGACATCATCGGCATCGATGAAAAGAACGGGGAAACACTCGTCACCGTGCAGTATTACGCGGACGACTCCAAAACCGTGAAAAGCCATGTCTGGCGGTACGCGATGAAGCGGGTCGGGGACGAATGGGTCTTCTCCGGCAGCGAAGAGATCCGGCACGCGGAATATGACCGGGTCAGGTATTCCATGTAAACGACCTGCGCGGGATCTCCGCTTGAGAGAAAAACCTCCGGCGGAAAACACGGAAAGGTATTTTTGTCATGAAAAGAATCGTTTTGCTTCTTGTCTCGGTTTTGTTCTTGTCCGCGCTGGCCCAGCCTGCTGCGGCTCAGAAAATCGGCGACGTGGTCGGGCAGGTGCTCTACACGGACATCACCGCGAAAATCGACGGGCATCCGATCCGCGCGTTCAACGTGGCGAATCATATGTGCGTTGTCGCGGAGGATCTCAGGGCTTACGGCTTCGACGTGATCTGGCACGCGGACGAGCGCGTACTGACCGTTGATCCCTCGAAAAGCTTTGACCCCGCCTCCTTCCCCGCCGCCGTCCCCGAGCCGCCAAAGGGCAAGATCGGCACGCCGGCGTTCCCCGTTCTCTATACGGATATCGTCACGTACGTGAACGGCAGGCTGGTCGAGAGCTTCAACATCGACGGGGAGACGGTGATCTTCTTCCAGGATCTCGGAAGATCCGGCGTCGTCCGCTATGACAACTCCGTCCGCACCACGTCGTACACGCATGGGGTCCCGTGGAGCGCGTCCCTCTCGAGAACCGATTTCCCGCGGAATACGGGCGTGGGGACCCTTTCGGCGGTCGTCCGGCCGGAGGGAGGCAAGCCCGTCCTCACTCTCGCGTCCGACCCCGGCGGGCAGTTCGAGCTGCATGTGTCGGAAAGAGGCATTCGTCTCGCGCACTATACCTACTCCATTCCGGAGGGCGATCCCTATTACGACACGGATTTTTACCGAGCCTTCCACGCCCTCGCGACGATGGGTCTGCCCGACGTCGACGCGAACTACCTTCATTACGACAACACCGACACGCAGAGGGAAGCGGTCTCGGCGTATCTGCGCGTGACGCTGAACGGCGAGCCGGTGAAGGGCGACTGCTTCCTCTCCTGGGGAAACGGCCATGTGGATATCAACTTCACCTTCGACAGCTTTGTCCCGCTGAACGTGGGGGACGTTCTCCTAATTGAGATCGGCGCGGAAAGGGTGCTTGGCGCGGGAACTCCCGCCACGCCTGCGGAAGAGCTCAGGGCGCTGCGGGAGAGATTCCTTTTCCACGAGACGGAAACCGTGGAAAATGATCTTTGCTATGTGATCCGCGGGTATTTTTCGGGGACGACGAGCGGGAATACGAACGATCTTCAGGTCGTCTATAAGGCGGGCGGGACCAAAAATCTCACCGGCTCCGTCTACCCGTATTTCCATATGATCGACCGCATCGAATTCGGGGCGGATCCGAAAATCCTGATCGTCACGGGAAGAGTCCTGTCGAAGGACGGGGAGAAGCTCACGCCCTCGACCGTGGAGGTAGACATCTATACCGGAGCCGCCGCCGTTCGGGATTCCTGATCCGCAAACACGCACCGGATCCCCTCTGATTCGGGACACGAAAAACCATCCGATGCAGAAAAAACCGGCATCCCACCGGGAACATCAGGAATCGTCAGGACGTCTAACGGTTGAAAGGAAAAACCGCATCCATACACAGGAGGAAACAAAATGAAAAAACTCATTTCTTTTGTGACCGCCGCCGCTCTCCTGCTCTCGCTGAGCGTTTCAGCCGCGGCTATCGCCATCGGCACGGTGGTGAACCATACGCTCTACACGGATATCGTCGCCGAGATCGACGGGCATCCGCTCCGTTCCTACAACGTGGACAACCATACGGTCATCGTCGCGGAAGATCTGAGGGCGTACGGTTTCCACGTGATCTGGCACGCCGGGGAACGGTGGCTCGAGGTCGTCCGCCCTCTAAAGGACGGCGAGCCGCTGACTCCCGCAAGCTATCCTGACTACAAGCCCTCCGTACCTGCCGGGAAGATCGGAACGCCCGCCCATGACATTCTCTATACGGACATCGTAACGACGGTCGCGGGAGACGAAGTCGAAAGCTGGAACATCAACGGCGAGACCTGCATCCGTTTCCGTGATCTTGAACGGTACGGCGAAGTCCTTTATGACAATGATTCCCGGACTTCCATGTTTACTACCCTGCCCTACAAGGTCTTCGCAGGCGGTCACGCGGTCGAACAGCAGCCTGTCAAACAGTGGAATGCCGAAGCGCAGGCAACGGACAGCGGCATGACGGTCACCTTTACAGTCGGGGAGGACTCCGACTCCTTTTCGACCTTTTTCGGCAGGGACAAGAGCGACGCGAATATGGATCTGATCTGGAATATGGAGACCGTCCCTACGGCAAAGGTGACCCTCGCGTTTTACCCGGAGCAGTTCCATACGCATAAAACGCTGCGCGAGAAGCTCTTCGACACGCTCTCTACCCTCCCGATCCCTTCCCTGGCGGACTCTGTCGACGGCACGAATACCCCACAGGTGCGCACAGCGGTCGCACAGGTCTTTTCGGTGTCACTGAACGGCAAGGCCGTGAGCGGCGATCTATTCAGATCGCAGGGGAACGGACACGTCGATTTCACCTTCCTCTTTGATCAAGGCTTCACGGTAAAGTCCGGCGATACCGTCACCGTAACCGTCTCTGCGGAAGACATCGGGCAGGTTCCAGAGACAGGTTCGATCCCTTCCGGCGCGTCCGCGGAAGACGTGCTCGACACGTTGAAAAACCGGTTTCTCTATCACGAGGCCGAAACCGTCGAAAACGATCTTTGCTATGTGATCCGCGGGTATTTTTCGGGGACGACGGGCGGAAACACGAACGAACTTCAAGTCGTCTATAAGGCGGGGGGGACCAAAAACCTTACAGGCTCCGTCTACCCTTATTTCCACACGATCGACCGCATGGAATTCGGGGCGGATCCGAAAATCCTGATCGTTACGGGAAAAGTCCTGTCGAAGGACGGGGAAAAGCTCACGCCCTCGACCGCCCAGGTCGATCTCTATACCGGTTCTGCCGCAGTCCTCGCCGATTGATCCGCGCCGGATCGGGATCGGCCGGCATAAATCCGCATACAAATCCAGCGCACCCGGCGTTTGCTCCGCCTTACGGAGAGCAAACGCCGGGCGGTTTTTTTCTCGGAAAATGCCGTTTTATTCTGTACAGT
This sequence comes from Clostridia bacterium, assembly GCA_017540175.1. Classification (GTDB taxonomy): domain Bacteria; phylum Bacillota; class Clostridia; order Oscillospirales; family CAG-272; genus UMGS1696. The sequence continues at coordinate 30,496 of JAFYBN010000070.1, read as the reverse complement.
TTTCAGAATGTTGTTGATTTCCGATGCGGGATGCGGTATAATAAGGCAGTACTATGGTCGATTTTGACGGAAGCGAGGCAAAAGGTATGAAAAAAGAGCGGATCCTTGTGATTTCGAGCGCGAACATCGATTTTGTGCAGCGGATGCGCCGCGTCCCGTATTCCGGGGAAACCGTCGTGGAAAACGACATGGGATATTCCTACGTTCCCGGCGGAAAGGGCGCGAATTCCGCGATCACCTTCGCGCGCTTCGGCGCGGACACCGTGTTCGCCTGCAAGGTCGGGCGCGACTCCAACGCGAAACGGCTCGTATCCATGTATCAGCGCGAGGGCATCGACACCCGCTACATCCTCGAAGACCCCGAGGCGGCGACCGGGCTCGCCTCCATCCTCGTGGAAGAGAACGGCAAGAACCGCATCATCGTCTATCCCGGCGCGAATATGACGATGAGCACGGACGACATCGAAGCGGGTTTCACCTGCTACCCGGACGCCGTCTATGTGCACTTTGAGATCCCGGACGAGGCGGTCATCGAGGCGGCAAGACGCGCGAACGCCGCCGGCATTCCGCTCTTCATCGACGCGGGACCGGCCCGGCTCGACTTCCCGCTCGAAAAGCTCGGCAGGGTGGAGATCTTCTCCCCGAACGAAACGGAAACGCGCGTCTTCACGGGCATTTCCCCGACCTCGGAGGACAACTGCCTGCGCGCCGCGATCAAGCTGTCCACGCTCGTGAACGCGAAGTATTTCGTTCTGAAGCTCGGCGACCGCGGCTCCTTCCTCTACGACGGGCGCGAATACTACATCGTCCCCGCTGAAAAGGTCACCCCCGTCGACACGACCGCCGCGGGCGACGTGTACACCGCCGTGCTGACCTATGTCTATCTCCAGAACGGCAACATCCTGTCCGCCATGAAATACGCAACCTGCGCCGCCGCTCTCTCCGTGCAGAAAATGGGCGCGTCGTCCTCCATTCCCACGCGGGAAGAGGTCATCGCCTACGCGCGGAGCAAGGTCGCGGCGGAGAACGGCGGGAACGCCGACGCCGTCATGAGCGAGGACGACGAGGCATGATCATCGTCGGCATCGATTTCGGGGACGCCCGCACCGGCATCGCCGTCTGCGACAAATACGAAATGATGGCGACTGAGGCGGGCTGCGTCGCCGCGCCGTCCTACAAAAAGGCCCTCGAGCTGGTGGGCGCGCGGGTGAAGGAGCTCGGCGCCGAGCTCATCGTCGTCGGCGACCCCGTGAACATGAACGGCACGGCGGGTCCCCGCTCGGAAAAGTGCCGCGCGTTTGCCCGCGAGCTCGCTGAGCTGACCGGCATTCCGACCGAAACCGTGGATGAGAGGCTCACCACGGTCGAGGCGCACCGGATCTTAAACGACAACAACGTCCGCGGGAAAAAGAGAAAAGCGACCGTGGACACCCTCTCCGCCCGGCTGATCCTCGAAGACTTTCTGAAACGCAGAAAGAATCAGGGAATCGGACCGTGAGGCCGAAAAGAGGAAAGCAAACATGAAGCGTATCATACGGGCGGCGCTCGTTCTGCTCTGCGCCGCGCTCATCCTTTCGACCATCTCATCCTGTTCCAAAAGCAAGCCTTCCGGCATATACGTCGAGGAGGGGACGGAGTATCCGTTTTCCTGCCGACTCGAAGGGAGCACGCTCGTCTGGTCCTTCTGCGGCGAGGAAGAATGCCGGAACGTCTACTCCCTCCGTTATCAGAAGGCGGGATCGGATTACTATCCCGGTCTTTACCGGATCGTGACGGACGGTATGCCCTTCCCCGATCCCTGCGACGACATGCTGTTCTGGGACAGGGACAACGATCTTCTCATATTCAGCTTCTTTTCCACGGACGGCGTCACGCACGAGGCGCGTCTGATGCCGGCGCGGGAAGGCTGAGCTTCTTCCCGACTGTTTTCGTAATTTTTCTCCCCGAAAGGAGTACCATACATGAAAAACGCAACCCCCATCACCTGCTGCGACCTCAAGAACTACGGCGCGTACTATGAAACCGACGCCGTGCGCCGCGCCCTGACTCCCGTGTTCGCGAAAAACAACATGGGCTCGATGGCGTACCTCACCGCCGAAGGCAAGAAAATGCAGTTCATGTTCAATCATGAAATCAAGACGATGAGCGCGACGAACCAGAAGTCCTCCGGGCGCTGCTGGCTGTTCGCGGCGACCAACGTCCTGCGCGAGCAGATCGCGAAGAAACTGAACGTGGACCAGTTCGAGCTTTCGCAGTCTTGGCTCGCCTTCTGGGACAAGTTCGAGCGCGTCAACTATTACATCGAATCCATCATCGCCACGGCAGACGAGGCTTCCGACTCCCGCGTGGTGGACTACATCGTCGAGACCGGCGTGCACGACGGCGGCCAGTGGGATATGTTCACGAACATCGTGAAGAAATACGGCGTCATTCCGAAGTGCGTCTATCCCGAGACCTTCCAGTCCTCGAACACCGGCGCGCTCAACCGCCACATCAACAACTACCTCCGCGCGCAGACCCCGAAGCTCCGCGCGCTCGCGAAGGACGGCAAAACCGACGAGCTTGCCGCTCTGCGCGACGATATCTTAAAGAGGACCTATTCCTTCCTCTGCGCGTGCTACGACGTGCCGCCGACGGAATTCGACTTCGAATACAAGGACAAGGACGACAAGGTCATCCTCGAAAAGGGTCTGACGCCGAAGTCCTTCACCGAGAAATATCTCGGCAATGATCTGGACGACTACGTTTCCATCGTCCACGCCCCGACCGCGGACAAGCCCTTTGACAAGATGTACACCGTGAAATTCCTCGGCAACGTGGCGGGCGGCGAGCCCGTGCGCCATCTGAACCTTTCGATGGATGAGTTCAAGAAGCTCGTCGTCGCCCAGCTCAAGGACGGCGAGATCGTGTGGTTCGGCTCCGACTGCGGCAAGTTCAGCGACGGCGACCGTGCCTGCTGGGATCCCGCTCAGTACAACGAGGACCTGCTCACCGGCTTCGACTCCGAGATCAGCAAGGCGGACATGCTCGACTACCACGTCAGCGCGATGAACCACGCGATGTGCATCACGGGCGTGAACCTCGACGAGAACGATCAGCCCAACCGCTGGAAGATCGAAAACTCCTGGGGCGACGGCGGCGCGAACAAGGGGTATCACATGGCATCCGACCCGTGGTTCGACCGGTACGTCTATCAGGCGGTCGTGAACAAGAAATACCTGGGCGAGAAGGCCGCCCTGCTCGAGCAGCCCCTCATCGAGCTCAATCCCTGGGATCCCATGGGCAGCCTCGCGGACTGACGGCGGAGGACCGGGCGAAAAACGGCATACATCCGCGCACCGGCATACGGCATACATACGGAAGCATATCAACATATAAAAATCTTCTGTAAGGAGGCATACCGTGAGATACGAAATCAAGGGCGATACCCTTCCCGTCGTGATCTGCTCTCTCGAAAACGGGGAAAGCATGATCTCGGAATCCGGCGCGATGAGCTGGATGACTCCCAATATGCAGATGGAGACGGTCGGCGGCGGCGCGAAAAAGGTCGTCGGCAGAATGTTCTCCGGCGAATCCATGTTTCAGAACCGCTACACCGCACAGGGCGCGGGCATGATCGCGTTCGCGTCCAGCTTTCCCGGCTCGATCCGCGCGGTCCAGATTTCCCCCGGGCATGAGATCGTCGTTCAGAAGAGCGGCTTTCTCGCGTCCGAGCCCACCGTGGAGCTCTCGGTCTTCTTCCAGAAGAAGGCGTCGGCGGGCTTCTTCGGCGGCGAAGGCTTCATCATGCAGAAGCTGAGCGGATATGGCACGGCGTTCGTGGAAATCGACGGCAGCGCCATCGAATACGACCTCGGCCCCGGCGAACAGCTGGTCGTCGATACCGGTTATGCCGCCATGATGGACGCGACCTGCTCCATGACCGTACAGACCGTCAAGGGTGTGAAAAACATTCTCTTCGGCGGAGAAGGACTGTTCAACACCGTGATCACCGGTCCCGGCCATGTGGTGCTGCAGACCATGCCGATGTCGAACTTCGCGTCCGCCGTCTCGGGCATGCTCGGCAAGAAATAAAAGCTCGCCTCCGCGCCTGAGGCGCGGGAGCGGCTGTGCCGCTGTATGGAACAAAAGACAAAGAGAGGCTTTTCGGTCGTTTGACCCGCCTCTCTTTTCTGTTTTCCCCACGGTTTACGGCTCCGCGTCAAAGAGCCGGATGACCTCGAGCGTTTCGGGGTCGAGCGCGCACCGGACGGCGTGGATTTCACCCGTCTCGTAATATTCCCGCCCGCCGTCGCTCAGGCTGCCGTAGAGGATCCCGTCCGCGCCCGCCGTAAAGGTCAGCATTTCGAAGCCTTCCGGGAGAGCCGGGGGGATTTCCGTGACGGCTCCGTCCTTCCAGAATCCGACGGCGACGGTTTTGGTCCTGAAGAAATCCGTGTCCCGGTACTCGCCCGGCCGTCCGGTGGGCATGGGCTTCGTTCCGGTGTATTCGCTTTCCTCGCGCGTGAAATATACGGCGTCCCCGCCGAAGACGAAGCCGAGGTCAGCCTCGGCGACCCGGACGAATTTGCTTTCCTCCGCGGGCAGGCGGTAGAGGACCCACTCGTTCCGCCTCAGCTCGGCGGCCTCGCCGGAATCGCGGGTGAAGGAAAGCATTCTGTCCCTCTCCGTCCGCAGCCAGAATTCTCCCCGCCATGTATCGATAAATACCGGGTTTTCGTCCGCGGCGGGAGGATCGATCAGCGTTTTCTCCCCCGTTTCCGTGTCGGCGAGCTCGATCCACTCCCCTTCCGAAGACGCAGGGGCGTTCACCGGTCTCGACGCGAAGGAAGCGTTCAGCACGGCGAGCGTCTTTCCGTCCGTGCTGACGGTGAAACCCGGCGCAAACAGATACCCTTCTCCGACGGTCTCCGGCTCGCCTCCCCCGACGGGTACGCGCAGGATCGAGAAGGTTTCGCGCTCTCCCGCGGGTTTGTCTTCGTCGTACTGCCCCTGCGTGAACCAGAGATACCCGCCGCCGACCTTGAAGTCCGGCGAATCGCTCCCGGTCATGTCCGTTTTGCAGATCAGGCGGAAATCGCTCCCGTCCGGCTTCAGACTGTAAAGCTCGCGGGAATACGCGCCCGTCGTGCCGTCAAAGGTCATCGCGGAGAGATAGAGCAGCTCCCCGTCCGTGACAACATCCGGCCAGCGAAGAGAATGGCAGTCCGGGCAGATCCCGTCGCTCCCGTCGTGGTCACAGAGAGGGTCGCGGCATAGTCCTTTCCGGATCCCCTCCGGGGTATGGACGGTGATGCGCGTCAAATCGCTGACATAGGCGGCGGAGCCGAGAAAACAGCTGTACTGCGCGTTGAACCAGAGGGGCTGGGCGGGAGGGGGATTTTTCGCGCAGGCAGGGAGGAGGAAGACGAGGGCAAGCAAAAGCATCCCGATTCTTTTCATAGCCGGATTTCCTTTCATCACGAAATTGGTACGACGATATCCTCGTCGATCAAAAAGCTGGCGCTCCTCACCCCGTATTGATCGAGACGTTCGCGGATCCTCTCCCCGTCCGTGACATAGCCGCTCACAAAAAGCCTCTCACCGTCGGAGGTGTTGAGACGCCGCGGATCGAAGCCCGGCGTGGGGATTTCGCGGATGAGCTCTCCGTCGAGGGTCATCTCGAGGATTCTGCCCCCGGACTGGGTGACGATGTAGTCGACCTCCGTTCTTGTTTCGCCGAGGTCGTCGGCAATGCCGCCGGTGAGCACGCCCTTCGACGACGCCGCGATGGTTTCGAGATATTCCGGTTCGCAGGGGATGACGTACATTCTGTCCCCGACGACGAGAAGCGGTTGATCGGCGCTCGTCGGACGCATGACGCCCCATGTGGTGACCTCCGGCGTCTGTCCGGGATCGTCGAGCGGAACGCGCACGTATTCGTAAAGCGGGGTCTCGCCCCGTATGATCGCCGCGCCGTCGTCCGTGAAGTCGTGGGTCTTGTCGAGCGGGTGAGCGGGCACGGTCATGGCGGGGAGGACCTTCCCACTCGGGCGCGCGTAATAGAGGTAACCGTCCGAGGCAAAGACGCCGTAGGCGGGCGAATCCGGTCCGAGCGGGGTGAGGGTCTCGAATTCATCCTCCGTGACGCAGAGCCGCGGTTCGGCCCCCCCGAGCACGGCGGTCACAAGGATCGAGCGGGTCTTGTTGCGCTCGGAGATCGCGGCGAAAGTCACGGAACTCTCCGATTCACACAGCTTCGTGAGTCCGGAGCCGTCCGTGCCGACCTTCCAGATCTCCGTGCCCGCCGGTGTCCGTTCTCCGTTCACCTCCTCCATATGAGGAACGGAGAAATAGACATCGCGCCCGAAGAGGCAGAAGCGGTGGATGCGCTCGAACTTCCCTTCGACGAGCGTTTTGCGCTCCCCGGTCTCAAAATCGAAGCGGTACAGCCGCCCGTCGCAGGATTGATCCTCGCGGCTGACCCATATATCGCTGAAAAAGACGATCGGAGCCTTCCCTTCCCGCACCGCGATCTGCGGTCTGCCCCAGTTCAGGAAGGACGGACAGTCCTGTCCGAAATGCGTGCACAGCGGGTCGAGGCAGAGCGGCATTTTTTCTCCGTCCCCTCTCTGATAGGATATCCTCGCGTATTCATCCGCGGAGAAAACGTACCCGCCGCCGCAAAACACATGCGCGGACGCGGCAAAGACGGCGTCCTCCTCTCCGCCGGACGCCGCGCAGGAGGCGAAGCAGAACGCGAGAGCGAGCAAAAGCATCCCGATTCTTTTCATAGCCGGATTTCCTTTTATCACGAAATTGGTACGACGATATCCTCGTCGATCAAAAACTGGCGCTCGTCACGCCGTGTGGATCGAGGTGCGCGCGGATCCTTTCTCCTTTCCTCGGGGAAGGGTGCACAGCGGTTCCGCATGTTTGGGACTATCTTCCTGAGGAGGCTGTGTTTTCAGCTCATTCAGCAATCTCTTCCAGTCTCAGCTTCACGATGATCTCGTCCTCGCCTCTCGTGCCCCGCACGCCGATGGGACCGCCGCCGGAGATGCCGAAGAAATCCGCGTCCTCGCCGTCCTCGCTCACGCAGCGGTATCGATGTACCTCGCCGGTTTCGGGATCGACGGCGCAGAGCGTGCCGTCCGTCGTCGCGTAAACATCGTGCCGCTCCGTCTCGCTCCCCCTGCCCGTGGGCAGATCGGCGGTATAAAGAAATTCGAGGACAAACGGCTCGTACCACAGTCTGCCGTCGTACCACAGGATCTCGGTCCATTCGTCCGCATGCTCCGCGACGAGACGGCTCTCCCCTGTGTCTCTGTATTCGAACACCGACACAGGATTCCAGCTGAGCGTCTCCGTCACGGTTGCCGTGACGGCGGGCTCCCGGCAGAGAATGAACACGCGGCTCTCGGCGGGCAGGATATCGGCGATCGAAAGCCCTCCGAAGGAAACTGCCGTTTCCGCGCCGGTCCCTCGGTCGATGATCCTTGCGCTTTCGGCTCCGACTCAAACAGGAAATAACGCGTCTCGTCCACGGAGAAGAACGTCGAGACGGGCAGATCATCGAACACGATCTCCGACTGTCCCCCGGTCTTTTTCACCCGCCGGATCTCAAAGCACTGGTCGGCGGGATCCTGATATTCCGCGTTCGGATCCGCGCCTTCGCGGTAGACGGAATTCTGATAATAGATATACCGGCTGTCCGCGTACAGCATTCGGCCCGTGCCGTAGTTCCCGGTGTTCTCCGTCTCGCAGACGAGGGTCATCGGCTCCGTGCCAAGGGGATCGACGGCGTAAATTTCAAAAGGTCTCTCCCCTTCCCGGCGATTTCTCGTGTTCATGACGCACATATAGAGCTTCTCCCCGTCCGTGCAGAAAAAGCGGGGACCCGCGAAGCTCTCCGGGCAGGGACCGTCCTTTCCCGAGTGGTCGCAGAGGGGGTCACGGCACAGCAGGGCGGGTTCATCGAACGCCGCGCTGTACACGTTCGGCTTCCCGCGGAATCCGTCGAGGACGATCATGTCCCCGAGCTGACACCCGTTCCGGCGGACGGAATGCGGAAGCGGAAGCGGTCCGTCGGCGGGCTTCGCGCAGGACGCAAGGAGCAGGGCAGCAAGGCAAAAGAACAGCAATTTTTTCACGGTTCGCACCTCCAGATCACGGAAAGATTATCACGTTTCGCGCAGACGAGCGTTTTTGACGGGCTTCCCTCAAGAAGCAAATGCGGATCGGAGAGCATCATATAGACGACGGTTTCTCCGACGGCGATCAGCTCGACGGATTCCGACGGGTCGATATCCCGGTTGAGCGGAAGCTCGGCACCTTCGCCGGTTCCGAGATCGAGCCTGAACAGTCGGCGCGCGTGGGTATCGAATATGTCCCGCTCGGCAGTCTCCGATCCCCTGCCGGTGGGAAACGCCCTTGTCCCGAGGTACTCAGCATCGCCCTCACGGACAAACCAGACCTCGTCCCCGGCGAACACAAAGCGCGACTCGCTTTCCGCAAGGCATTCCCACCCGTCACCGGTCAATCGGTACAGAAACCAGTCCTGCCCGCTCATGTGTGCCGCCGTGCCGTCGCCGCGGTCCGCTTTGACTGTACGGGAATTCGCTGCCGCAAGGTAAAGCGCACCGTCGACAAATCTCGGCCAAACGCTTTCGAAGTCGCCGGGAAGCGGGATTGGTACCGTTTCCCCGGTTTCACAATCGATGCGCTCAAGGATGCTGTCACCGTCCCGCCCGACCCGCACAAGACAGAGTGTGTTTTCGTCCGCGGCGATGGTCGTGCCGACGCCTTCCCGCTCCTCCGTCAGTTGTTCGGCCTGTCCTCCGTCTACCGGGATCCGGACAATGGCTCCGTATTGATCGGAGATCTCCGTCCGATCCGTCAGAGGATTATAATCGACCTTGTAATGCCCTTCTTCAAAATACAGATATCCGTCCGAGACGGCAAGGTCCCAACTGTTGTTCGGCGCGATCTCCCCTTCGTACAGCATTTTGAAATCCTCACCGTCCGGCAGGATCGAGTAGATTCCCCGTTTCAGTCCCGCGTTATTCTGCCGCATAATGATCGAGGCAAAATACAGCCTTGTGCCGTCCGTTGCGAAGGACTTGGTTCCGAAGGCGGCGACATCGGGACACAGACCGTCGCGCGCATACTCGTGCGTGCAGAGCGGATCGCGGCAGAGTCCTTCCCTTTTTCCGTCCGGAGAATAGGTTACGGTACGGATTCCCCCAAGGTCTTCGAGATACAGATCTCCGAGCACGCAGCCCCCGCCGAATTCGTTGTTCACAAAATACGGGGCCGGGACGGGGTGTGCGCAGGAGACAAAAAGCATCGTCAGAGCCGTGCAGATCATCAGGATTCTCCTCATCCCAACCTCCCCATTTGAAAGTTCTTTGCGGCGTGCGCGGCATCGCGGGCCTTCGCTTCGGATAAGCCGTGCCGCCTATTCCGCCGTGTCGATCGTCCCGGCGATCGTGACGCTTCCGTCGTCGTTCAGCACGAGCTTATAGAGCGTCTTGTCAAGCTCGCTGGTCCTTCCGAGTTCATCGTAATCGATCAGAAACGCGAGGGCATAGCCTGCCGAGAATCCCTGAAACACGATGTGCTTATCCGCCGTCCACCGGGCTGTCTCCCCCGTTTCGGGATCGTATCGGATGAGGTCGCCCGCGGTCTCGGAGAAAACGTCCAACTTAACAGCCGTGACCTGCACCACCCCGGGCGCGTAGGTCGGCGTGCCGTAATAGGCAACCTCGGGGGTCGAATACCAGATATACCCGTCCGAGAAGATCACCCGCGCGGCGTCCCCGAAGAGCGGCGCGAACGAGAAGCCCTCCTCGCTCCGGTCGATCCGGTACACGGCGGTCGAGGTGCGGACGTACGACGGGGTCATTTCTCCCGCGGCCTCCCGCGCGACGTCTCTGCAGAGCAGGAACGTCCCGCAGTCCGTGACGGCGACGCCCGACGCGGTCTTTCCGTCCGGAGAGGGGAGCACAAACGCTTCGCCGCCCTCGAGCGGGACGCATTCGACAACCTCCCCCGTGCCGGGGATGACGCAGGCAAAGGTCCCGTCGGTCTCAAACGCTTCGTCCACGGAAAGCTCGCGCACGGGAGCGCGCTCCGGTCTGCCTCCGTCCGACTTGATCCGCATGATGCGCACGACCCAGTCCTCCGGCGACGACTCGTCCGACTTCATGCCGTCCGGGATCGAGGCTTCCCTGTAATAGACGTACCCGCCCGCGGCTGAGATGCGCTGTCCTCTGCTCCAGCTGCTCTCTTCGTAAACGGTCAGCTCGCGCATCCCGGCGGGGATTTCGGGGTCGAGGACGGCGAGCACGGCAAAGGCTCTGTGATCGCCGTTTGTCTTCCAGTATTCGTAGCCGCGCTCGGAGTCCCGCATCTGCGTGTAGATGCGTTCTCCGTCCGTCGTATAATTCCGGATCGTGCCGTACCGGAAATCCTCGGCACAGAATGCCCCGTCGTGATCGCAGAGCGGATCGCGGCAGAGAGCGACCTGCCTGTCAAGCGCGCCGCTCAAAAACAGATCGCCGACGCCCTCCACGTCGGTATCCCCCGTCCAGAGCGTGTCCCCGCACTGGACAAAGTTCCACTGCCGGCTGAAATGCGCGGGCGCAGGTTCCGCCTTCCCGCACCCCGCCAAAAGAAGGAGCAGGACCGCGCAGATGAAAATGATTTTTTTCATTCGATATCCCCTATATTAAAGTTTCTTGCCAGGCTTCTTTTCAAAGAAGCCGCGTACCCCGTCACTCCACAAACATCTTCTTCGCCGGCCACATCAGCGCGGCGACGCCGATCCCCGCGGCGGCGATCCAGAGCGCGAGCATCGACCAGCCGGAGCCGAAGAGGCCGAGCTTCGCGGAATCGAGGAAGAGGGGCGTTCCCGCGAGCAGGGAGAGGAAATTCACCCGCTGCGCCGCCTGCCAGCCGAACGCCGCAAGGAGCGCCGGGCAGAGCGTCAGCGCCACCGCCGAGCCGAGCACGGGCAGGTAGCGGGACAGAAGCTCGGAGAGCGCGCAGACGAGCATCGCCATGAAGAGCGCGCCGAGCAGACGCAGACCGATGAAGAGCGCCGCGTAGCCCGTCACCGTAAGCGAGCCGCGGTAAGCCCCGAAGAGCTCGAGCGATTCGAGGGGCGCCGTGGGAGACGGCAGCGCGTAGTTTTTCGCGATCACCACAAAGTCGATCACGCAGGACAACAGGGCGAGGATCAGGGATATCACGCCCGCCGAAACGAGCTTCGCCCGGAAGGTCTCGCGCCGCCCGAGCTTGGTCGCCCGGAGGATCTGCGCGAATCCGCCCGACGAGGAGCGGGACACATATTCCCCCGCGAAGGAGCCCGTGAGGAGCAGGAGCACCGCCGTATAGAGGAAGAGATCCGCGTCGCCGGAGAAGAGCCGCCGCCAGCCCGTGTCGTACACGAACCAGCCCGAGCCCCGTGCGGCGAGATAGCGTTCATGCTCCTCGATCACGGTGAAGAGGTCCGACCGCGCCTCCGCCGAGCTGTATTCCGAGAGATAGTCCCGGTACTGCGCATAGCTGAGCTCCCCGTTCAAGAACGCCTCCTCCATCCGCGTTTTTTCGGCGAGGATGCCGCTCAGCCGCGCCCTCTCCCCGGCGATCCATTCGGATTTCTCCGGGGTCAGCTCGCCCTCGAGGAAGGTCATGTATTCCCGATACACCGCGTCGGCGTAGGAGGGTCTCGCCTCGTAAAGCCGCGCGGAATACCATCCCTTCGCCGCGAGCAGGACAAGGAGCAGGATGAGGAAACGCGAGGACACGAGGGTCTTGAAGACCTCCGCCCAGAACAGCGAGAGCGAATAGCTCCTTGCCCTCCTCCGTTTGCCCGCGCGTCCCGCGATCCTTTGCCTCAGTGATGTGCGAAATCTCGCCCAAGCCGTAAGAACGGACGCGATGACCGTACCCGCGAAGGGGATGCTGACCGCTTCGCCGCCGCGCGTGTGGAGCCATGCCGCGAGCACGGCGCCTCCGAGCAGAAGCAGCGCGAAGAGCGTGAGCATCACGGGAACCATCGCCGCCGCTGAGGAGAAGAGATTCACCGCACGGTAGCGCGTGAAGAGCGAGTTTGCCGCCGCGGCGGACACGAGATTCAAATGGGCCGCCGCCTTCGACGCGTCCAGCCGCCCGAGCAGCAGATTCACGCCGTAGAGCCCGAGCCCCGCGATATAATTCAGGACCGGGGAGCGCAGAAGATTCGAGACCGCGAGCAGAAGCGAAGCGAACACCGACGCCGAAAAGAGCTTCACAAGGACCGTCAGAGCGAAGTAGTTCCCCACCGTGATCCTGTACGGCGAATAGGTGAACTGCGGCAGCGCCTGCAGCGCGTTCTCCGCCGAGGAAAACCCGATCCTCAGCCCGAACGCCGTCCATGAGGTCAGCGTGAAGAGCAGCACGAAGAGCAAGGTCACACAAAGCGTCAGCGCGATCTTCAAGGTCGCCGTCTTCCCCCTGCCCCGCTTCGAGGCGCGCAGGACCGGGAGAAAGCCCGCCTGCTTCTCCTGCGTGAAAACGACGGAGCACAGAAGGATCAGAAGCAGGAACAAAAGCACGTCGCCGAGGCGGTAGTCGAAATAATCGCCCCACCCGCGCACGTATTCCACGCCGATTTTCACCGTGCCGCGCATGGCTTCGTACCGCCGGATGACCTCGGTCTGGTATTTCCATGCGTAGGAATCCTCCGAAATGCCCATGCGCCGGAATTCGCTCAGATTGGCTTTCGCCGCGTCGATGACCTTTTCGAGCCGCGCGGGATAACCCTCGGACTGATCGAGCGCGGCGTACACGAGCGAGAACAGCTCGGAATCCTTCACCGCGTCGTCGTCGGAATAGCGGTTCGGGAGCTCTTCGTATTCATAATCCTGCCGCCCCGCGCGCATAGCCTGAAAGAACAGTTCGTTCTGCTGTGCCGCGAACGCCCGGATCTCTGCGTACCGCGCCTCGTATTCCTCCGTATTTTCGAAATACCCGTCGAAGAAGCGGGAGACGAGCCCGTTCGGATAGCGCGCCGCGGCAGTTCTGCCCGCCGCCCGCCATGCCAGCGCGAAATTCAGCGCGAGGAAGATGAGGAGGAAGATCCATACCGTTTTCACGCCGACGAGTTTTTTGAGCTCCGCGCCGAAGAGCCAGCGGCGGGGGCGGCTCCGGCTTTCCTCCGCCGCCCGGCGGAGTTCTGTTTCATTGTATGCCAGCTCGATCCAGCGCCCGTCGATTCCTCCGGCGGCGCGCGCGAGATCGGCTCCTTTCAGTTTCCGTTTCATACCTCAAATCCCCCTTTCGCAAGCGCCGCGGCAAGAGCCGTCCGCAGTTTTTTGAGCATCCGCGAGATCTTCACCTCGCCGAGTCCGGTCGCGCGGCTGATTTCCTTTGCGCTTTCCCCCGAGAAATAGCGCCGCACGAAGACCGCTGCTTCGATTTTGCTCCTTGACGCGAGGAAGCGGTCGATCGCCTGCGCGAGCGCTTCGGATTCGATGAAATCCTCCTCAAAGGAGACGTTCGCGCGCTCCGCCGTCTCGTCAAACTCCTCGAGCACCGCGCTCCGCTTTGCCGCGCGTTCTTTTTCGAGCCGCCCGAGCGCGAGGTTGCGGGTGATTTTCGCGCCGAAAGCTTTCAGCGAGCGCGGGTTCTCGGGCGGAATGGCGTTCCACAGGCGCAGGCAGGCATCATTCAGGCATTCCTCCGCCGTCCCCTCGTCCCCGGTGATCGAGAGCGCGATGCCGAGGCACAGCTTGCCGAACGCGCGGCGGAATTCCTCAACCGCCCGCTCGTCCCGCGCGAAAAACAGGGTGATGATGTCCCTCTCGGTCATGGGGGCCTCCTTTCTGATAAAATTATCCTATCTGTATTGCCGCCCGCCGCTTTGGGTCAGCTTTCCGTAATTCGCAAGTAGATTTTCAAGCGTCGTTTTGTACTTGTACGCAGGAGCGGCACGTCCGGTTTTCGCAAGGTATTTGAAAACGTCCTCGTCGTACCACGGATCGTATATGCTCCGCTCGGCATTGCCCGTAAACGGCAGGCTTTCTCCGAGTACGGACAGGGGGATCATTTCCTCATCGTACAGAAGCGGGTAGGCATAATCCGTGCCGTCGACCGTCCGGACCCGGAAGAGCCAGGAAAAGTGCGCCGTCTGATCCGCGCTGCAGAGCAGAAAGAGACGCTCGCCCTCCCGGAGTCGGGGATAGCCGTATATCTGCCCCTTCGGCGTACCGGGATAGAGGAATACCCCATCGCCCCGCTCCGAGGAATAAGCGTACTCGGTGCGCTTTGAGGAAGGATCCGTCTTCACCGCGGATTTAACGGTGACAAGGATCGCGTCGCAGTCGTCCCCGAATACCGTGTGCTTTCCCTTAAAAATATCGACGTAGTAGAGATTCGTCAGCCTGATATCCCGCGGGATCTGCCAGTCAAAAAAGAAGTAAGAGCCGACGAGCGCGGCGGATGTGAGCAAGAGGATCGCCGCGCCGACGAGAAGACGCCTTCGCATTCCCTTTCCTTTCACTCTGAGACCTCCCATACCTCCCCCGTTTTTGGCTGACAGGCGATCCATCCGGAAAAAGCGGTGGTATGCGTCCATTCGTTTTCATGAATGCCCGATGTGAAGAGTATGCCGCCCGCATAGGCTGCCAGGGGCGTCGGAACGATCCCTTCCGGGAGAGACAAACGCCCGCACTCCCCCGTCACGGGATCCCACAACCAGAGCGCCGGATCGGCCGTTACGGCATCGATGTATTCCCGATAACTCCTGCCGAGCTCCGCGTCTTCCGGAACCAGCGTATAGGCAAAGCCGGATTCCGTCGGGAGCATCAGGTTGATCCGAAACCCTTCCTGCGGGACGATGGCCGTTTCCTTCCGCCCCGACGCGGGATCAAAAGAGACGAGCGTTCCGCTCTCCCGCCAATATACCCGCTGTGTGCGTTCCGAAGCATAGAGGGGCGTCCCGCTGGTCTCGGCGATCAGGCGGTCGTCGCTGAAATCCGTCTTGCAGGAGCGGATCGTGCCGTCGTCGAGAATGTAGTAAACACGATCCCCGAGGCGGACGTATTCTCTGACGACCTTGTGCTCATCCCTGCCGCAGGGCATCCGTTCAATCTTTTTGGAACGCGGGTCCATCCGGGTCAGAAGGAACTGTTCGTCGCCGACCACCTCCAGCCACCAGATCGCGTCCGTCTCCGCGTATAAACCGAAAAGCTCGACGCCGTCGTTTTGGTAGACCTGTCTGACGTCCGCGCCGAAGAGGTCGGACGAGCAGACGGAGCGGGCGGGGATCAGATTCTTCGTCATGTCAGCTTCCGTCCATTCGTCCCGCGCGATATACCACAGCCGATCCCCGGCCTGCACCGGGAGTTCGGTAAACACACAGGAACGGAAGGCGCATGCGGAATCCGCCAGATGCGAACAGAGCGAATCGGAGCAAAGCGTGTTGACCGTCCCGGCTCCGGGCGAGTACACCCGCGGGATTCCGTTCCTGTCAAGGAAAACCCACCCTCGTGAGCAGAGGACCGCTCCGGGAAGATCGGACGCACGTTCGTTCAGCGGAAGCGCGGGCATGGTGAAATCGGCAAGCACGGGAATCGGATTATTCTCCTGCGCGGGTGCTTCCGCCTCGAGCTTCACGCCGTCCGGATAGTACAGCGCATCTTTCCCGCAGGCCATGAACTCAAGCAGCATGAGGAGAAGCGACGCGAACCGTATGCGCTTCATGATTCCTGTCCTTTCGTTTTGAGCTTTCATTCTATAAGATCGGATTCTTCGAAAAAACTGTTTCGGTCATTTGTTTATTCAACCGGGAGAAACAGATAGTCGCCGAAGGTGAAGTCGGAGGAGTGAACCCCGTGCGCGTCGAGATCTTCCCGGATGCGGTCGGGATCCGTAACGGTCCCGGCGAGGATCAGGGCGCCGTCGTCCATGCCGATGATCCTGTTCGCGTCAAATCCGGGCGTCTCAAGCGTCCGGGTCCCGCCGGTTTCGAGATCGAACGCAAGGATTTTCCCTCCGGAATCCGCCACGATGTAGGAGAATTCCGTTTTCTCGCCGCCGAAACTGTCCTGTACGTCATCCCCGGTGATGACGCCGGTCATGTCGGCGGTCATGGTTTCGAGGTACAGAGGATCATAGGGGATCACGTATGCCGTGTTCCCGGAAATACAGAGAGGCTTCCAGATCGAATTGGGCTCTTTGATCCCGCCGACGACCGCCTCCGGTTCGGCGAAGGGATCGGCAAGAGGAATCCGGACATATTCCCATTCCGGCATTTCCCCCCGCGCGCGGACCATGCCGTTTTCATCCCGGACGCTGCGCGTGTCCTGTGCGTAACCGTCGATGAGGAGCGCGGGAAAAACCCTCTCCGTCCGCCGCGCGAAATAGAGATACCCGTCCAGCATGAAATTCTGAAAGAGCGGGACACCCTCGGCGATCTTCGTCTCCTCGGAAAAATCCTCGGGCGAAAGATACAGGGACTGTGCGTCGTTAGAGTCCCCCCAGATCACCATGGTCTTCCCTTCCTCTTCGAAAATGGCGACGACGCTCAGGCTGTCGCGGTCTTCATACCGGGCGAGTTCCTTCAGCCCCGTCCCGTCCGCGTCCATTTTCCAGACAACCGTACCCGCCAGCTTTTCCTCATCGGCGGACGTGGTGAAATAGATGCTCTGCCCGTACAGCCAGAAGCCCCAGATCTGACCCGGCGCGGGCGCGAGGAGGACGGTCATTTTGCCGTCTGCAAGATCGAGCCGCTTGATCTCAGGCATAAGCTCTTCGCTGTTTTTATCGCGGTACATGTCCGCGATAAATACGGAGGGAGAACCGGTTTCGTCCGCTGTGACCGCCAGATGGGGATGGCCCAGGACGATGCCCACCGCCGGACACCCTTCTTCCTCGGTATGGGTGCACAGCGGATCAAAGCAGAGGATCATTTCGTCGCCGCCGACGCCCCGGTAAGCGAGCCGCCCCCAGTCATTTCTGTAAAACAGCCTTCCGTCGTACCAGAATTCCGATGAATCTGCGGCAAAAGGCATCGCCGGCTTTTTGCTCCCGCAGGAGGGCAGGAAAAGCAGAAGCGCGAGGGCGAGGATCAAAAGCTTTTTCATGAGATTTGCCTCCGTTTTGGGGGATTCACTCTATAAGACCGATTTTTGCTCGGAAAATTTCACTTTCGCGAAAAAAACATGAGAAAATTTTTCGTCCGCCGCGAATGATCCGCCGGAACAAAAAACCGACCTCTCGCCGGGGTCTCCGGGGGAGGTCAGTCCATGCCTGTTGTATGATGCCCGCTCCGTCAATGATGGAAGAAGCGCTTCGATTCGTACGTCGGCTCGCAGGTGAGGTTCACGCCGAGCTTGCGCAGGGTCGACGAGTCGACCGACGAGACCACCACCGAGGAATGCGCCTCGCACCCCACAAGCCTGGGCAGAGCCTTGTATGCCGCCTCGGCGTTGGGATCGGTCGCCGCGCAGATCGACAGGGCGATCAAAATCTCGTTGACGTGCAGACGAGGGTTCTTCGAGCCGAGGGAGCCCGTTTTGAGGCGGCAGATCGGCTCGATGACCGAGGGGGAAATGAGCTGGATCGCGTCGTCGATGCCCGCGATCGCCTTGAGGGCGTTGAGCATCGCGGCGGCGCAGGAGCCGAGCAGCTCGGAGGTGCGTCCCGTGACGATCTCCCCGTTCGGCAATTCGATGGCGGCGGAGGGACCGTCGGTCGCGGCGGCTCTCTCAAGCGCGGCGCGCACCACCGGGCGGTCGTCGACGGTGATCTTCGCGCGGTTCATGATGAGCTCCGCCTTGTAGACCTCTTCGCTGTCGCAGAGTCCTCTCAGCTTCTTGTTGAGGCAGTCGTAATACCGGCGGATGATCTCCGCGCGCGCGGCGGCGGCCACGGCTTCGTCGTCCGTGATGCAGTAGCCGACCATGTTCACGCCCATGTCCGTGGGGCTCTTGTACGGGCATTCGCCGTAGATCCCCTCGAACAGTCTTCTCAGCACCGGGAAGACCTCCACGTCGCGGTTGTAGTTCACGGTCGTCACGCCGTAGGCCTCGAGGTGGAAGGGGTCGATCATGTTCACGTCCGCGAGATCCACCGTCGCCGCTTCGTAGGCGAGGTTCACGGGATGGGTCAGGGGCAGGTTCCAGACCGGGAAGGTCTCGAATTTCGCGTAGCCGGATTTCAGTCCGCGCTTGTTGTCGTGATAGAGCTGGGAGAGGCAGGTCGCCATTTTGCCGCTGCCGGGTCCGGGCGCGGTGACGACGACGAGCTGGCGGGTCGTCTCGATGTACTCGTTCTTTCCGTAGCCTTCGTCGCTCACGATCAGCTTCACGTTCGTCGGGTAGCCCTCGATGGGATAGTGGCGGAACACGCGGATGCCGAGATTGCCGAGCCGCTTGATAAATGTGTCCGCGGCGGGCTGTCCGGAATAATGGGTCACAACCACGCTGCCCACGTAGAGCCCGCGCTCGTTGAAGGCGTCGATGAGGCGCAGGGCGTCCATGTCGTAGGTGATGCCGAGGTCGGCACGCATTTTGTTCTGCTCGATGGCGGTCGCCGACACCACGATCACGATTTCCGCCTTGTCCTTCATCTGAAGGAGCATATTGATCTTGCTGTCGGGCTTGAAGCCGGGCAGCACGCGCGAGGCGTGGTAATCGTCGAAGAGCTTGCCGCCGAACTCGAGATAGAGCTTCCCGCCGAAGGCTTCCACGCGCTCGCGGATCTTTTCGGTCTGGAGCCGGAGGTATTTCCGGTTGTCGAATCCTTCTTTGAACATGACCTGTCCCCCGATTTTTGTTTCAATCGGATATATTATAATATAAAACCCGGGAAAGTGCAAGGGAAAAGCGAAAAAAGAAAAAAAAGACGCGGGAGCGTTCGCTTCGCCTGCAAAGTCCGGATAGGAAGATGTTCGCTTTCTCCGCGGGGGATGCGAAGACGACCGTCTTTCCGATCTTCACCGATGGGGCGGCGGCATGAAAAAAACCGCGCGGGCGCGGTCTTTTCATTGGTTCGATTCAAAAGGATCGAGGTCATCGTTATCCTTTGCAGGACGGGCGCGGCAGGATCCCGCTTCTTCTTTTCGCCGCGATCTTTATTTGAACAGAATGGGCACGAGCAGAAAACCGATCATATTGTTCAGAAAATGAGGTATGGCGGTCGTCAGGCAGTTGCCGGATATGCGGAACAAAACCGCGAACAGGATCGCGTCGATGAAAATTAAGCCGAGGTCCCACGCGACGACGGCGGGAGCTCCGGATGCGAAATGCGCGGCGGCAAACAGGACCGCGGACAGCAGAGCGACAGGCCAAAACGGGAGCTTCTTCATCCCTTTGCCGACGAAGAACGCGCGGAAACCGATCTCCTCGCCGACCACGGTAAAGACCTGCGAAAGAATCAGAAGCGGAAGCTGACTGAGGTCCGGGACGCTGACCCGTCCGAGAACGTGTTCGACATACGCGTTCCCGAAGAACACTTTGCTGAGAAGCATCTCGGCGGGCGAGAGCAGGAGCATGATGAGGATCAGGATGAGCACGCCCGGCTTTTTCAGATCGGTGAAGAATCTCGGGAAGCTCAGTCCGGATTCCGAATCGGGCGTCTTTGCCACGCCTTCGACGATAAAGAAGAAGGCGATGCCCGCAATCAAAAGCGCGGCGCCCGCGAGCTGCGACTGGGCGGCGGCCTTCCATGCGGTCAGCGCGGTCATCAGCGCCATGCCGGCGAGGGTGAGAACCGTGATTTTGTCCTTTTTTTGTGAAGTGTTCATGCCATGTCTCCTAAAGTCTGATTGATACCGTGATTTGCGGGCGTGTCAAGCGGAAGGGGCTTGAAGCCGGAGAAACGGGAGATACGTGCTTACCGCCTTACTGCCGGTCGTCCGTGTCGTCCGTGTTGACTGTGTTGTCCGTGTTGACTGTGTTGTCCGTGTTGACTGTGTCGTCCGTGTTGACTGTGTCGTCCGTATTGTCCGTATCGTCCGTGCGGTCCTCGCTCTCGTCGTCATTGCCGCGGCCGAGAAGCGGACCGAGAACCAAACCGGCGGAGAGTCCGATCGGCATCCACAATCCGAAATTGTGCGCTGCCGCTCCGATGGCCGTCCCGACCGCAAGTCCTATGCACATACCGATCGCCAAACCGGCGTAAGCGTTGTTTTTCTTCTTATGATTATCGTTCTTGTTGTCGTTCATATTGCACCCCTAAAAACCTGAATCGTCGATTTCATGACAGTATGAATCTGTGGTTTTTTGTCCCGGCTGTTTTTTGATGCGGTGAGCAAGGAGATGAGCATGATGCGGACGGCGCCGCACGGATGATCAATTTCTTTCGCCGCTTTTATTATAGCACAAGAAGCATTGTTTGTAAAGTGAAATCGCAGCTCGGCGCGGTGAAATCAGCGGCTTGCGCCGCCGGTGAAATATTCGGCTCCGCCGAATGTGAAATGAAATTTGCCCGCTTTCGCGAAGCGAAAATTTCACGCACCGCAGGCGCATTTCACGTGCCGCAGGCACATTTCACTTGCGAGAGCGGGGCTGGTTTCGTGATAAAAGTATGAGTGAAATCGCGCCTTCGGCGCGGTGAAATCAGCGGCTTGCGCCGCCGGTGAAATATTCGGCTCCGCCGAATGTGAAATGAAATTTGCCCGCTTTTGCGAAGCGAAAATTTCACGCGCTCATGCGCATTTCACGTGCCGCAGGCACATTTCACTTGCCCGAAGGGCAAATTTCACTGAAAAAGCCTCGCATAAGCGAGGCTTTTTCTATGGGGGAAGGTGGATTCGCCGGCTTCCGAGCCGGCCGGGGCGCGGCTCTGACTGCCCACTGGGCAGTCATTCACTCCCGCGCCCTTCGAATCCACCCTAATCTGTTCAAAAAAAGAGAGGTACTTTGTACCTCTCTTTTTTTGAATGGGGGAAGGTGGATTCGAACCACCGAAGGCGGTGCCAGCAGATTTACAGTCTGTCCCCTTTGGCCACTCGGGAATTCCCCCAAATATGACGCATCTCTCGGATGCTCCGCCATTATAGCACAGCAAAACGGGTTTGTCAAGAGGATTCTCAAAAAAAGTTTCTCAGCCGCATTTATGATTTTTTGTAAGGATATTCGTTTTTTTGCGTACGATGTTGACAGCGGGTGCGCGGCAGAGTATAATATCCACAGGATCACATCCGCACATCCCGTTTGTTACGGGAAGCATCACCGTAAGAAAGCTTCTGACGATCCCGACGGCGGAGTTGTCCTATCGAACTGCTCATGAGTCCGCCGCCTTCGGCATGTTCTACCCGGCGATCCCCGGAGTGATGTCAAGGGTGGCGGCACGGCTGTACGATCATCCGCCACACAAGCACACTTTTTCGATTTTCGTGTCCGTTTTTAGCTGACATGTTCACAGGTCCGAAACGAAATAATACAACCTCGCCGACAAAGGAGGTCCCCCCATGAAAACGAAACGTATCCTGTCCCTTTTGCTCAGCGTCCTGTTCACGATATCCCTGCTGCCGGGGGGCACGCTCCCCGTCCGGGCGGAGGAGAAAATAGACGTTACCTTTCTTATAAGAGAGTGGAACAATGACACCCAAAGCATAACGGCAACAGAGATGTTTTTATCGGGTTGCACCGTCGTAGAGAGCAGCATGACTACTTGGGACTACCATACCTATGTCGTGACTGAAGACGTCACCATCAGCACCCCCATCACGATCGCCTGCTACGTGAAGCTGATCCTCTGCGACGGGGCGACGCTGACCGCCGATGGGGGCATCATCTTTACCGAAAACGGTTCGCTGAACATCTACGGCCAGAGTCGGGACAGCGGCAGCCTGATCGCCGCCGGCGGCGACGACGGAGGCGCGGGCATCAGCGGCGACGTTACGGTCTATGGCGGCACGGTGACGGCAGCCGGCGGCGACGACGGAGGCGCGGGCATCAGCGGCGCAGTCACGGTCTATGGCGGCTCGGTTACAGCCGCCGGCGGCGACGGCGGAGGCGCGGGCATCGGCGGCGCAGTCACGGTCTATGGAGGCACGGTGACGGCCGCCGGCGGCGACGGCGGAGGCGCGGGCATCGGCGGCGGCAGCTTTGGCGATGGCGACACTGTCACGGTCTATGGCGGCACGGTGACGGCCACCGGCGGCGACGGCGGGGGCGCGGGCATCGGCGGCGGCAGCTTTGGCGATGGCGACACTGTCACGGTCTATGGCGGCACGGTGACGGCCACGGCAGGATCGGCGGATGCGGCAGCCATCGGCGGCGGCAAAGAGAACACGGATCACGGAAGTCTGACCGTCGCCGACGGGATGCGCGTGTACGCTCCGAAAGACGCTTCCGTTCCCGTGTCCGCGGCGGACAACAGCCGCGTGAACGCCTGCCGGGGAGAGTCTGCGCGGATCGAACCCTGCGCCGAACACGCCGATCTGTATACGGACAACGGCGACGGCACCCACACCGCGGCGTGCAAGTGGTGCGCGTCGGAGGGGCAGACGGATTATCATGTTTACGAAAACGGCGCGTGCGGACTGTGCGGCGCGGAGGAACCGCTGTTCACCGTAAGCGTTGACAAGACGGACGGCTTCACCGTCACCCTCGGAACGGGATCCGGCATCACGGCATCGACGGAAAACGGCACCGGAGAGATCACTTATTCATGGAGCAGTGAAACGCCCGAACTGAACGGTTCGGGTCCCATCCTTGTTATTCCGGATACACTTCTGGAGGGAGAGTATACCGTTCAGGTCACGGCAACGGACTCTTCGGAGGAGCCCAGAACCGCCGACACGCAGATCAGCTTCCGTGTAGTGGACCCGACCTCTGCGGTCGTCTCCTATTACGATCCCGCGAATGAAGATTCCATTCAGTCCTGCGAGACGTGGACCGCTGTTTCCGCGGACCTGACGGCATGGGAGGACGGCGTGTGGTACGTCGCAGAGGGCAATGTGACCGTAAGCAGCCGGATCGAGATCGGCGGCGCGGTCAATCTGATCCTGAAGGACGGGTGCGCGCTGAACGCGCCTGAGGGCATTCATCTGACCGGAACGAACTCCCTTACCGTCTGGAGCGAGACGGAGAACGGGAACGGCGCGCTGAACGCAGGCGGCGGTTCGATGTCGAACGGCGACGCGGGCATCGGCGGCGGCATGAATCAGTCCGGCGGCATTCTCACGATCAACGGCGGCAGGGTCACGGCCATGGCGGGATCGGCGGACGCGGCGGCGATCGGCGGCGGCAAAGGGAGCACGGATCACGGAACTCTGACCATTGCCGACGGGTTGCGCGTGCACGCTCCGAAGGACGCTTCCGATCCCGTACCCGCGGAGGACAGCGGCCGCGAGGATGCCTGCCGGGGAGAGTCCGCGCGGATCATGCTCTGCACCGATCATTTCGATCTGTATGCGGACAACGGCGACGGCACCCACACCGCGTCGTGCCTGTGGTGCCTGACGGAGAAAACGCCGCAGGCGCATGACTACGAAAGCGGCGCGTGCAGCTTGTGCGGCGCGGAAGAACCGGAACAGGAAACGGGGTTCACCGTAAGTTTCGATAAGAAGGACGGCTTCACCGTTACCCTCGGAACGGAATCCGACATCACGGCATCGGCGAAAAACGGAAGGGAACCTTATGTATATTTTTGGGGCAGTGGAACCCCCGAGTTGGGCGGTTCGGGTCCCGTCCTTCCGATTCCGGACAGTCTCGAAGAGGGAGATTATACCGTTTGGGTCACGGCAACGGACGTTTCGGATCCGCCTCAATCCGTCACCAAGGAGATCGGATTCAGCATAGCGGCCCGTGAGCCCGTCTCCTATTACGATCCCGTGAAGGAAGATCCCGTTCAGTCCTGTGAGACGTGGACCGCCGTCGCCGCGGATCAGACGACATGGGAGGACGGCGTGTGGTATGTCGCAGAAGGCAATGTGACCGTAAACAGCCGGATCGAGGTCAACGGTACGGTCAATCTGATCCTCTGCGACGGCTGCACCCTGACCGCGCAGAAGGGCATCAACGTCACGGGCAGCGCCGTCCTGACGATCTACGGTCAGGATACGCTCCGCACCGATCCCGTAACCGGGGAAACGTCCCGGGGCACCGGCAAGCTCTTTGCCGGTACGACGAACGGCACGGATCATACCTGCGCAGACCGCTGCGCCGGCATCGGCGGCGGCGTGAATCCGTCCGGGGGCACGATCACGATAAGCGGCGGCGTCGTCAAAGCCGCGGGCGGCAGCGGCGCGGCGGGCATCGGCGGCGGTACGGTCACGATCAACGGCGGCACGGTCACGGCGACCGGCGGAACCGGCGGCGCGGGCATCGGCAGCCGAGTCGGCACGGTTACCCTGACGTATTCCGGCAGCGATCCCCGGGTCATCGTCACCGCCTCCTCCTGTGCGGGAACGGTCACACTCGAAAAGCCCTTTACGGATGCGAACGGCGGGCTTTATCCGACCGGAGAAGCATCGGACAATACCGCCCTCGCGGGGAGAACTCTGACGCCTCTTCGCGCGCCTCGGTTCGCCTCCTGCTCCCTTGTTCTCTCCGGTCAGATCGGCGTGAACTTCTTCGTCGCTCTTCCGGCGCTTGACGGCATGGACTGGAGCAGCAGTGAGATGACCTTCTCCGTTCCTCACGGGGCCTGCCCGGAAAGCGACAATTTCGACGAAGACTGCAAAAGCGCCGACGGCAGGTACTACGGCTTCACCTGCTATATCAACTCCATCCAGATGGCGGAGCCCGTCACGGCGACCTTCCATTACACGCAGGACGGCGAGGAAAAAACGGTGACCGTGACCTATTCGTGCGCGGATTACTTCGACGCGTTCGACAGCATGGCGAATCAGTATGACTCGAAGACTCAGGCGCTTGTCAGAGCCGTCGCGGACTACGGTCATTACGTGCAGCTGTTCCTTGCGGAGGTGCATCAATGGACGCTTGGCGAGAGCTATGCGGCGATGGTGAAGCACTATACCGAAGCCGAAGACTTCGATATGGAAGCCGTCAAAACCGCGTCGGCGGCGATTGCGGCCGAGAGCAGCAACCAAACCGGTGGCGACATCACGGCTGTTACCTACTCCCTGACGCTGGACAGCGAAACGGCGCTCAACGTGTACTTCCAGCCCGCGCCGGAGTACAGCGGCGTCGCGACCGCGACCGTTGACGGCATAGACGCAGCGGTTGATGTAACAGACAACGGCGCATACTGCGTGCGGATCGCCAACATCGCGGCGCATAAGCTGAGCGAGTCCCATGAGATCGTGCTCACGACCGGAGAAGGGCGCACGGTGAAGGTCACGGTTTCGGCACTGTCCTACATCGATACGGCGCTGAAGTATTATGACGACGACTCAGACGCATTCCACGTGAAAGCGCGGAACGCGGTGGCGGCGATCTGGGCGTACGCTCAGGCCGCCTATGCGTACAAGACTGTTCATCCGAACGGGTAACCGGCGAAACGCCGGAGCCGCAGGCGGCATCCCGCGCGCGAACCGAATCCAACGATAAGCCATAAGCCGGGCGGCACATGCGATTTCAGCGTGTGCCGCCCGGCTTTGCGCGGATGCGGATAGGACCGGGGAACGCCGCGGCCCATATACGGCGGCATCGGCTTGACAAAGCGGGAGCGCCGTGCTACAATGGAGCAAGGGAAGCCGCCCGCCGGGCCCCCTTGCGGGATGCCCGGCGGAACGCCCAGCGGAACGCCCGGCGGAACGCCCGAAAGGACGCCTGAAGGGACGCCGGTCCGGGTTTCCGGGATCCGCCGGATCAAACGGTTCGCGGCGCAGAAGGTTCGAAAGCAGGTCGGACGGCGCAGAAAAGCCCGTGCGCGGGATCCGGCACCGTTTGCGGCGTGTATGCTCCGGCTGCGCGCCCGTAAAAAGGAGGCGGAAAAATGAACGACAATGTGAAAGCGCGTCTCTCGGACGCGGCATATCTCCGCGCACAGAACGCGTGGTTTGACGTTCTGCGGGAGGTCTTCGAGGGCAGCCCTGCACCAGCCGGTCCACTCGTTCTGAACGGGATCTCGAGCTGGCGGCAGACGGTCGGCGCGGACGGGACACCCGTCTATGATAACGTCGAAGAAATGCTTGAAAAAGACCTGGAAGCGCTCGCCGGACGGATGGATGGCGCTCTGCGCGACGATCAGTTCCGGCCCGCCTGTGTGGAACAGGGGTTTTACGGCGTGCACTTTGTCGACCGCATTTTCGGAGCGGAGGTCTTCTACAAAAGCGGGCAGTGGTACAACCTTTATCTGAAAAACAAGGTCGGGGAGCTGAAGGAACCCGACCTTGAAAACAGCGAAACATGGAATCTGGCGCGCGCCTACGCCCGTGCGTTTTTCGCCGCGGACACGACCGTCCCGCTCTTCGGGCTGCCGACGATCGCCAGCGCATTGAACATCGCGCTCAATCTCTACGGGCAGGAGATCCTGCTCGCGATGATGGTCGAGCCGGAGGCTGCGCGGCACGATCTCTGCCTGATCAACGACGTACTGATCCGGCTGCACCGCTGGTATCTCGACAATTTCCCCGCGGAGCGCATCCAGCCCGTGATCTCGTGGGGACGGACGCAGCCGCCGGGATACGGTCAGCTCTGCGGATGCAGCACCCAGCTCGTCTCCCCGGCGCTGTACGAGGAATTCATCATGCCGCTGGACGACGCTCTGCTCGCCGCCTACCCGCACGGGGGCATGATCCATCTCTGCGGCAGCCACGGTCACCTGATCCCGCTCTTTGCGAAAATGCCGCACCTGAAAAGCGTTCAGCTCAACGACCGCGCGTCCGAGGACCTCGCCCTCTACGCGGACGGTCTGCGCCCGGATCAGGTGATCTATCTGATCCCCTGCCCCGGCATGCCGCTCGAAAGGGGACTCGAAATCGCCGGGAACAGAAAAAGAAGGCTGGTCGTCAACGCGGACGTCAGCCTTGCCTGCGCCGTGAGGCCGTGAGGTCCCGACGGCACAGCCATCCGAACCCGGGCAGACAAACGCGCCCGTCCTCCGCGCGGAATGCGGCAGGACGGGCTTTTTTGTCTGCGGCAGCAGCGAGGGCAAAGCGCGGCTCCGGCGCGGCCGAAATCAGCGGCGGCGCGGCTTCGGCAAACGGCGGGAGCGGCGGTCCGGCCATCGGCGGCAGCGGCACACGGGACCTCAGCGTGTGCCGCCCGGCTTTGCGCTCCCCAGTTTTTTCGCGTCACACTCTTCCCCGCCCCATTGACAGAATCCGCGCGGTACTGTATAATAACCGTGAGAACGAAGTCTTTCAGGATTCAGGAGGAATGACCATGAAAAAGCTTCTTGCGCTCCTTGCGGCCGCATGCCTGACGGTCTGTCTGGCTGTGTGCCTGACAACCGCGGCGGCGGCGGACGGCGAAAAACACAGCATTTCCATTCTTAATTATAACCCCACCATAGGCACGATCGCGACCGACGTTTCCTCCGCGGCGGCGGGCGAGACCGTCACCCTCACCGTCACGCCGAACGAAGGGTGCACGTTGGGCAGCCTGAGGATCCAGTACGGCAATACCAACCTCACCCCCGGACAGACGGGCGACACGACCTATTCCTTCACGATGCCCGACTGCGACGTTCAGGTTACGGTAGAATTCCGCTACCCCTGTACCGTCACAGCAAATGCGGACCCTGCTTCGGGGGGCACCGTTTCGGGCGGCGGGACCTATATGAGCGGCGACTGGGTCTCGCTCACGGCGTCACCAAACGCAGGCTATCATTTTGTCAAATGGAAATACGGCGAAGATATATCTTACTCTCCTACGTTATTCTTCAATTTGCAAGCTGACATTTTGTGCCAAGCAGTATTTGCAGAGGGGGAGGCAGAGCGCAGCTATACTCTTTCACCGTCAGCGGTCGAGCTGACGGGCGCCGGAGACACCCCCGCCACGTTCACTCTGGAAGACAAGACCGTACAGGGAGCCGTTTTCTACGCCACCTTCAATGCCGGCACGCTTCAAAACGTCAGCGGAGGCAGCATTCCATTCAAGGTGAATGATTCATCTCATTTTACCAACGGCAGTTTCTGTGACGGGCATTTCACTAATACAGGAGATACTCTCACCGTACTTTTTGGGATCGATCTTTACTACTACAACGCGGCGGTGCCGGGCGTTTATACAGGTACATGTAATTATACGACCAAATGGGTGGATATAAGTTCGGAGCGTGAGTGGGCCGATGTGCCGGGTTC
The DNA here is from genome assembly GCA_017540175.1 of Clostridia bacterium. Taxonomy (GTDB): domain Bacteria; phylum Bacillota; class Clostridia; order Oscillospirales; family CAG-272; genus UMGS1696. The sequence continues at coordinate 2,304 of JAFYBN010000070.1, read as the reverse complement.
CGTGGCGCTGATGCTGACGATCCCCGATCCCGTTCACAGCGTCAGCGTCACGTCGCAGGGCGGCACGGCGTCGGCAAGTCCCGCCTCCGCTCTTGAGGGCGAAACCGTCACACTGACCGCGGCGCCGGACGAGGGGTATGCTTTCAAGGGCTGGGAGGTCGTCTCCGGCGGCGTGACCGTCGAAAACAACCAATTCGTCATGGGCACGTCCGACGTGGCGATCCGGGCGCTGTTTGAACAGGTGTATTCCGTGACGATCGACGAAGAAGTCCCCCCCGCGGCGGTCACCCTTTCCGGAGGGAGAATCCGGTACGAGGCGGGCGAGACCGTCACCCTCACCGTCACGCCGGAGGAGGGATATGCGCTTCTCCCCGGCAGCCTGCAGGTTTCCTACCCGCTTTCGTTGGGACTTATCGTGCCGAAGCAGAGCGCGCAGGATCCGGATCAATGGACTTTTACCATGCCTGCGGCGGATGCGGTCGTCCAGGCTCGTTTTTACAGGATCGGCGACACTCCCTACGTCGACCCGACGGACCCGGCGGAGCCTCTGAAAACCAGAGAAAACTGCGCCGTCCTCGACGCGCAGTATTTGCACGACGTGTGGTACAGCCTTGACAACGACGGCTGGTATGTGGTCGACAGCACCTTCAGATGCGAGGACGGGATCATCATCAATGCCGACGTGTGCCTCATCCTGACGGACGGGTGCACGCTGGACGCTTCCTGCATCGGGATCAGATCCGGCCGCAGTCTGTCGATCTACGGGCAGACCGAAGGAACCGGCAAACTGCTTGCGACCGCGCCGCTTGATAACTTCGCCGCCATCGGGGGCTTCACGGTAGAGTCCTACCCCTATAAACCCGGCACGATCACCGTCAACGGCGGCACGATCACGGCGGTCGGCGGTTCGGACGGCGGCGCGGGTATCGGCGGCGCCAAATACGGATCCTTCGGAACGATCATGATCAACGGCGGCACGGTCACGGCGACCGGCGGCAGCGGCGCGGCGGGCATCGGCAGCGGATACGGCGGCGACGGCGGAACGATCGTCATCAACGGCGGGACCGTCACGGCGACCGGCGGCAGCGGCGCGGTCGGCATCGGCAGCGGATACGACGGCGACGCCGGCACGGTCACGATCACCGGCGGCACGGTCGACGCGCGGGGCGGCGTCGGCGGCGCGGGCATCGGCGGAAGCGATCAGGGCGACACCGATACCCTGACGGTCGGGTTTGCCTCGGACGGCTCCTCCCTCACGGCGAGCGGCTACGGCTGCGCGGTCACCGTGGCGCAGGGCCGCTATGTCCGGTACACGGACGACAGCGGCGTCACGCATGTCCTCTCGGGCTCCCTGACCGATGAAGAAAAGGAAGCCGCCGCGGGGCGGGCGCTGACGAAGAGCGCGGGACCGATCCTCTACAAGGATCAGAACGGAAACGAACAGTCTGCCGCGGCATACACCGTCCTCACGGCCGCGGACGAAGTCCTGACCGGGTGGTACGCGGTGACCGCGGACACAAATATCGAAAACACCCGACTCAAGGTCAGCGGCGACGCCTTTTTGATCCTCTGCGACGACACGGTCCTCCGCGTTCCGAAGGGGATCGAGGTAGATGGACAAAACAGTCTGACGGTCTACGGTCAGGACAACGACTCCGGCGAGCTGATCATCGACGATGTGGACGGCGAAAAAGCGGGCATCGGCGGCGGAGACGGCAGCAACGGCGGCACGATCACGATCTGCGGCGGCACGGTCACAGCGGAGGGCGGCGGCAACGCTGCGGGCATCGGCGGCGGCTGGAACGGCGAAGGCGGTCGTATCACAATCACCGGCGGCATGGTAAACGCGGCCGGCAGCGGCGGCGCGGGCATCGGCAGCGGCACCTCCGCACACTTCGACGCCAACGGCTCCGCCGGTCTTATCACGATCAGCGGCGGCACGGTCAACGCGACCGGCGGCGAAGGCGGCGGCGCGGGCATCGGCGGCGGAAACGGTTCGGGCGGCACAGCCGCCTGGTCCGGCGGCACTATTATCATCAGCGGCGGCACGGTCAACGCGACCGGCGGCTTCAGCGCCGCGGGCATCGGCGGCGGCATCGGCGGCGACGGCGGCACGATTGCGATCAGCGGCGGCACGGTTATCGCGAGGGGCGGATCTGCCAGGGGCTTCGGCGGCGCCGCGGGCATCGGCGGCGGCGTATTTTTCGACGGCAGGGGCGGGTACGGCGGCAGCATCACAGTTACCGGCGGCACGGTCAACGCGACCGGCGGCGAAGGCGGCGCGGGTATCGGCGGCAGCATCGG
>JAFYBN010000069.1 GCA_017540175.1 Clostridia bacterium | reverse complement strand
GTTCTTGACCGCGAGGTTTTCGAGCTTGAGGGCGCGCGCGAAGATCCACGCGAATTCCTTGCGGGTCACGGCGTCGTCTGCGTGCTTCGAGGCGGCTTCCCATGTGATGCCGCCCTGCTCTCCGCTCTTCAGAAGGATGCCTTTGTCGCGGCAGTACTCGATGTAGCTGTCGTACCAGTTCTTTTCACCGTTTTGAAGCGTAATCTTTCCGGTCGTCGAGAGCTCGTGCATGCACGCGGCGAGCTTCGCCGCCTGCGCGAACGTCATCTCGCCCTTCGGGTCGAAATAGTCCTTGCCGTCCGTGTCCTTGCCCTTGCCGTTGATCAGTCCGAGATCGACCGCGTCATAAACCCACGAATAGTACCATTCGCTCTCGGGCACGTCCTTGAAGACGATTTTCTGCGTCGTCACGGGCTTCGAGACGGTGAGAACGGCGTAATTGGTGCTCACCTGATAGCCTAATTTTTCGTACCCCTTCGCCGTCGCGACGAGGCAGAAGAAGGAACAGCCGGAATACTTCTGCGTGATGTTCTTGATCGTGAGCGTCTGAGTGTTCGCGCCGACGATCACGTCCGCGGAGTCCGACGAACTGTCGGTCAGCCAGGCGACGTCTCCCTTCGCGGGCTGCGCCGCCCACTGATACATCAGATCCTCTCCCTCCGCGCCGACGGAGAACTGGATCGTGTCGCCCTCCTTCGCCGTGACGGAGAAGGGATGGGTCGTGATCGTGGGCGCGGGGATCGTTTCCGCGGGCTGTTCCGTTCCGGCAGGCGTGCCCGCGGCCTTCAGTTCCCATGTCCGCGACACGCCGAGCGTTTCGACGCCGTTTGCAAGATAGCCGCGCCGGGCAAACGCGGGCTCGGAATAATTCTTGCCGGTGAGGTTCATGGTGGCGAGGACGGCGGAATCCGTGCCGTTCGTCGCCCAGACGTATCCCTCGGGCGGAAGGAGGAATACGGTGCAGTCGTAAGCGTGCCCGTCGACGAATTTCTCATGCACAAGCATGTCGCGCCCGTCGGTGATGTCATACCAGCCGATGGCGTCCACAGTGCCGCCGATCGATCCGACTCCGACAAAGGACGGATACTCGCCCGCCCTCGGTTCGGTCACGCCGAAGACCGCGGCAACGGTCTGTTCCTTGGTCGGCGGAAGCGGGCAGGCAAAGACATAAGTCACGAGCAGTTTGGTTCCGGAGGTTTCGTAGCTGAACGACGTATATTCGGACTGCATGCCCTCTCCGACGATCAAAACCGCTTCAACATCGGGCTGGCCGTTCGGCTTGACCTTCCATTCCGCCACGAAATCGGGCATGATGTAGAAGGAGAGCAGATAGTTGTGACCGCCGATGAAAACGTCGTCCGCGACGAGGTCCTTACTCGCCGTCTGGTCGTACCAGGTCGCGGTCCACGGCGCAGCGCCGTTGGTCACAAGGTATTCCTGGAAATTCGGCTTTGCGCCGGCGACGGGGATCACATCCTCGAGCGGGCAGATCTCGACGTAATCCATCTTTCCCTTTTCGGGCGCCTCCGCGCAGGCAAAATAGGCGACGATGACAAGCGTTCCGTCGTTCAGGATCCCGACGTCGTTAAAGCCGTAAACCATATTGTCGTCCCCGATGAGCGTGATGTTCACGGCAGAGACGGTGGGCAGCGCCTTTCCGTTCTTGTACGCGCACGCCCAGCGGCACGATTCGGACGGAGCGACCGAGAGAACGAGCTTATAGATCTTGCCCCCCTCGAATTTCTGATCGGAGGAGATCCAGTTGTTGTCCACGTCGAACCAGAATGCGGATTCGAACACGCCGTCCGAAAAGCTGAGTTTCGAAATGGAAGGATGCGCGCCCGACAGCGGGGGTTCGATTCCCGATACGGTCAGTTCGTGCAGGATTTGGGGAAGCAGAATGCCGCCGGAAAGCTTCGCGCTGAATTTGAAGACGACCTGAAGCGTCCCGTCCACGGTGCCTTCCTCTCCGTACACGATCCGGGCTTCGGAGAACGAATACTGATTGCCAGCCGCGTCGAGCAGACGGACGTCAACGTCGGGCATGTACTTCAGCTTCGCGCCGCTGTTCAGAATCATGTACTGCCAGTAGCCGTCGGACGAAGGGGCGATGTCGAGATAGAGACGGTACGTCGTCCCGAAAACAAAGGTATCGGTCGTATTCATCGTCTTTTCCGGACCGCTCCAGGAAACCGCGGTGATCGTTCCGGCCGACGCCTTGAATCCGTCAAGCTTCGGATTCGCGCCGTCCATCGGGAATTCGAGCCCCGCGATGGTGAGCTCCGTCAGGGCGGTGCCTGCCGCGCCGGCGGGGACGGGCAGAACGAGCCCCGCAAGCATCATGAGGGACAGCAGGACGGTGATCAATCGTTTCATGATGATATTCTCCTTTGCATGGATGATCGAAAGATTACTTCCGGGTTATTATACAGGAAACCGGCCGAAAAGTCAAGGATAACCTTCTTATTGAAACGCAGCCGCTCGGGGTGCGGTTCTTTCCGGTTCCGTTTTTCTCCGACGCTGTGCCGAACAATACAAAATTTTGTTCCACGCGCCCGCGCGTGTACGGACAAGCCTTGACAGGAGGCGAAAAAAAGTCTATAATGGAAATCGGAGTCCGATCGTGCCGAACGTCCATCGTTCGGCGCGTCTGCGGTCCGCTCTGTTCGCGCGAACCGCGCATCATTCTGCATGACGGAGGTATTGCCGTGCACTTTTTAGAGCTTGTGAACCGCTCCTATACCGGGGAAGCGGTGACAAAGGACAACTGGGACATGGATCATGTGGTCATGCCCATCATGGACGTCGTGGAGGAGTTCGAGCTGGAACGGGACGACGACGCCCTGCTTCTTCATGACGCCGATGAGGCAAAAGCCTATTTCGACGCCGCCGTCGAGCTCCTCGTCCGCTCCGGCGTGTACAACCAGTCGACGGGACGCGTCATCCGCTTCACGCGGGAGGAAATCCTTGAAGCCGCGAAGAATATGCCGAAAGCAGTGACGGTCGGGCGCGGCGCGGACGCCTATACCTTTGAGCCGCGCGTGCCGGACTCTTCCGTTCTGCCCGGCGTGGTCGCAGGCAATCCCGGCTGTCCCATGACCGAGGAACTGTTTCAGAAGACCGTGACCTCATGGGCGAAGGAGCCCGTCGTGGACATGGTGACCTGCGGCTCCATTGTCGAAGTCGACGGCTTCGACGTGGTGCGCGCCTCCCCCTCGGAGGTGCTCGCGCTCAGACGCGAAATGAAATACCTGAATGAGATCTGCTTAAAGGTCGGAAGACCCGGCATCGGGCGGCTCGCCGCGGAAAGCAGCGTATCGGAGATCGGCGACCTTGCGGCGATGACGCCCGGCGGGTTCCAGGACGGCGACGCGCATCTCATCGCGCTCAACAACGAGCTGATCATGACGAACGACAACCTCATCCGCGTGGCGAACGCCATGGAAACGCCCGTGCGTCTGCTCAACGCCTCCCTCGCCTGCGTCATGGTCGGAGGACTTGCGGGCGGTCCGGAGGGCGCGGCGGTCTGTATGATCGCTTCCCTGCTCGCCGATTCCCTGATCGGCCGCGCGGATTACCACCTCTGCCACCCCATCCACATCAAGCATATCGCCACCTCGACGCCCGAATGCATGTGGCTCTCGAGCGTCGTCTGTCAGGCGTTCAGCTCAGCGGCTCCCGCCGTCATCATCTGCGATATCTATCCGAAGAGCGGCGCGGGCACGAAGGAGCTTTTGCTCGAGGTCGCGGCGAACGCCCTTGCGATCACGGTTTCCGGCGGTCACCTTGAAGGCGTCGGCTCCTGCGACGGTCTGAAGCCCAACTGCTCCGGACTGGAAGCGCGTCTCATGGGAGAAGTCGGAAAGGCCGCCGCCGCGCAGGGCATGACCCGCGAACAGGCGGAACCGATCATCCGAAAGCTGCTCGGCGAGTACGAGCACATCTTTGCCGCGGGCAACGAGGGCTTCTCCTTCGACGAGGTCTACGGCGAGGACGGTGAACCGAAGGAATTCTGGCTCGGACTGTACAACGAGGTATGTGAAGAGCTGCGCTCCCTCGGTGTGAACCTGTAACCCGCGCGGAGTCCGCGCAGATATATTATCTTTAAAGGGGGAACATCATCTTGGAAGCAAAGAAGAAGAGCCTGATCCCGTTCTTTACGAGAGGGGATGTGGGCGGGTTGACGTATATGATCACCAACAATATCGTCAACTACATCATCATCATCGCAACCCTGCAGTACTCCTATGAATGGCCCGCGGAAATCATCTTCGGGCGCGTCATTCCCGGTCTGTCCATCGGTCTGCTCTGCGGAGGTCTGTATTACGCCTGGATGGCGCACAAGCTGTCCGCCAAGCTCCAGCGCGCGGACGTCACGGCGCTGCCCTCCGGCATCTCCACACCCGCGATGTTCGTCATCCTGTTCGGCGTCATCGGTCCGATCCACTATTCGATCGGCGATCCCGAGGTCGAATGGGGCGCGGCGATGGCGGCGTGCTTCATCGGCGGCTTTGTTGAATTCCTCGGCGGCTTCATCGGACCCTGGGTCAAAAAGCACCTGCCCCGCGCCGCCCTGCTCGGCACCGTCGCCGGCATCGGCTTCATCTGGATGGCGACGGAAGGCGTGTTCGACGTCTTCAGCGATCCCGTCGTGGGTCTGCCCATTCTGGCGGTCGCCATGCTCGGTCTCTTCGCCGGCTATCTCTTCCCGAAAAAGATTTCTCCCTTTATGATCGCCATCGTGGGCGGCATCGTGTACGCGATCTGCCTCGGTCGCACCACCTTCGACTTCACGCAGGTCGGCTTCTATTTCCCGAACCCCGTAAACACGGTCCAGTCCCTGATAAACGGTTTCGCCTATGTCGCGCCATACCTCACGGTCGTCATCCCGGTTGAGATCTACAACTTCATCGAAACGATGGACAACGTGGAATCCGCGAATGCCGCGGGCGACGGCTACAATGTCCGCGAGGCGCAGTTTGCCGACGGTATCTGCACGATGATTTCCTCCCTCTTCGGCGGCGTCGTGCCGAACACCGTATGGCTCGGTCATCCCGGTCTGAAAAAGACGAACGCTGGCGCGGCTTACAGCTGGATTTCCGGCATCGTGCTCGGGCTGGCGGGTATCTTCGGCCTCTTCACGGTCTTAGACGATCTTGTTCCTCCGGCCGTCGTCGCGATCACCTTCCTGTGGTGCGCGGTCATCATGGTTGCGCAGGCGTTCAAGGAATGCAAACCCAAGCACTACGCGGCGATCGCCATTGCCATGGTCCCCTCGATTGCGGACTATCTGTTTACACAGATCGAAGCTGCCGTCGCGACCGGTTCGATGGCAATCGGGGGAACGGAAGCTGGGATCTTCTCTTCGATCATTCCCGAAACGGGAATGAAAGGTTTCCTTGTTGAAGGTTTCGACGTTTCCAAGACCCTTCTCGACAACGGCGCGATGTGGAACGGCGTTCCCGCCGTCAAATCCGGAGCGATCATCATCGGCATTTTGCTCGGCTCGATGTGCGTCTTCATGATCGACCGCAAGCTGAAGAGCGCGTCGCTGATCGCGTTTTCCGGCGCGGTGCTTTCGCTCTTCGGCTTCATCCATCACGCGGCGCTCGGCTTCTACTACACCTCTCCCTTCATGATCGGCTGGCTGATCGTGGCGGTCATCCTCTTCGGTCTCAGCTTCGGCGAGGGCAAGTGGTTCAAGGCGGCGGACGATTTCGAATACGTATAATCGCATTCCGTAAAACATCCCGGGAGATCGGCTCAGCGCCGGTCTCCCTTCTCTTTTTTAGAAAAATACAAGAGCTCCGGCAAACTGATATGCCGGAGCTTTGCGTTTGTTTATTCGATTCCGTTCGCTCAATCCATCGCGTCGCGGCGGGAGAGGTTCATGCGGCCCTTCTCGTCCGTGCCGAGATATTTGACGCGGATGCGGTCGCCGACGTTGCAGACGTCCTCGACCTTTTCCGTGCGCTTCTTATCGAGCTTGGAGATGTGGACCATGCCTTCCTTCTTCGGGGCGAACTCGACGAACGCGCCGATCGGAATGATGCGGGTCACGACGCCTTCGTAAATCGCGCCGACTTCGGGCTCGAAAATGATGCCCTCGATGATCTTGCGGGCAGCTTCGATCCCGGCTTTCTCGATGCCGGAGATGAAGACCGAGCCGTCGTCCTCGATGTCGACCTTGGTGCCGGTATCCGCCTGAATGCCCTGAATGACCTTGCCCTTGGTGCCGATGACTTCGGAGATCTTCTCGACCGGGATCTTCATGGAGATCATCTTCGGCGCGTATTCGGAAACCTCCGGACGCGGCGCGGGGATGGCCTTCAGAAGAACCTCGTCGATGATATAATCGCGGCCCTTGTGGGTGACGGCGAGCGCTTCGCGGATGATCTCGGGCGTGAGGCCGTCGATCTTGAGGTCCATCTGGATGGCGGTGATGCCCTTGTGGGTGCCCGCGACCTTGAAGTCCATGTCGCCGTAGAAGTCTTCAAGACCCTGAATGTCGATCATGGTCGTCCAGGTGCCGTCCTCGGCGGTGATCAGACCGCAGGAGATACCGGCGACGGGAGCCTTGATCGGAACGCCCGCGTCCATGAGGGCGAGGGTGGAGCCGCAGACGGAAGCCTGGGAGGTGGAGCCGTTGGAGCTGATGACCTCGGAGACGCAGCGGATGGCGTAGGGGAATTCCTCAACGGAAGGAAGGACCGGAATGAGGGAACGCTCGGCGAGCGCGCCGTGACCGATCTCACGCCGTCCGGGGCTGCGGGACGCCTTGGCTTCGCCCGTGGAATAGCCGGGCATGTTGTAGTGGTGCATATAGCGCTTGGTTTCCTCTTCGGAAATGCCGTCAAGCATCTGCACGTCCGCGATGGAGCCGAGGGTCGCGATGGTGAGGACCTGCGTCTGACCTCTGGTGAACATGCCGGAACCGTGGTCGCGGTCGAAGAGGTGAACTTCGGCGGCGAGGGGACGGATCTGGTCCATGCGTCTGCCGTCCACGCGCTTCTTGTCGTTCAGGAGCCAGCGGCGGACGATCTTCTTCTGGATCTTGTAGATGAGCTCGGGAAGCTGGGTCTCGAGCGTTTCGTACTTTTCGGAGAACTTCGCGAGGATGTCGTCTTCGATGGGCTTCATCTTCGCGTCGCGCACGGTCTTGTCGTCCGTGTCGAGCGCTTCCATGACGGCGGACTCGCAGTACGCGAAGATCTCGTCAAACATGTCGTGGTCGAGCTCGCAGGAGGGATATTCGAACTTCGGCTTGCCGACTTCGGCGACGATGGAGTCGATGAAATCGGTGAGCTTCTTGATTTCCTCATGCGCGAGCATGATCGCTTCGAACATCTTGTCGTCGCTGACTTCGGCGGCGCCCGCTTCGATCATGACGACCTTCTTCTTCGTGCCGGCGACAGTGAGCTCGAGGGAGGAACGCTCTCTCTGCTCGGCGGTCGGGTTGATGATGAGTCCTTCTTCCTCGGTCAGTCCGACGAACACGCCGCCGATCGGGCCGTTCCACGGAATATCGGAAATGGAAAGGGCGATGGACGCGCCGATCATGCCGGCGATTTCCGGGGAAGCGTCATGGTCGACCGCGAGGACGAGGAGGGAGATCACGACGTCGTTGCGGAGATCCTTCGGGAACAGGGGACGGATGGGACGGTCGATGACGCGGGCGGTCAGGATCGCCTTTTCGGTCGGTCTGCCCTCTCTCTTGAGGTAGGAGCCGGGGATGCGGCCGACCGCGTACAGTCTCTCTTCGAAATCAATGGACAGGGGAAGAAAATCGATGCCGTCGCGGGGCTTCGCGGAAGCGGTAGCGCAGGCGAGAATGGCCGTGTCGCCGTAACGGACGAGAACCGAACCGTTGGCGAGACCCGCCATCTTGCCCGTCTCGATCACGAGGGGCTTGCCGGCGAAGTCATAGGAAAAAGTCTTGTACTTCTCGAACATAACAACTGCCTTTCTGTAAAATATAAAGTATCAGCAAATCGGTTTTCCGCACCGTTCAGTTCAGCAACTAAACAAGCTGGCCGGGAAAACAGCCGGTTTGTTTAACTGCTGACCGGAACGGTCCGGCGCGGACATGGTCGACACAACAATATGCCGCGGCGGATCATTTCGGATGACCGCCGCAGCACATGGCGTCGGGATTCGGGGCCGGAGCTTATCTTCTCAGGCCGAGCTTCGCGATAATCGCGCGGTAGCGCTCGATATCGTTGTCCTGGAGATAACGGAGAAGGGAGCGTCTGTGGCCGACCATTTTGTCAAGGCCGCGGCGGGAGTGCTTGTCCTTCTTGTTGAGCTTCAGGTGTTCGGTGAGGGTGACGATGCGGTAGGTCAGGATCGCGATCTGGACTTCCGGAGAACCGGTGTCACCTTCGTGGATCTTGTACTGCTCGATGAGCTCCTGCTTCTTTTCCTTCGTGATCATGCTTGTGTGGTTCCTTTCACCAAGATAGTTTTAGGTCCCCGAGCCTCAGCATCCGGCGGGTGAAACGTCTCGTCCGAGACCGTATTCCGGAAACCGTGAAACGGGCAACCGAGGGATATTATAACACAGTTTTTCTTCTTTGTAAAGAGGAAATTCAAAAGAAATAAGGAGATTGCGTGAAAAATAAGTGAATAAATCCGACGGCGGCGGGCGTTTCGGTTCCGTTTTTTTCCTTGCATGAAAGCGGAGCCGCCGTCCATACTAAGCGGCGAGAAAACACGAAAGGATGAAAGAACAATGAAGCGCACCTATTCTCTTCCCGCCGCACTTCTCGCGGCTCTCTTATGCCTGTCCTCCTGCTCGCCGAAGCAGACGGCGGATCGGATCGAAAACGAAATGACGGATCGGGAAAACGGGACGGCGAACGATGCCTCTCACGCGCCGGACGGCATGCAGAACGACGAGGTGACAAACGGCTCCACCCTCGGCGATCTCGACGGCGACGGCGTCGTCGGGCATGAAGACTCCATGGCGAACACGGAAGCTGCCAACGCGGTGAAGCATGTGAAAAGCGCGGATGACGCCGTGAATTTCATCAGCGCGAACGTCTATTCCCTCTGCCGCGATTCCCTGCCCCTTTTGACGGAGACGCGCGCGCTCCGCGACGACGAGATCAAATCCCTTCCACTCGGCGTTGAGGCGGACGACATGGACACGGTGAACGACGTGATCATTTCGGAATCCGCGGCGGGGGCGGCGCCCTTCTCGCTGATGCTGCTGCGGACGGACGGAACCAAAACGGAAACTCTGCGCGCGGCGCTGCGCGATCTCGTCGATCCGGAGCTGATCGACGGAACGGACGACGGCAAAAAAGCGGTTTCCGTGACGCTTGACGACGATATCGTGCTCGTCATGGGGAACGGAGAGCAGGTGGATTCCGTCGTGAGCGCGCTGAAAACCGCCGCGCGGGATGTGTACGGCGAAATCGGAGAATCCAGAACGGTGCTCGGATGAAAAAGGAAGGAGTCGTTTCTTACGCGGAAACGGCTTCTTCCTTTTTTCGGTTATCCGTCAGTCCTCCACCACCCGCGTGCGCCCAAGATCCGCGCGGCGGTAGTAGATGAAGGTGATCGTCGAGCAGACGAGCCATCCGGCGGGATAGCCCATCGCGATGGGGATGTGCTCGTTCATGATGAAATTCGCCATGATATAGAGATAGACCTGCCGGAAGGCGACAAAGGAAAGCAGCATGATGATCATCGGGGCTTTCGTGTCGCCCGCGCCTCTCAGCGCGCCGGAATAAACCTGATTCACGCAGCAGAGGACGTAGAAGGGCGTGATGTACCTGAGAAACTCCGATCCGTACCGCACGACGTCCGGATTCGGATTGAAGAACGCGACGGCACCCTCCGCAAAGATCAGAACGGGGATCATGGCGATGACCGTTCCCGCGGCAGCCATGATGAGCGCGGTGTCGGCTCCCTTCCGCGCCCGCGCAGGCTGATTCTTGCCGAGATTCTGTCCGACGAAGGTGGTGGAGGCGAGCGCGATGGACTGCATCGGCATGAAGAGGAGCGCGTCGATCTTGTTGTACGCCGTCCATCCTCCCATGCAGAAGGTCCCGAAATGATTGATATAGGACTGAACAAAGACGTTGGAGAACGACGTCACCGCCATCTGCAGCGCGGCGGGTGTACCGATGCGGAAGATCGTGCCGAGCATCCGCCATGAAATTTTCAGATATTTCAGCTCGAGCCGGATGCAGGAACGGGACGCGAGCAGGGTGATGACGACCAGCAAAGCGGACAGACCCTGCGAAAGGATCGTCGCATACGCCACCCCTTCGACGCCCATTCCGAATTTGAGAACGAACAGCAGATCGAGCCCGATGTTGAGCAGCGCGGAAAACACGAGAAAGAGGAAGGGCTTCTGCGAATCGCCGACCGCGCGGAGGATGCCTGCGCCCATATTATAGACCATGAGTCCCGCGATGCCGGAAAAGTAGATCGTCAGGTAGGCGATCGCCTCGGGGCGGACGTCGGCGGGTGTTTTCATGAAGTCCACCATGATGGGCGCGAGGAAGATCCCAAGTCCTGTGAACAAAACGGCGAGACCGAGGGTCATGAGCAGCGAGGTATGCACCGCTTCCCGGACCTTTCCGTCGTTCTTCGCGCCGTAATACTGAGAGATCACAACGCCCGCGCCGCTCGAAAGCCCGAGAAAGATCCCGATCAGAAGATTCGTGATGGGACCGATGCTCCCGACCGCCGAAAACGCTTCGTCGCTTACGTATCTGCCGACGACCCAGGTGTCCACCATGTTGTAGAGCTGCTGAAAAATATTCCCGATCAGAAGGGGAAAGGCAAAGGTGAGAATGTGGCGGACGATGTTCCCCTCCGTCATGTCCACGTCTCCCCGGCGGAGGCGGGACAGGATTGACTTGCGTGTCGAATCTGACATTTCTTCTATTTTGAGCGCGCTCTCAAACGCGCTTCTTCCAGTCGTCCATGAATCGTTTGAGTCCCGCTTCGGTGAGGGGATGGGGGATCATCTGCGCGATGACCTTCGGTGGAACGGTCGCGATGTGCGCGCCCGCCTTCGCCGCTTCCACGACGTGCAGGGGGGAGCGGACGCTCGCGGCGACGATCTGCGTCTCAAAATCGCCGTCGGAGAGCACCGCGGCGATGTCGCGGATGACGGCGATGCCGTCGTAGCCGATGTCGTCGACCCGTCCGACGAAGGGCGCGACATAGCTTGCGCCGGCGTTCGCGGCAAGGAGCGCCTGCGCCGCGCTGAATACGAGCGTCATATTGGTTTTCACGCCGCGCGGAGCGAGGGTCGACACGGCTCTCAGGCCTTCGGCGGTCATGGGGATCTTCACGACAACGCGCGGATGAACGGCGGCGAGTTCTTCGCCCTCGCGCACCATTCCCTCCCAGTCCTCGGCGAGGACCTCCGCGTTGATCGGGCCGTCCGTTACGGAGGCGATCTCGCGGATGATGGCGTGGAAATCCCCGTTCTCCCGCGCGATGAGGGTCGGGTTGGTGGTCACGCCCTTGATCACGCCGAGGGCGCAGTATTTGCGGATGTCTTCGAGACTGGCGGTATCGAGAAACAGCTTCACGGCAGTCACTCCTTAAAAAAGTGTTCTTCAACGGCTGCGCACAGCCAGTGATAGACGGGCAGGTGCAGTTCCTGTACGAGATAGGTCTCCTCCGCGCCGACGCGCACGGCGGCGTCCGCGAGATCGCCGAGCTTTGAGGGCCTGCTCCCGGTCAGCGCGATCACCCGCACGCCCGCGGCCTTCGCAAACAGCGCGGCGTTCACGACGTTTTCGGAATTCCCGGACGTGCTCAGGGCAAGCAGGACGTCCCCCGGCTTCGCGAGCGCGCAGAGCGCCTGCGCGTAGACAAGACCCGGTTCCGCGTCGTTCAGAAAAGCGGTGAGCAGCGCGCTCTGGGAATGCAGGGACACGGCGGGCAGCCCCGCCTGCAGTCCTTCCGCGAGCGCCCTTCCCGGCTCGCCCAGCTGAACGAGCTTTGCCTTTTGTTCGGGCGGCAGGGGGCGCTTTTTCAGAAACCCCTTCGCGAGCTCGCCGACGATGTGGTCCGCGTCCGCCGAAGAGCCTCCGTTGCCGACCGTGTAGAGCGTACCGCCGCGGGAGAAGGCATCGATCAGAATGTCCGCGGCGCGGCGGATGTCCTCCGAGCAGAGCGCAAGAGCCGGACAGCGCAGGATCAGATCTTCAAGCTTTTCCATGTTCCGCCTCCTCCGCGCGCATCAGTCCGAGCACGATCGCCGCGATGTTTCCGATGTTGTCGCCGAGCGCGGCGGGCACGATCTCGACGACCGAGAGGTTCGAGGGCAGGCATTCCGCCTCGAGAATGCGGCGCATCGGCTCCTCGAGCAGAGCCGAAGAGCGCGCGTAAATGCTTCCGATCACGATCCGCGAAGGGTTGAAGAGGTCGATGAGAACCGCAAGCCCCCGTCCGAGCATCTCGCCCGTTTGACGGTAGACGGCGAGCGCGTCCGGGTCGCCCGCCTGCGCCGCGAGGGCGACGGATTTCGCCGTCACGGAGCCGAGCTCGTCCCAGCTTTTGCAGTACCCGACGGACTCGCCCCGCTGGAGCTTTTCCGTCGCCGCGAGCTTTGCCGCCATCGCGATGCCGCCCCCGCTCGAAAAGCCCTCGAACGAGCCCTGCTTGCCGTAACCAACCGGACCGAAGCGTTCGAGCCGCATATGCCCGACCTCCCCGGCGTTTCCGTTCGCGCCCTCGTAGAGCCTGCCGCCGAGGATGAGCCCTGCGCCCATGCCCGTTCCGAAGGTGAGGAAGATCATGTCGTCCGATCCGCGGCCCGCCCCGAAGCGCCATTCGGCGAGCGCGCAGGCGTTTGCGTCGTTCATGAGCTTTGCGGGAAAGCCGAGCCGCTTTTCGATGATTTCCGTGATAGGGACGTTGTCCCAGCCGGGGAGATTCGGCGGGGACTGGATCACGCCGGTTTTGCTGTCCAGCGGGCTTCCGCAGGATACGCCGACGGCGAGCGGCTTCTCGTCCGACTCCGCGGTCATGCGCTCCGCCTCCGAGAGAAGACGTTCGACCGTCTCCTCCGGTCCCGCGGTGGGGAAGGTCACGGAATCAAGGATTTTCGCGTTTTCGTCCCCGAGAACGACGGCGCATTTCGTGCCGCCGATATCAAATCCGATCACTCGCATGCCGTGTCCTCCAAAAAGTCGGTCTCAACCGTTCCGTTTTCCGAGAAGATCAGGGTCTTGACCTCGCGGGGACCGAATCGGACCGCGAACTCCCTGCCGAAGAGGGAGATCTTCGCCTCCGTCGGTCTGCCGTCCGCTTCATAGGCCCGCACGATCGTGGCGTCCGAATCCTCGTGCTTCTTCACCGCCGTGACGACGATGTTCGAGGGCTCCGCCGCGATCCCCGTGAAGGAGACGGGCAATTTCCCTTCGTGGAAGGTCTCGAGCACGGCGAAGGGGCGGATGTTCAGCTCCGCCGCTCTCTTCGTGAGAACGGAAGAGCAGGCGAGCGTCCCGGTTTTTTCCGGCTTGCTGTCCGCGGGCAGGGGCATGAGCGCGTAGGTAAACGCGTGCTCACCCTGCTCCATGAATTCGCAGAACTCGTCCCGCGCGCCGTAGTGATCCGCCCAGATCGCGCCGCGGAGCACGGTCAGCGAGAGGGTGGAGCCGTCCGCGGAAAAACTGTATTTGCCGTCGTTCAGCACGGCGAGCCCTTCCCCGCTCTCCCCTCTCACGGCGAACCAGCGCTGGCAGACCTGCTCGGTGCCGTTCGTCGGTCTTTCGATGGAGCCGAAGGGGATCTCGGCATACGCCGCGGGATTTTCGGCTTTGACCGGAACGCGGAATTTGAGCATGCGGTGCCGTTCGTGAAAATCGATTTTCGTTTTGACGGTCACGACGGGGGAGTGCATGACGAGAGAATAATCCCGCCGGATCGTCGTATGCTCGCCGCGGCAGACCGTCCGAATCGCCGCGCGGACGGGACCCTTTTCGATGAGCTTCACCGAGCCCTCCGAAAAGACTTCCGCGACCTTTTTGAATTCTTTGATATTATGCGCCCAGGTGTCGGAGTCTTCCTCGTCGATCATGACTGTCGCGGTCGGCTCGGACAGCAGTTCTCTCTCCGCCGTCTTGTCAAACAGGGAGCAGAGCTCGCCCGTCTTCGGATCGAAGCTCAGGCGGAGCAGATCGTTTTCGATGCTCGTCTCCGTCGTGATCATGGGATTCTCACCCGGCTCCTCGTCGCTCTGATAGAAGGCACGGAGCGTGCGGTACCCGAGCGGGGGGAGCGTGACGGAAAAGCCGATTTCCCACTTGTCGCGCGAGCCGTTCGTCCGCGGCGCGCGCACGGGCTGGCTCGGGAGGACGTTTCCCTTCTCATCCGTCAGCTTTTTCGGCAGATCGTGGACGGACAGGAAGGTTTCGACCTCCCACGGGAGGGAGTTGAAGACGACGACGGGCGTGCCCACGCCTTCGTTCGTCCACCCCGCGCCCCAGCCGGGCTTATCCGGTCTCAGAGCCACGGAACCGACGGTGTTGATGTTCCATGAGATCTGCTGGCAGGCGAAATTGACCGCGCGGTCCGCGATCGCCTGCGCCTCTCCGTGCTGCTGCAGAGCGTTGTCATAGGCGTCCCGGATGGAGCAGCCGCCGAGAATGTCGTGGAACTGATTGAACAGGACGTTTTTCCACGCCCGCTCAAATTCCCGGGCGGGATACGCCGTGCCGTGAAGCTTTCCCGAGAGAACGGAAAACGCCTCGGCCTCGGCGAGCATGGATTCGCTCTTGCGGTTGTTTTGCTTGATGAGGGAGCACGCGCTGTAGCAGCCCTTCGCGTGGAACTGCAGATCATCCGTCACGACGGGCATTTCGTTTTCCCGCACGGCGTCGAAATACTCGTCCGGCGTCGCGTAAACGAAGCGGTCGTCGAGCTTTTCTTCCATTTCGGAGAGCAGCCGGATGGTGGGTCCGCCGCCGTGGTTGCCGACGCCGTAGAACGCCATCATGTCGTGCCGCTCGGCCATGTCGGCGACCTTTTCCATGGTTTCGATGCTGCCGAGGTTGTACTGGATCGGGATGCGGTAGGTCGGGACCGCGGAGCCGTCCGCGCTCTCCCAGAGGAAGAGGGAGTCGGGCAGCTCCGGCTTCTCGTGCGGGCCGGGCCGCATGAAGACGTACGCGTCCATCCCGGACTGACGGAGCATCAGGGGGATCGAGCCGTTGTGACCGAAGGAGTCGACGTTGTAGCCCGTTTTCGCGACTCTGCCGAATTCTGCGCGGAAGAAGCGCTGGGAGACGAGCGCGTGACGGGCGAAGGACTCGCCGGAGGGAATGTTGCAGTCGGGCTGGATGTACCAGCCGCCGGCGATGCCCCAGCGGCCTTCCTTCACTCTCGCCCGGATCTCCTCGAACATGGCGGGGTCGCTGTCCTGCACCCATTCGTAATACGCGGCGCAGGCGGAGGTGAATTTGAAATCGGGGAATTCCTTCATGCGGTCGAGCGCGGAGCGGAAGGTCGCCTTGACCTCCGCGTAGCCCTCGTACCACTGCCAGAGCCAGACGGGATCGAGATGCGCGTTGCCGATCAGATAGGTCTTCATATATTCCTCCGGGTAATTTCAGACGGTTTTGAACCATTATAGCATGAACCGCCGGGGATTACAAGACATCTTTCGTCATTCGGCATGAAAAAGAATCGCCGCGCTCCATCCTTCGGCGAAAACCGGGGAAAGAGCGCGGCGATATGCTTTTGTGGATTACTGGAACAGGAGACAGCCCTGTTTTCTGAAATGCTCGATGCGTTCGCGGAGCCGTTCCTCCGTCGATCCCGTCTCCTTCGCGAGGCAGGTGAGGCAGAAGAATTCCGTCGCGCCGCGGTTGATCATTTTCTTGTGGATGCCGATCTCGTCATAGGTCAGAACGCGGCCGCATTTCATGCACTTCGGCTGTTCGTACGCGGCGTTCACGGTTCTTATTTCTCAACGAGCGTTCCGCGGAAGATGCGGCAGTCGTGAGCCTTCACGCCGGCGGAGAGACGGCCCGTCAGAACGCCGGTGTCCTCGCCCGTGAAAATGTCGCGGAACTTGAAGCCGTAACCGGAGGACACGGAGAGACCCACGTCGTAGAACTCGAGCGTGTCGCCGCCCCAGGTGTGATCGCGGTCCGTGAAGTTGAAGAACGCCACGGCATACTCGTTGTTCGCGAGGTGCTTGAAGAAAATCGGGCGGTCGCCGCCGACCACCATCATCGGCGGTCTGGCTTCGGGATCCTGGTTCAGGGCGATCAGTTCCTTGTTCTTGAGCAGCTCGAGGTTCGTCTCGTCGATCTTCGAGAGGTCGCCGCCGATCATGAGCGGGGACTGGAAGAGGCACCAGAGGGCGAAGTGCTGTTTGTATTCGATGTCGGAGCAGCCGCCGTTCGCCACGTTGCCCTTGCCGCGCATGCCGACGATGAGCATGTCGATGTCGTTGTAGCAGCCGGGACCGGAGTACGCGAGCTTCTGCACCTGGCTCATCGCGATGTTCTTATAGCTTTCAAAGGAGTCGTTGATGTCGCCGGTGGAGCGGTACATGTGCGCGCCGGCGGAGCGGATCCATTTTTCGACCTCGTCGGAGCCCCAGTTGCACGCGGAGAAGAGGATCTCGCGTCCGGAGGCCTTGAGCGCCATGCCCATTCTGTTGTAGAGGATGGGACCGTTCATCAGGCGGGGCTTGAAGCAGAAGTCATACTTCAGGAAATCCACGCCCCACTCCGCAAAGGTCTTTGCGTCGATGAATTCATAGTCGAACGAGCCGGGATAGCCCGCGCAGGTTCTCGTGCCGGCGCAGGAGTACATGCCGAATTTCAGTCCCTTGGAGTGGACGTAGTCGGCGAGCGCCTTCATGCCGGAGGGGAATTTCTTCGGGTCGGGGATGATGCGGTTGTCCGCGCCGCGCTCACGCAGCGACCAGCAGTCGTCGATAACGACATATTCGTAGCCGGCATCCTTCAGTCCCTTCGCCACGATGGCGTCCGCGGTGTCCTTCACGACCTGTTCGTTGATCGCTTCGCCGAACGTGTTCCAGGAATTCCACCCCATCGGAGGTCTCTGTGCTAACATAATGAATTCTCCTTGTGTGCGAATTTATTTCCGCGGTTTTGTCAAAACGGCGGATTTCACGTCTTTATCATACACAAGTTTCGTCGTTTTGTCAAGACGGAATGTAAAAAAACAAGAGAGAATTCCTTCGCTCCGTATCGGTCAGAGGAACAGCGGACGGAGCTGTTCTCCCCGCTTCATGGCTTCGAGAGCCGGGAGGACGAGGGAGAAATCCGCGACGAGGGAATGGGGCTTTTTCACGGGATCGTCCTGCTTCATCGGAACAAAATAGACGTTCTTGCGGTTGAGCAGGACGCCGATGTTCGAGAGGTTCGCGCTCATCGCGTCGTTTGAGGCGAGCGCGAGCAGAAGGGGACGGTTCGAGCGCAGGTGCGCCTTTGCCGCCATTGTGACCGCGGTGTCCGTGATGCCGTGCGCGAGCTTTGCCGCGGAATTGCCCGTGAGCGGGCAGACGACGAGGGCGTCGAGCGGGCGGGAGGGTCCGAATTCCTCGGCTTCTTCCACCCTGGTTACGGGCTTATGACCGGTGATCGCCTCAAGCTCGGCGAGCAGGGCTCCGGGCTCCCCGAACCGGGTCGCGGTGGAAGACGCGCGTTCGGAGACGATGGGGACGACGTCGTATTCCCCGACGAGCGCGCGCAGAACGTCGAGCGCCTTCACGTGGCTGCAGAACGAGCCGCAGAGGGCAAATCCGAGCTTATCCATCGGCAGCCTCCCCCAGCTTTTCGAGCACGACCCGCGCGATGAGCTCACCCGCGGTCTTCGGCGCGACCTGCCCCGGCAGCCCGCCGAGCGGAACATATTTCACGCCCTTCTTCTCCGCCTCTTCCCTGCCCGCACCGCCGGGCGCGGACGCGAGCTCGAAATACACGGCACCCGAGAGCTTTTCGAGCGCTCCCTCGTCAAGGAGCCGCGCGGGGACGGTGTTGAACACGGCGTCGCACGACACGGGCGCGCCGCGCCAGACCGAGAGCGGTATGGGGACGCACCCGTCCGCCTCCGCCCAGCCGAGATCGCGGGAGGAGCGCGCGGCGACCGCGACCTTCGCGCCGTGTTTCACAAGCATTCCCGCGAGGGTCCTGCCCACCCTGCCGTACCCCGTGACGACGGCGCGCGTCTCGGATAGAGTGACCGGCAGTTCCCGGATGCACGCCGCGAGCGCTCCTTCCGCGGTGGCGGCGGCGTTTAAGATCAAAAAGGTCTCGTTTTCCTGATAGTCGACGCTCTGTGCCCCCGCCTCCGCCGCGGCAGCCCGCACAAGGGGCGGGAGCATGCCTCCGAAGAGGACGGCACCCATTTTGAGCCGCCGCGCGATCTCGCACAGCTCGGGCGCATCGTCGTGACCGGAGAGGGGCGCGTGGAGTTTCACGCCGTCCTTTGCGGCGGGCATGGGGAGCACGACCGCGTCCGAGCCGGATACGGCGGACTCCCACCCGAGGCACCGGACGATGTTTTTCGCTTGTGCGAAATCCCCGTCCAGCCCCCAAACCGCGCATTCGCCGTGCTCCGCAAGCCTGCGCGCCGCCGCGAGCATCCGCCGGTCGCCGCCGAGGACTCCGATTTTCTTCTCTTCTTTCATATTCGTTTACCTGTGCTTTCATACTGCATGGAGAGGATTCTCCGCGCACAGGATATGTCCGGGCGTCCTCGGATGTGAAAAAATCCCGCGTCAGGGCGAAACGGCGAAACGTTTAAACGGTGAAACGGCGAAGCGGCTGGACAGCGGGCGAAAACTGTGGTATAATGAAAGCATCACTATGAACAACAGCGGAGGTACTTATGCGCCAGCTCATGATGCTCCACAAGCTCGACTTCATTCCGGACTGTCCCGTTCCGGAAGGGTTTTCGATCCGCACGTATGAACCGGGGGACGAGGTGAAATGGGTCGAAATCTGCAAACACGGACTCTGCGGTCCCGACGCGACGCTCGACGCGTGGCGGGACGCCATTCTGAACCGCGAAACCATCGTCCCCTCCCGCGACGTGTTCTTTGTCTGCCGGGGGAACGAGCCGGTCGCGACGATCACCGGATACGTCCGTCCGGACGGCAGAGGGGACATCCACATGGTCGCCTGCCGGGAGGACGCGCGCGGGCACGGGATCGGCAAGGCCATGCTCTCCCACGCCATGAAAAAGCTGAAAGCCGACCTGCCCGGGGACGGGCAGCTGGTTGAACTCACCACCGACGATTTCCGTCTGCCGGCCGTTGTCGTCTATCTGAGAGGGGGCTTTCATCCCGTGCTCTACGACGAGGGGATGGAGGAACGCTGGCGCGCCGTCTGCGCCAAGCTCGGGATGGGCGGCGGCGAAATGCTCACCGAAGAGGGCGAGCCGACGGGGATCGTGATCTGATTTTTTCTGCCGCGGCGCAAATGTTGATTTTTTGCACCGCAGAGCGCGTTTTGTTGATAACTGACACTTGATTTTATCTGTTTTTTATGGTATGCTGAAACCCGAAGGGATCGCCGCGCGCGGGGTCCCGATATGAGAAAAAAACACAAGGAGATCACGCCATGCAGCTCAGACCGCCTTCCGTACCGCTTATCACAGTCGACCCGTATTTTTCCGTCTGGTCGCCCGCCGACCGTCTCACCGACACCGTGACCGTCCACTGGACCGGTCACCCGAACACCATCGTCGGGACTGCCGAAATCGACGGAGTTGCCTACCGCTTTATGGGCAAGCTCAACCGCAATGACGATACCCCCACCCTCGAGCAGACCTCCCGCGACTGCGACGCCCTCTCGACGACCTATACGTTTGAAGGCGCGGGCGTCTGCCTCAAGGCGACCTTCCTCACGCCCCTTCTGATGGACGATTACGATCTTCTCACCCGTCCGGTGAGCTATCTGCGGGTAGAGGCCTTCTCGACCGACGGCGTCCGCCGTGAAGTGAAGGTGAAGATCGCGGTTTCCGAGGAGATCTGTCTCAACAACCGCGGCGACGATGAAGTCGAAGTCACCGAATACCGCGCGGGTGAGATCCCCGCGATCAAGATGGGCTCGAAAAAGCAGGACGTCCTTCACTGCTCCGGCGACGACATCCGCATCGACTGGGGGTATTTCCACCTCGCCGTCGAACCGGGCGTGACCGGATGCGAAACGCTTTCCGTTCCCTTTGTGCCGAGACACCGCCGCGATACACAGCCCGAAGGCTTCAAGGAAGAGATGACCTTTGTCTTCGCCGAGTCCAAAATCCCGACCGGCACCGGCTCCGGCGCGCTCTTCCTCTTCGCGTATGACGACATCAAATCCATCGACTATTTCGGCGATCAGCTCACGAGCTGGTGGAACAAGGACGGCAAGACCATTGAGACCGCGATCTGCGAGGCGTTCGAGGACATCACCGAAGGTGATCTCGCCGCAAAGTGCAAGGCGTTCTCCGACCGGCTCTTCCTCGACGCGACGCGCGCGGGCGGCGAAAAGTACGCCGAGATCTGCGAGCTGTCCTATCGGCAGTCCATCGCGGCGCACAAGCTCGCCGTGGACAAGGATGGGGAGATCCTCTGGATCTCGAAGGAATGCTTCTCGAACGGATGCGCCGCTACGGTGGACATGTCCTATCCGTCCATTCCTCTCTATCTGATGTATAATCCCGAGCTCGTGCGCGGCATGATGCGCCCGATCTACAAGTACTCCCGCACGGACAAATGGATCTTCGACTTCGCCCCCCACGACTGCGGTCAGTTCCCGCTCGTGCGCGGTCAGGTGTACGGCGAAAACGCACTCCAGTTCCAGATGCCCGTTGAGGAATGCGGCAACATGCTCGTCATGGCGGCGGCGGTCGCCATCGCGGACAAAGAAACGAAGTTCGCCGAGGACAACCTCGATCTGCTCGAAGCGTGGGTCAAGTACCTCGAGGCGCACGGCGACGACCCGGAGAACCAGCTCTGCACGGACGACTTCGCCGGTCACCTCGCGCACAACTGCAACCTGAGCCTCAAGGCCGTCATGGGCATTGCGGGGCTGGGCGTGATCTACAAGATGCTCGGCAGGGACGCCGATTACGAGGCGATGACCGAAAAGGCCCGGAAGATGGCGAAGGGCTGGGCCGAGAGAGCCGCGAACGGTGACGGAAGCTACCGTCTCGCCTTCGACCGCCCCGGCACCTGGTCGATGAAGTACAACATCGTCTGGGACAAGCTCATGGGCACGGGCATCATGGATAAGGGCGTGACGGCGACGGAATTCGCGTCGTACAAGCACCACATCAACGCCTACGGCATGCCGCTGGACAACCGCGAGACCTACACGAAATCCGACTGGCTCGTCTGGACGGCGACGCTCGCCGAGAGAAGGGACGATTTCGAGGAATACGTCGCGCCGCTCTGGATGAACTACAATGCCACCGGCAGCCGCGTTCCGATGACGGACTGGTACCGCACCGTCAGCGCGCAGCAGGTGGGCTTCCAGCACCGCACGGTGGTTGGCGGGCACTTCATCAAGCTGCTTGAATACTCCGGCAAGATGAAGGGCTGGAAATAAGGCTTCTCCGAACCGGTTCGCTTCCCCGCGGGGACGCGGACCGGTTTTTATGACGTCGGGAGGCCCGAAGCGCTGGAACCGCGGCGGAAAACCGCAGGGGAATCACCGGATTCCGAGCATTCATCCGCCTTTTGAGACGTACATCACGACCCTGCCCGTGTCCCGCTTGACGACAAGCACCGTCTCCCCGAACCGCACGCGCAGAAACCCCGGCGCGTCTTCTTCGAGCGCGGGCTCCCCCCGAGCCTCCGTGCCGAGAAACGCGCGCGCCGCCTCGACGCACGCCGCCTCTCCCGCGTCCCCCCTCCCCGCGGAGGTCGGAAGCGAGAGGGAGAATTCAAGCGTCTCCCCGGTTTTGAGGTCGGCGAGAACATATCCGTTGCGGCAGGAGAAGATCGCCCGAGCGCCGCTCGGATTCACCGAGACGCGCAGCGGCACGGCCTCCCCGATGATCTCCCGCGCGCGCCTGCCCGCTTTTTCGACCGCGCCCGAGAGCGATCCGATCACGTCCGTTTCTTCCGCTTCAAGAAGCGCGGTCTTCAGAACGTCTGCCGGAAGCGTCTTCTGTGCGAGGAACAAGAGGGCGAAGGAGGAGAGCAGCGCGGCCGCGAGAAAGAGAAAGATGCCGTTTTTCACGAGAAACCCTCCGTTTGATCCGAATTTGCTTGAATTAGGATTTGACAAAGCGGAGAGTTTTATGTTATAATAGCATGATCAAGCTATGCGGTAAATTCTGCGGAGGTGGGTGCGTGGGTGAGAGAGCTGTTTTCCCGGGTCTGATCGGAAACGATCGGCTGCGCGAGCTGTTTCGCTCCGAGCTCTCGGAGCAGAAGACCGCCCACGCTTACATCCTCGAAGGCGCGCGCGGGTCCGGCAGGCACACCGCCGCCCGCATGATCGCCGCCGCCGCGCTGTGCGAAAATCGGGCGGACAGCCGCCTTCCTCTTCCCTGCGGGACCTGCCTCAGCTGCCGCAAGGTGCTCGGCGGCCGGTCCGTGGACGTGCTCACCGTACAGCGCGGGGACAAGGCGAGCATCGGCGTGGAGGCGGCCCGCGAGGTGCGCGAATCGCTCTGGGTCGCGCCGAACGACGGGGACCGCAAGTTCTATCTCATCGAGGACGCGCACCGCATGACCGCGCAGGCGCAGAACGCTCTTCTGCTCTCCCTCGAGGAACCCCCGCCGTGGGTGACCTTCTTCCTGCTCTGCGAGGACAGCTCCCTCCTGCTCGAAACCATCCGCAGCCGCGCCCCGACGCTCAAAATGCAGCGCTTCTCCCCCGAGGACACGGAAAAATGGCTGCGCGGACAACACGAGACCGCACATGCCGAGCCGGATCGGATCAAGGCGGCCGCGCGGCTGGCGAAGGGTTCGCTCGGGCTCGCGCTCGAATACTGCGCGGGCGACGGCGGCGAGATCGAGCGGTACCGGGCGGCGGCGGAGCTCGCGAAGCATCTTCTTTCCGGCCGAAAATCGGATGCCGCGGTCTTTCTCACGACCCTGCCGAAGGACCGGCGCTCGCTTGCGGACATTCTCTCGCTCACAAGAGCCGCCGTGCGGGACGTCGTCGCCGCGGGCAAGGGCGGGGAGCTTCTCTTCTACCCGCCGTCGGACGGGATCCCGCAGGAGCTCAAAAAAGCCTCTCCGCGCCGCGCCATGGACCTCGTCGGCGCGCTCGGAGACGCGGAGCTTGATATCATGGCCAATCTCTCTCAGAACGTCGTGCTGACCGCGCTTCTTTTGAAAGCGTGAGCTTCAGCGCAGAATGGAGTTCAGGATATGGATAACAATACCGTCATCCCCGAGAGCGGGGACGTCGAGATCGTCGGCGTCCGCTTCCGCGACGGGGGAAAAGTCTATTATTTCGCACCCGGCTCGAACAAGGTGAATCCCGGCGATCCCGTGATCGTCGAGACCGCGCGCGGACTGGAATACGGCTTCGCGCCGAACGGGAACGAATTTGTCCCCGCGGCGAAGATCGTGCCGCCCCTGCGCCCCCTCATCCGGGTGGCGAACCGGCGCGACACCGAGCGCTACGAGACCAACCGGGCGCTTGAGGACGAGGCGTTCGAGATCTGCCGCAAGAAGATCGAGGACCACAAGCTCGCGATGAAGCTCATCCGGGCGGAATACACCTTCGACAACTCGAAGCTGCTCTTCTACTTCTCCGCCGAGGTGCGCGTGGACTTCCGCGAGCTCGTAAAGGACCTCGCGTCCGTCTTCCACACCCGCATCGAGCTCCGCCAGATCGGCATCCGCGACGAGGCGAAGATGCTCGGCGGACTGGGCGTGTGCGGCAGGCCCTTCTGCTGCTGCTCCTTCCTCGGCGATTTCGTGCAGGTTTCCATCAAGATGGCGAAGGAACAGAACCTCTCGCTCAATTCCTCGAAGATCTCCGGCGCGTGCGGACGGCTGATGTGCTGTCTGCGCTTCGAACACGAAACCTACGAGCAGGAGATCGCCCGCACCCCCCCCATCGACGCCACGGTGAAGACCCCGGACGGCATCGGGACGGTCACGGAAATCAGCCCGCTGACCGGCTACGTCAAGGTGAGGCTGGGCGACGATATCAAGCCCTATCACCGGGACGTGCTGACCGTTTTGAAGCTCAAGACCAAGAACCAGAGTTGAATAAATATTCAACTGTAAATTTTTTGCTATTTCGGGAAAAACCCTTCCCTTTCGCGGGGGTTTGTGTTAGAATGTACTCAATCTCAAAGACACGGAGGATATAAAATGGCTTACAAGATTTCTGCGGACGACTGCATCGGCTGCGGCACCTGCGCTGGCGAATGCCCCGTTGAGGCGATCAGCGAAAAGGACGGCAAGTACGTAATCAATCCGGACGAATGCATCGAGTGCGGCGCTTGCGCGGGCGTATGTCCCGTTGAGGCTCCGAAGCCGGAAGAATAATTCCGAACCGCAACCGGGGGGGAGTTTGGGGATTGCCCCGGACTCCCCCTTCCTTTTTCACGGACATGACAAAACCATCCGAACGCGTCGACGACATCAACGAAAGCCTGCGCCTCATCCAAAGGACGGACGGGCTCCAGTTCGGCACCGACAGCTATCTGCTCGCCGCCTTTGTCCGCGCCGCCCCAAACGGCCGCGCCGCGGAGCTCGGCGGCGGAACGGGCGTCGTTTCCCTGCTCTGCGCCGCGCGCGCGAAATTCAAAAAAATCCTCTGTGCGGAGCTTCAGCCGGACTATGCCGATCTCATCCGCCGCAACATCGCGCTGAACGGTCTTTCGGATCGGATCGAGGCGTGGGAAGGCGACATCCGCGCGCTCACGGCCGAGGAGGCCGGGCGAGGCGTCCGCGTTGTTTTTTCAAACCCCCCCTATCTGCGGGCGGGGTGTGGGAAGACCTCGGACTCGGACGGCAAAAATGCCGCGCGGCGGGAGGAAAACGGGGACATCGGGGATTTTGCCCGCTGCGCGTCCCGGCTGCTCGGCTCGGGAGGCGTCTTCTCGGTCGTCTATCGCCCGGACCGGCTCGCGGGGCTGTTCTCCGCGCTGCGGGACGCCGGGCTCGAGCCGAAGCGAATGACCCTTGTGTACCCCTCCGCTGCGGACAAGCCCTGTCTTGTCCTTGTCGAGGCAAAGAAGGACGCGGGCGAGGGACTTGTGCTGTCCCGCCCCCTCATCATTTACGCGGACAAGAAAAAGGGCGTCTATACCGACGACATGCGCGAGGTCTACGACCGTTTTTCTCTCGCGCACCTGACCTGATCCCTCAACAGAACGGACGATTCCGATGAATGAAAAAAACGTGATTCAAAGCGGCACGCTGTATCTTGTCGCGACCCCGATCGGCAATCTCGCCGATTTATCTTCCCGCGCCGTGAAGGTGCTCTCCGAGGTGAATTTCGTCGCCGCGGAGGACACGCGCAACTCGGGCCTTCTGCTCTCGCGGCTGGGCGTCTCGAAGCCTCTCGTGAGCTATTTTGAGCACAACAAGCGCGAAAAGGGTCCCGCCATCGTCAAGCGCCTGCTCGACGGGGAATCCTGCGCGCTCGTGACGGACGCCGGGACGCCCGCGATCAGCGACCCCGGCGAAGACCTCGTGCGTCTCTGCGCCGAAAAGGGCGTGCCCGTGACCGCCGTGCCGGGGTGCTGCGCCGCGGTCACCGCTCTGGCCCTCTCAGGGCTGCCCACGGCCCGCTTCGTCTTCGAGGGCTTTCTCCCGACGGACAAAAAGGAACGGGGCGCGCGGCTGGACGAGATCGCCGCCGAAAAGCGCACGGTGATCCTCTATGAAGCGCCCCACCGTCTCCGCGCCACGCTGGACGATCTCGGCGCGGCGGTCGGCGACCGTCCCCTCGCGCTGTGCCGCGAGCTGACGAAGCTCAACGAGGAGATCTGCCGCACCACGGTGAAAAAAGCCGCCGCGCTCTATGAAGAACGCGAGCCGCGGGGAGAATACGTCCTGATCCTCGGCGGCGCTTCGGACGCGGACGAGGAGGACTACCCCTCCGACCCGCGGGAGCACGTCGAGCTGCTCGAGGCCGCGGGGCTCTCCCGCATGGACGCCATCAAGGCGGCAGCGAAGGCCCGCGGCGTCAAAAAGAACGAAATCTACGCCCTGCTCGCGAAGCGGGACGGCGATGAAGAATAAAATCAAAAACATCTGAACATACAGAAAGGCGGATCCTATGAAAATCGGTCTCACCTCCTACAGCATGAACAACTACATTTGCGGCGGCCTGATGTCCGTCTGCGAGGTCATGCGCTTCGCGAAGGACCTCGGCGCGGAGCACATCGAGCTCGTCCCCTTCGGCTTCACCCTGCACGACGACAAGACGGGCGAATTCAACGAGCCCCTGATCGCCGAGATCCGCCGGGTTTCGGAGGAAATCGGACTCCCGCTCTCGAACTACGCCGTGCTCGGCGACCTCCTGAAGCCCGATCCGGACGCGAGGAAAGCGGAAGTCGAACGCCTGAAGCGGCACATCGACGTCGCCGCCAAGCTCGGGCTGAAGCAGATGCGGCACGACGTCTCCTCCTTCCGCCGCCCGCTCGAATCGAACACCCCCGTCGCCTTTGAGCGCGAATTCCCCATCGCGGTCGAAACCTGTCAGGCGCTCGCCGATTACGCGGCGCAGTACGGGATCACCACGCTTGTGGAAAACCACGGGTTCTTCATCAACGGCTCCGACCGCGTGATCCGTCTGATCGACGCGGTGGGTCGGGACAATTTCGGTCTGCTGCTGGACACGGGTAATTTCACCTGCGTGGACGAGGACGCGACCGTCGCCGTGAAGAAATGCGCTCCCATCGCGAAGATGGTGCACTTAAAGGATTTCTATATCCGCCGCGCGGACCGGCTCACGGGCAACGGCGGGCTCTTCCGCTGTGATTCCGGCTCCTGGTTCTCATCCAATTCCGGCGAGTACATGCTCCGCGGCTCCATTCTCGCGCAGGGCGACCTCGACGTGTGGTCCACGCTCGGCTTCATCCGCTCCGCGGGCTACGACGGATATGTCTCCGTCGAATTCGAAGGCATGGAGGACGGCAAGATCGGCAGCGAGGTCGGCATGGCGGCCGCCCGCTACATCCTCGCGAACAGCTGAACGGAGGCAGGGGTATGGACCTCAATGTTCTTTTCATCGTCGTCGATCAGATGCGGTACGACTGCGTGGGCGCCTCCGGCATCCGTCCGGTGAAGACCCCGAACATCGACCGCCTCGCCGCGGAGGGCATGTGGTTTGAGAACGCGTATTCCCCCCTGCCCGTCTGCGCGCCGTCCCGTCAGGCCATGCTCACGGGCGTTCAGCCGGATTCGATCGGCGCTTTGTTCAATTACAATTTCGTAAACACGCACGGGGCGGACCCTGCTGTTCCGACCTGGGTTTCGGAGCTCGGCAAGCGGGGCTATAAGCTCGGCTTCGCGGGCAAATGGGACGCCTCGCCGAACGGGGACGAGGGTGCCTTCGGGTATGAAACCGTTTTCGACGCCGCGGCGTGGTCGAAGGAGATCGGGGAGAAATACGGCCCGATCGACTACCCGAACTCCTGGTTCGGATGCTCGAATCCCATCGCATTCGAGGACACGAAGACCTGCCGCATCTGCGACGCCTCCGCGGATTTCATTCGCAGAAACGCGGGCTCGCCGTGGCACATCTGGGTGGACATCACCGACCCGCATCTCCCATGCCGCCCGTCCGCGCCGTACGACACGATGTACGACCCGGCTGAGATCGAGCCATGGGACGGTTTCGGCGACACACTCGAGAACAAGCCCTACATCCAGAAGAAGCAGCTTGAAAACTGGAAGCTCTGCGGTAAGACCTGGGCGGATTTCGCGCCGACCGCCGCGTATTACTACGGCATGATCACCCAGACGGACGCCGCCATCGGCCGCGTTCTCGTCGCGCTCGACGAGACGAATCAGGCGGAGAACACCGTCGTGATCCTGCTCTCGGACCACGGGGACACCTCCGGCGACCACGGGATGATGGACAAGCACTACATCCTCTACGACTGCGTGACGCACGTGCCCTTCCTCGTAAAGGCTCCCGGACTCCCCGCCGCCCGCGTGAAGAAATTCGCGTCCAGCTCGCTCGACGTCGCCCCGACCGTGGAAGCGCTGCTCGGGATGGAGGCGGAGAGCGCGCGGCACGGGCACGCGGCTCCGGATTATCTGAGAGAGGATTTCATCTCCGATTACGCCGTGTTCACCTCGAACGGTCAGCAGTTCGGTCTGTTCACCCAGCGCGGCATCCGGACGGAAAAATACAAATACATCTGGAACCTAACCGATCGGGACGAGTTCTACGATCTGACCCTCGATCCCGGCGAGAAGGTCAACCGCGCGTCCGATCCCGCTTACCGGGACGTGATGGCACAGCTCGGAAAGCTCCTGCTCGCCGAACTGCGCCGCCGCCGTGATCCCTTCGCCTCCGACTGGGTCGCGTGGCAGTGCGGACGGGGCGAATGATCGGATTTTTGCCCGATCCGAACATGTATTTTTGAATTTTTTTGAACGCACTCCCGCGGATTCGTGTATTCCGCGCAATTTCAGTTACGCTCTCCCCCTTATTCCCGTACAATTTATACAGCGAAAACGTCTTGCCAAAAAGACGTTTTTCTGTTATAATATCACAATGGTATTAAATATCCCATCTCATGGAAGACTACGGGAGGCATCCCATGCGCACGCTGTTTCAGAACGGTCTCGTCTATCGGACCGCCGAACGCAGGTTCGTCCGGGCGGATCTTTACGCCGTGGACGGGATCGTGACCGCCATCGAAGAACACATCGACGCCGGGGACGCGAAGGTCGTCGACTGCTCGGGCAAGTACCTTCTCCCCGGGCTCGTGGACGTTCACACGCACGGGCGCTCCGGCTTTGATTTCAATTCCGCGGACGCGGAAGGCTGCCGCAAAATGCGCGCGTCCTACGCGAAAGCGGGTACCACGACCCTCATGGCGACCTTCGCCTCCGCGACGCCGGAGTCCCTCCGCGCTTCCGCCGCCGCCGTCGCCGAAAACCGAATGCCGGAGACGGGTCTCGCGCACATCGCCGGGATCCACCTCGAAGGGCGCTATCTCAATCCGAAGCGCCGCGGCGCGCACGCGGAAGAACTGCTCGCTCCTCTCGACGCTGACGAGCTTGCGTCGTTCTTAAAGGATTTTCTGCCCCTGCCCATCCACGTTTCCGCCGCGCTCGAGCTGGAGGGCGGCGAGGAATTCGTCAAAACCGCGCTGAAGCTCGGCGCGACCGTCGGGATGGCCCACAGCGACGCGACCTTTGAAGAAGCGCGCCGCGCGGTGGAGTGGGGCGCGACCTCGTTCACCCACACCTTCAACGCGATGCGTCCCGTGCATCACCGCGAGCCGGGCAACGCGATCGCTTCCCTGCTTTCCGACGAGGCGTACACCGAGCTGATCTGCGACGGCGAGCACATCCACCCCGCCATGATCGCGCTCGCGAGCCGCGTCAAGCCCTCGGACAAGCTCGTTCTCATCACCGATTCGATGGAAGCCGCCGCCATGCCGGACGGGGTGTACGGGATTGCCGGACTGCCCGTCATCGTGAAGAACGGCAGGGCCGTCAACTCCGACGGCGCGCTCGCCGGCAGCACCCTCGATCTCTTCCGCGCGCTCGTCAATTATATGAAATTCACCGGCAAGCCGCTGGAAGAAGCCCTTCCCTGCGCGACGGCGAACCCCGCCGCCATGGTCGGGATCGAAAGCGAATGCGGTGCCCTCTCCGTCGGGAAACGCGCGGACATTCTGATGATCGAAGACAAAACCGCGCCCTCGCTCCAGTCCGTCTGGATCATGGGCGAGCGGATCTGAGTTCTCATAAAGGAGATATTCATGGAAAAGAAAACGTTTTATATCACGACGGCGATCGCCTACGCCTCGTATAAGCCCCATATCGGCAACACCTACGACATCATCTGCGCCGACACGATCGCGCGGTATAAGAGACTGCGCGGGTACGACGTGCATTTTGTGACGGGCAGCGACGAGCACGGCCAGAAAATCGAAAACAAAGCGAAGGAAGCCGGAATCACCCCGAAGGAATACGTCGACCGGTATGCCGCCTCCATCAAGAGCGTCTGGGATTCGATGAACGTCTCCTACGACCGCTTCATCCGCACTACGGACGCGGATCACGAGGCGAACGTTAAGCATATTTTCGAAAAAATGCTCGCCAAGGGCGACATTTACAAGGGCTACTATGAGGGCTGGTACTGCACGCCCTGCGAATCCTTCTTTACGGAGACCCAGCTGAAGGACGGCAAATGCCCGGACTGCGGCCGCGAGGTCCAGCTCACGAAGGAAGAGGCGTATTTCTTCAAAATGAGCAAATACGTCGACCGGCTCGTGCAGTATTACGAAGACAACCCCGATTTCATCGCGCCCGAAAGCCTCAAGCGCGAGATGCTCAACAATTTCATCAACCCCGGTCTTCAGGATCTCTGCGTCTCCCGCACGAGCTTCAAATGGGGCATCCCGGTGGACTCCGATCCGAAGCACGTCGTCTACGTCTGGCTGGACGCCCTGACGAACTATATTTCCGCGCTCGGCTACGACGCGGGGCGGGACGAGCAGCCGGAGCTCTTCCAAAAATACTGGCCCTGCGACATCCACGTCATCGGCAAGGACATCATGCGCTTCCACTCGATCTACTGGCCGATCTTCCTGATGTCCCTCGACGTTCCCCTTCCGAAGAAGGTATTCGGGCACCCGTGGTTCAATTTCGGCACCGATAAGATGTCGAAATCCCGCGGCAACGTCGTCTACGCGGACGATCTCGCGAAGCGCTTCACGACGGACGGCGTGCGCTACTACTGCCTCGCCGAAATGCCGTACAATACGGACGGCTCGATCACCGTGGAGTCCGTGATCGGACGCTACAACACCGACCTTGCGAACAACCTCGGCAACCTCGTGTCCCGCACCGTCGCCATGACGAAGAAGTATTTCGACGGCGTCGTCCCCGCCCCCGCGGGCGAAGAGGGCACGGACGCCGAGCTGAAGGACACGCTCAAAAAGGCGTTCGAAAGCTACACCGCCGACATGGATTCCCTGCACCTTGCCGACGCCTGCGCGGACGTCTTCACGATGCTGAGACGGGCGAACAAGTATATCGACGAGACCACGCCGTGGACGCTCGCAAAGAGCGAGGAGAACAGGGCGCGGCTCGGCACAGTCCTTTACAATCTGCTCGAGGTCATCCGTCAGGGCGCGGTCATGCTCGCTCCGATCACCCCCGGGACCTCCGATTCCATTTTCGCGCAGATCGGCACGGATTGCCGTTCGTTCGAATCCCTTTCATCGTTCGGAGGGCTCGCGCCCGGTTCCGTGACCGGCGAGGCATCCCCGCTCTTCGCGCGCATCGACGAGCAGAAGCTGCTTGCCGAAATCGAAGAAGAGCGCGCCGCGGCGAAAAAAGCGGAAGAGGAAAAGGCGAAGGCCGCCGAAAAGCCGGAGAAGCCCGAGGGCGTCGCCATGATCTCCATCGACGATTTCATGGGCGTGGAGCTGCGCACGGCGCAGGTCGCCGCGTGTGAAAGAGTGCCGCGGGCGAAGAAGCTCTTAAAGCTGACGCTCGATCTCGGATACGAACAGCGCACCGTGGTCTCCGGCATCGCGAAATTCTACGAGCCGGAAGCGCTCGTCGGCAAAAAGATCATTGTCGTCGCAAATCTGAAGCCCGCGGTCCTGTGCGGCATCGAATCGAACGGCATGATCCTCGCGTCCGGCGAAGAGGTGGTACGGGTCGTCTTCCTCGATCCCGAGACCCCGCTCGGAGAAAGAGTCCGCTGATGCGTCTGTTCGATTCGCACGCGCATTACAACGACCGCCGCTTCGAAGAGGAATTCGAGGGCGGCGGACGCGGCGCGCTGCTCAAAGCTCATGCCGAGGGCGTGGAGATGATCTGCAACGTCGGCTCGTCCGTGGGGACCTCGGAAGAATCCGTAGCCCTCGCCGAGGAGTTTGATTTTGTCGTCGCCGCCGTGGGGATCCATCCCTGCGACGCGCAGGAGATCCCCGCGATCTCGCTGGACGCGGCGCTCGCCCGGATCGAGGCGATGGCGGCGCACGAAAAGGTCCGCGCGATCGGGGAGATCGGTTACGATTTCCACTACGACGGCACGAACAGAGAGCGGCAGGAATACGTTTTCGCGGCGCAGCTGGAAATGGCGGCAAGGCTTTCCCTTCCCGTCGTCATCCATTCGCGCGACGCGGCGGGTCCCACCTTCGATCTGATCGCGGCGCACCGCGAAAACTGCGGCGTTCTGCACAGCTTTTCGGGGGGCGCGGAGCTTGCGCGGCAGTACTGCGCCATGGGCTGGCACATCTCCTTTTCCGGTCCCGTGACTTACAAGAACGCGAACCGGCTGAAGGAAGCCGCCTTAGCTGTTGACGCGGACAAACTGCTCGTGGAGACGGACTGCCCCTATCTGCCGCCCGTTCCTCACCGCGGCGAGATCAACTATTCCGGGTATCTCCATCATACGCTCGAAGCTGTCGCTTCGATCAGGGGACTCGCGCCGGAAGACGCCGCCGAGCTAACCTATCAGAACGCCTCCGCCTTTTTCGGGCGGACTAAATAAACGGAGCCGCACCCGCGGCTCCCGATCAGGAGGATGTCATGGTCATCACCTACGTCATCAAAAACAGTCTGTATGTGAATATCACGGGGCACTGTACCAACCGGTGCGTGTTCTGCGTGCGCGAGATCGCCCCGAACGAGCCCTATCCCGATCTCTTTCTGGAGCGGGACCCCACGCTCGCGGAGATTTTCGCGGACCTCTCCTCCTATAACACGCTGAACAAATTCAAGGAAATCGTCTTCTGCGGCTACGGCGAGCCGACCTGCCGCCTGTACGATATGCTTGAAACCTGCAAATTCATCCGGGAAAAGACGACGGTGCCGATCCGCGTCAACACGAACGGGCACGCCTCCTTCATTCTCGCCGAGGATACCGCGCCGATGTTCAAGGGACTTGTGGACTGCGTCTCGATCAGCATCAACGCCGCGGACCCGGAGACCTACAACAAGATCTGCCGTCCCCGCTTCGGCGAGGACACCTTCTCCGGCGTGGTGAAATTTGCACGGGAGGTCGTGAAATACGTGCCGACGGTCGTTTTGACCGTGGTGCGCGGGACCATTCCGGACGACGACATCGAACGCTGCGCCGCCATCGCGGAAAGCATCGGCGCGAAATTCCGGATCCGGGAAATGATTCACGGATAACGAAGCGACGCTAGACGCAATCATACATACAAAGGGTCTGCCGACTATCAGCATCGAAAGCGCGGCAGGCCCTTGTTTTTTGAACGGTCAGTCTTCCATCGCGGGTTTCATCTTCACATACGTGTCGACCGGAAGACCGGCGAGATAGGCGTACACCTCGTCCGCTCTCCGGTTCAGCGCGTTCTGCCGCTTCGCTTCCTCGTCCAGCGCAGACAGGTCGGCGGGCTTCACGACGACGGGGATGCGGAAACGATCCCGGTTCCCGGCGAGATACGCGCGCCCCCGCGCGTTTGCCGCGAGAAGAACGGTCCAGCGCGGATCGGTCTTCGCCATGGCTTCGCTTTCAAACGTTCCCCCGTCTATGACGGATCGAAGCAGTTCACGCCGCATGCGCGCAGCCGTGTACTTTTTCGTCGGAAGGGCGCGCATGAACTCTCCCGGATCGATCGTCTGCCGCGCCGCCTTCGCCGCATAGCGCAGGATGGAGGAGGTCTCGTCCCCGCCGACGAAGAGAAGCGCGTGGGTGTAGAGCAGCGCCTCATACCGGGCGGGATCACAGCGGGGCGCGGCTTCAAAGAGCTCCCGCGCCTCCGCGGCGACAAGGTCCGAAGCGGCCTCCCATCCGTCCGGAGCTGTGCGCAGAACGTCCCGGATCTCTGATGCGGACGGCAGTCCGTCAAGCCTGCGGATCGGATGAAAAGCGCCGATCCCCGCCGCTCTGCCGAAGCGGATGTATTCGAGCCCGAGCTTGTCGTTTGGACCGAGCGTGTCCGGGCCGCCGAGCGTGCGCATGACTTCTTCATAAACCGCCGCGCTTCCGCGGGTCCTGCCGCTGCTCTCCGCCGCGCGGTAGCGTTCGCCGAACGCCTCCGAGGCGCGAAGGGCCGCCGCTTTTTCGAGACCGATCAGATCGCCGGACTCCGAGCCGAAGGTCAGCGAATCCGCGCCCACCCCCGCCGCGACCGCCGCGCCGCCCCGCGCGAAATCCTCCGCTCCCGCCGCGCACCAGGGGTACGGGAGAAGCAGGGCGAGATCGGCTCCGCAGAGCACGGCTGAGCGCGCCCGGACGTACGCGTCCCAGAGCGCCGCCTCCCCGCGCTGCGTGAAATTGCCGCCCACGACGGCAATGATGGGGGAAAACGTCGCGCTCGCGAGCTTTAAGAGGTGTCTGTGCCCCGGGTGGATTGGGTTAAGTTCACAAATTATGGCTGTGGAATTTCTCATCTTTTATTTTATCCTACAAAGTGCCGCAAAGTTCTTGTTTTTTGCCTTCTTTTCATATATAATTATATCCAGTCTTTGAAAAACTGTCAACCCATAACTGAAAATCGGAGGAAAACCCCACATGAAAGTCTTAGTTGTCAACGCCGGTTCCTCGTCCCTGAAGTATCAGCTCTTCGACACCGCGACCGAATCCGTCCTTGCGAAGGGCATTTGCGAGCGCATCGGCATCGACGGGCGCATCGAGCACCGTCAGGGTGAAAACGGCGAAAAGCTGAAGGTCGATATCCCGATGGCGGACCACGCCGTCGCGACCGAGGTCGTCATCAAATATCTGACCTGCCCCGATCCGAAAATCGGCGTCATCAAGGACATGAACGAGATCGAGGGCGTCGGTCACCGTATCGTTCACGGCGGTCCCTATTTCTTCGAATCCGTGCTTCTGAACGACGAAGTCCTCGCGAAGCTCGAGCTCTGCCGCGACTTCGCTCCCCTTCACACCGGTCCGCACATCATGGGCATCAAGGGCTGTCTCGCCGTCATGCCGGACAAGCCGCAGGTCCTCGTTTTCGACACCGCGTTCCATCAGACCATGCCCCCGCAGGCGTATATGTACGGCATTTCCTGGGATATGTACGAGAAGTACCACATCCGCCGCTACGGCGCGCACGGCACCTCCCACCGCTTTGTGGCGCGTGAAATGGCGAAGCTCCTTGACAAGCCCCTCGAAGAGACCAAGATCGTGACCTGCCACATCGGCAACGGCGCTTCGATCTCCGCGGTCAAGGGCGGCAAGTGCATCGACACCTCCATGGGCTTCACGCCCCTCGACGGCGTGATCATGGGCACCCGCTGCGGCTCCATCGACCCCGCCATCGTGCCCTATATCATGGAAAAAGAGGGCTTCACCCCCGCCGAGATGAGCGAGTATATGAACAAGAAGTGCGGCTTCCTCGGCATTTCCGGCATTTCCTCCGACAGCCGCGATATCGAGGCCGCCATCCTTCAGGGCAATGAGCGCGCGTATATCGCCGCTTCCACGCTCGCGTATCAGTGCAAGAAGTTCATCGGCGCGTACGCCGCCGCGATGAACGGGCTTGACGCCGTCGTCTGGACCGCGGGCATGGGCGAGAACAACCCCGAGCTGAGAGACCGCGCCTGCGCGAATATGGAATACTACGGCATCAAGATCAATCGCGAGCTCAACGCCGTGACCCACCATCAGCCCAACACCGTGGAGCTCTCCACGCCGGATTCGAAGGTCAAGGTCTACGTCCTGCCGACGAACGAGGAGCTGATGATCGCGTCCGATACCGAGGAGATCGTCAATTCGCTGAAGAAATAAGAGATTCAAGACGAACAAAGATGGGGCTGTTCTGAAAACCCTCAAAGCAGCGTAGGAAAAAAGGCAGAACAAAAGGGCAGGTCTTCAAAAGAAGGCTTGCGGGAAACAGAGTATAAAAGAAACTTAAGACAGAGAGACGGAGAACCCCAGTTTTTGAAGGGAT
>JAFYBN010000007.1 GCA_017540175.1 Clostridia bacterium | reverse complement strand
TTCCAAGCCCCTTCGACCTTCTCGGCTCCTTTAATTATATACCTCTTTCTTCTTCTTTGCAATCTGCTTTTCATTCATGTGGTGTTTAACCATCATGTCGGTCTGTCGCATTAACTCCAGAAAACGGAGAAATGCAACAGCCCTCTTGCTTTTCAGAGCCGACAGCTGTCCTTTTTCTCCTTTATCAGAGGAGCCGGTTCAGCAAGCTGAACCCAAAAGGACCAAAAAGAGGAACTCTTTCAAAGTCTTGGGTGTTCCGAGGTCTGCGGACCTCGGGTCAGGGCGTTGCCCCGACACCCCACCACCTTTTGAAAAAGGTGGACGAAAACTTTTGGGACTATTTGCGACAGGCCCGTTTCATATTTCCATGGCAAATCTTCGTTATGTATTCCCCCTCAGAACGCCCTCCGCCAAAGTTCGGATCGAGGTGTACCGATCCACCTTGACGCAGGCGATGTCGGATTCAAAGACGCACGTATCGTTGCCGCCCTTGCCGTAATCGTCGCCGAAGTAGACGACCTCGTCGTGGGAGAAGCCTTCTTCCCGGCAGAAGAGATCGAGCGCGTAATACTTGTTGTACGGCCGCGGCACCATGTCGAAGGAGGAGCTGCCGCCGACGAATACCGAATACTCCGGGAACGCCTCGTCCACGATTTCGTAAATCGCGCGGCGCTTTTCGCGGGTGGGATCGTAGAGGAGCTTATCCGCGATGGCGGCCTTCGTGCCGAGCATGGGGAAGGTCACGCACCCGGACGGATGAAACTCGACCGTGTCTCCCCGGTATTCCGTATAGCCGCATTGCTCGCGAAGCGCGTTGACCCGTTGAGTGACGGACGCGCGGTCACAGGGGAGCACGATGTCGCGCAGAAATTCGATATCCCCCTTCTCTTCCCGGTAAACGGCGTACTGGAGACCGTAATTGCCGATGATATCGATGGGATATTCGCGCATCTGGGTGAAAATGCGTCTCGTCTGTCCCGCGCCGAGAATGACCGAGCGGATGCCGGCTTCCTTCAATTCGTCGAGGACGGCGAGGTTTTCGTCCGTGATCCATGTGCGGTGCTCGGTGAGCGTTCCGTCGAGATCGAATGCGAATACTTTTTTCGTGGCGGTCATGGTGTGCCTCCCTTGCTTATTTCTGTCTCATGGCGAGGACTTTTTCCTCGTCGGGGGTGACGTACGCGGTCCAGTTTGAGGAGTATATCACAAAGCCCGGTTTGGAGCCCGCGGGCTTTTTGACCTTGGAAACCCGGGTATAATCCACGGGGATCATCGTACCGCCCTTCGCCTTCGAGTTGAACGCGGCGATTTCCGCGGCGTCGGTAAACGCACTCTCCGACGGATCGGACTCTCCCTCGAAGCATTCGAGGACGACGTGTGAGCCGGGCTGATTCTTCGTATGGAACCACCAGTCGGAGCGCGCGGCGAGCTTTGTCGTGAGATAATCGTTCGCCGTGTTGTTCCGTCCGCAGAGCACCGTGTGTCCGTCCGTCGTGCGATACCGTGCGATGCTCGGGGCAGACTGCTTCCGTTCGGTGTAGTTCTTCATTTTCGAAGCGTATCCGCTGTGATAGAGCTCCGTGCGGATCTCCGAAAGCTCCCGCTCCGTATCCGCGCGGGACAGGGCGTCCAGCACGGTATAGACGTATTCGAGCTCGGTCCGCGCTTCCTCGATCTGCTCGGTCAGGCGAACGAGAGCGGTTTTCGATTTCGCGTATTTCTTATAATAGACCTGCGCGTTCGCGGAGGGGGAGAGACGCTTGTCAAGGGGGATCACGACCGGCGCAGGATCCTCCGCGTACCAGTTCTCAAGCTCGCATTCGCTCATGCCGCGCTCGAGTCTCCAGATGTTCGCCGTGATGAGGTCGCCCCAGAGCTTGTATTTCTCCCCGTCGGCGCAGGCGGCAAGCTCTTCCTTCTGCCGCTCGGTCTTGCGGATGATGCGGCTCTCGGCGTTCGAGAGGAGCTTAAAAATGTCGGATGCCTTGCGGTGCAGGCGTTCCTCGCGGCTTCTTTCGCCGAAATAAAGGTCGATCAGCTCGCCGTAGGTCTCCGGATGCAGGATCTCGACACCCGCTCCATACTGCCCGATCTCGCAGAAGGCGTATTCGACGGGGACCCCGTCCCGCTTCACGAGCGTCGGGATGCCGTCGCGCTCCCGGATGCGGCGGATCATGTCCATGAACTGGGCGGTGAGACCCCGCTCGGCGTCGCGCAGGGAGGCGTCCGTTCGTCCGGCCGCGCGGTACACGATCTCGCGCGCGATGAGGGGGGAGAGACCGGCGAAATGCGCCATGATGAATTTCTCGGCGGAGCGGTCCGGGTCCTCCTTCGCGGCAAGGGCTTTGAACGTCCGCTCGTCCGTCTGCTCCGCGAGGGGATCCAACTTGTCCTGCTTCGGCGGGAGCTCGTACAGCATGCCGGGAAGGACCTGCCTCTTTTCGCTCACGGTGAAATCGACCGATTTGAGCACGCCGACGATGCGGTCCTCCGCGTTCGTGACGATGATGTTGGAAAACCGACCCATCAGCTCGACGATGACGTGCTTCTTCGTCGAAAAGCCGAGCTCGTCGTGAGTATCGAAGGTCAGCCGCGCCGCGCGCTCGAAGCCGAGCTGCTCGGCTCCGGCGAAGCGCGCGCCGGAAAAATGCTTGCGCAGCATCATGCAGAACATCGGCGGCGTGGCGGGATTTTCCGGCTTCAGCGACGTCAGGTTCATATAGGAGCCGTTTCCGCCCGCGGAAAGATTGAGCCGATGCTCTTCCCCGCCGCATCGGATGACGAATACCGCCTCTTCGCGGCCGGGTTGATAGATTTTATCCACTTTTCCGTTTGTCAGCTTTTCGTTGATCTCGCCGACGACGAAACGGAGCATGGCAGCGTCAAAAGCCATAATTACCTCGGAATGGTTTCAGGAGAAATCAAAAAACTCTTCGTCGTCCTCTCCGGATTTGCGGAGGACGACGGGATAGATCCTCTGCGCGAGCGTCATGCCAGCCCGCTCCGCGAGCCGCATGCTCGGCTTGTTGAGATGGGAGGTCACATACTGCACGTCCGCGCCCGCCTTCATCAGCGTATCGGCGAGGAGTACGGTGCAGGAGGTACCGTACCCGCGATTGCGCACCGCCTCCGAGACCTCGACGTTCAGCTCGCACAGCCCGTCCTCTTCGGAAATGTCGTTCAGACCCGCGTACGCGACGATCGTGCCGTCGGGGGCGCGCATGACCGCCATCCGGTCGAGGGGATCCTTCGGATCGAGCCGGAATTCGTCCAGCGCGAGCTCGTCGTCCCAGCGCTCGCCCTCGAGCGTATCGATGATCCCGCACCCGGGCAGGATGCGGTCAAGGCGAAGAGAATTTCCCTGAGGCCGGTAATCGTAAAGCGGATAGCTCGTCGTGTCGACCTCGTCGTATCCGAAGGAGCGCAGGCATTCAAGCAGGGCTCCTTCCAGGGATCTCAGCGCGTCGGGCGAGAGGGGATCGGACGCGCAGTTCAGCTCAAACTCTTCGGCAATGTCCCGCGTCAGGGAAAAGCTCAGGATTTCGAGCCGGTCGGAAACTCTGAGTTCTACGGGAACCGCGATCGGGCTCTTCTGCTCGAAGACCGCTTTTTCAAACGCGGCGTCTTCCAGTCTGATCATAATACCTCACGTTTTGATTCCGGTGCCGCCCGTGATGATGAAGAAGTAATCGGTAAATCTCCTGTCAAGCGGGACCTTTTTGCCTGCGGACAGGTGCTTCGTCACGAAACGGTAATAGCGGTAGAACGACTCGTGGTCGCGGTTCTTGACAAAATAGCACGCGGGCACCTCGCCGGCAAACGGAAACGACACGGCTTCATGCGTTTCGGCAGAGGCGGAAGAGGAGTCGTAGTACATGCCGAGCGTCAGCACCTTCCTGCCGCCGAGCACCGCCTCAAGTTCTTCGCGGAACGCCGCGCTGTCCTTCATTTCGAGAATGTCCACCACGCAGAGAACGCTGCGGTCCGTCCGATGAGCGGCGGCGGCGATCCGCTTGGGAAGGGGCACTTCTCCGGTCGACTCCGAATAGGAGAGAAAACCGAATTTCTTCGCTTCGATCATGGTGGCATTGATCCGGTAGATCTCGCCGATGTAATCGGCGCAGTCGGCTGAGAGATTTCCCTCCGCCGTAAGCGCTTCAAACCGCGGGACGATTTCACTCTC
The DNA here is from genome assembly GCA_017540175.1 of Clostridia bacterium. GTDB lineage: Bacteria > Bacillota > Clostridia > Oscillospirales > CAG-272 > UMGS1696. Next base: position 13,107 of record JAFYBN010000007.1, on the reverse strand, counting down.
GTCCTGTGCGCCGAGCAGTTCGTTCGACAGGGCGGTCTGCCGCTTGTCGAAGGGCATCAGAACGGCGGACAGATCGCTGTTCTGCTTGAGGAATCGGGTGAAATGACCGAGCACATCATAACTCTCGGCAACCGAAAAATCCATCCCGACGACGATCACGTCCGCTTTCGCGATATCGCTGCGCATGTCGTAATAGACCGCATAGATATTGGTGTCCGGTTTGAACTTTTCCACTTTCAGGCGAAAAGGAAGGACGAACACCTTTTCCAGCCCGCCGGGGGTCAGGAACAAAAGCGCCAGTCCCTGAAGAAGCGCTATGACGACAAGGAAAACGAGCAAACGCTTCACTTTTTTCATGCGGATCCCTCGGCACAGCATCTGTTTTGCATCTATTGTATAGCATAACCTTTTGAAAATCAACAACCGAAGTGAAAATTTTTCTTTTTTCCCCATGAAAAATACGGTTTTTCTGCCGGTCTTTCCCTGCGATTTCCTTTGACAAAACCGAACATTCATGGTATAATAAACGAAGAATCTCCCCGTGGAGGAAAGAACTATGAAAAACTTCCGTTTTGCCGTCATGGGGGCGGGAAACATTGCGAACCGCTTCTGCGACGCCGTGGAACTCGTGGAAGGATGTTCGGTCTGCGCGGTCGCTTCAAAATCCAGGGAACGCGCAGAGAAGTTCGCAGCCCGTCACAAGCTCCCCGCGGCGTACGACAATTACGAAGCCATGCTCGTCGCGGAAAGGCCGGACGCCGTTTACATCGCCGTGACGACCGATTCCCATTTTGCCCTCTCCCTGCTCTGCATCCGGCACGGCGTCCCCGTGCTGTGCGAAAAGGCTATGTTCCGTTCGCTCGCGGAAGCGCGCGAGGTCTTCGCGCTGGCGGAAGAAAAGGGCGTTTTCACCATGGAGGCCATGTGGAGCCGTTTTCTGCCGCCCGTAAACAAGGCGCGCGAATGGCTCGCCGCGGGAAAAATCGGCACGCCCGTGTTCGCGGAGACCGCGATCGGCTTCCCCGCTCAGCGCAATCCGGAAAACCGCTATTTCTCCCCGGACCTCGGCGGGGGCGCGTCGTACGACATTACGGTGTACGCCTATGAGATCATGACCTATGTGATGGACCGCCCCGTGATCCGCTCGTCGATGGAGACCTTCTCCGCGATGAAGCCCGTCGGCACGCCCGTGGACGCGACAAACATCATCACGCTCGTCTTCGAGGGCAATGTTCCCGCGGTGCTGAAATCCACGCTGCTCGCCTCGCCGGACGAAAAACTGCAGATTTACGGCACGGAAGGCAAGATCGTCGTGCCGAATTCCCACGTCGGGAATGAAGCGTTCTGTTACCGCGGCGGACGGCTCATCGAGCATTTCATCGACAACGAGACGAAGAACGGCTTCACCTACGAGATCGAAGAGGTCATCCGCTGCGTGAAGGCGGGAAAGACCGAAAGCGAGACCGCGCCGCACGCCATGACGCTCGAGTTCGCCGCGCTCTGCGACCGGATTTACGAAAACCTGCATGACTGATATGAAAAAGCCGAGCCCCCGCGCGGTTTTGCTCGCCGTCGTTCTGATCGCGGCGCTTGTAGTCGGCGGCATTCTTTATGTCAACCAAAACCGTACCGTCGGCACGATCCTTCCGGACGGGAAAATCATTTACGATCACGAGCTCTATATCGAGGACGACAACCCCGCCGTCTATGAACGCGGCAGACGGCTCGGCATGGCAGCGAACGACGAAACGCGCCTGACGATCTACGACGTCGAAGAGGCTGACGGCGCGTATATCGAGGCCGTGCGCGGCGACGGACAAAGCGCGCTGTACAAGCGCGTCGACGGACTCCCGGACGCGCAGACAACGGAAGAGAAAGGCGGATAAGACGATGTATTCCGAAGAACAGCTTTATAAAATCTTTGAAAGGATCGGTCTGGAGTACGATCCCGCGGCGCGGCCCAACGCCGGGCTTCTCCGCTCGGTTCAGCTCGGCATGGCGACCCGGGTGCCCTACGAAAACCTCGACATCGTCGCGGGGATCCCGCTCTCGCTCGATTACTCCGACCTGTACGAAAAGATCGTCGTTCGGCACCGGGGCGGATACTGCTTTGAGCTCAACGGCTTTCTCGGGGAAATCCTGCGTTCCCTCGGCTATCGGGTCAAGGAGGTCATGGCGCGCTACCTCCGCGGGGAGACGGAGATCCCCATGCGGCGGCACCGGGTCGTGCTTGCCGAAGACGCGGACGGAAAAACATGGATCTGCGACGCCGGGATCGGTCAGTCCGCGTTCCGGATCCCCCTGCCGTTTGAGGAGGGCGCGGTATCGGCGCAGTTCGGCGAGGTGTACCGCGTGGAAAAAGAGCCCTTCTTCGGATGGGTGATTTCCGACCTTCACAAGGGCGAATGGCGGCGGTTTTACAGCTTCACCGAGGAGGAACAGCTGAACATCGATTATATCATGCCGTCCTTCTGGTGCGAGCGCGCGTCGGAGTCCCCCTTTATCTCCGCGCACATGCTTTCGATCAAAACGGAGGACGGGCGCATGACCGTGGACGGAGACGAGTTCCGCGTCTGGACGGGGGACGAGGTGACGGAGATGAGGACGATCACGGACGAGGAACGGCCCGCGCTCTATCGGCGCGTGTTCGGTCTCGCGATCGACTGAATATTCCATAAAAAACGCGGCTTCAGGCCGCGGTTTTTTTCTGTTCGAAAAAAGAAAATTTCACGCCGGATTCATTGACAAAAGCTCTTTCGGGGGGTATAATATTCCTTACGCAGACAACAAATGACAAAGTTCGCATTTTTTTGATAGAAGCCGACAGAAAGGACCCTGTTTTGAAACTGAATCGAACGCTTCGCGTCTTCCTCATTTTACTTGTTTCCGCGCTCCTGCTTGCCTCCTGCTCCATGCGTCCCGCAGATTCGGAGGAAACGAAGCGCCCCGCCGACACTGCGGATACGGACAAGCCCGGCGACACGGTCAAGCCGTCCGTCGATCCGGAGACGCAGCCCGTCCATGTCGATGATCCCGGAACCCCCGCGAACCCCTCCGGCGATCCCGTAACTGAGCCGGAAACGACGCCCGCGCCCGTTGAGGTCATCGAGCCCTCTCCCTACGCGCCGCCGCCGGACGCGACCGCCGATTTCTCCACGGACGGCATTTTCATCTACGGAGACGCGGTTTACGCGCAGGTGTATTATTCCGAGGCGAATTCGAATTACTACGCCCAGACCGCGCTGTATTATCAGATGGCGTTCGGCTGTCCCGTCAGCATCGTGATCGCGCCGATGTCCTCCATGACCATCGACAACCCGACGGTAAAGTCGAAGATCCCGGATCAGAAGCAGATCCTCGACGATATGAAGGCCCTGGTCGATCCCTCCGTCCGCTTCGTCAACACCTATGATCCGATTCTGGCGCACCGGGTGGAATACCTCTATTTCCGGTCCGATCACCACTGGACGCAGAGGGGCGCCTATTACGCCTATGCCGCGTTTGCCGAGGCGGCGGGATTCACGCCCACACCGCTCTCGAGCTTTGAGAAGACCATCCGCAACCCGCAGTATTACGGAAGCTGGTATTCGTTCACTTTGGACGAGCGCGTCAAGAACTTCGTGGACGAAATCGAGGTCTATTATCCGACGAAAGCCCACACCATGACGGTGGAGACCCCGCAGGGCGTGACCATGACCTACTCGACCTCCATCATTGCCGAGAACTCCACCTATGTGACCTTCATCGCGGGGGACAACCCGTACACCGTCATCGAAGTGCCGGACAACCCGCAGGACAAAATCTGTCTCGTGATGAAGGACTCCTACGGCAACGCCCTCGTCCCCTTCCTCTGCGAGCACTACGGCAAGATCATCGTCGCCGACCCGCGCTATGAGACCGGCAATCTTCTCGAGCGCCTGAAGGACGTGAAGCTGACCGACATCATCTTCGTCAACAGCATCGAGAACGCGAACGCCAAGATCTGGTCCCAGCTCTATATGGGCTGTCTCGGCGTTACGCTGCCGTAAGCGACCGGACAATTCAAAAAAAGAAACGCCGCCGCGCCGCTCCTTTTCCGGAGCCGGCGCGGCGGTTCTCTTAATTAATCAACAGTGGTCTCGCGGAAGGTGATGTCCGTCCTTGCGGCACATTTCGGGCAGCGCTGTGGATGGCAGCGGATATCTCCCACGCGGCGGAGATAGGCAAAGGTCTTCTCTTCCCCTTCCCCCGCAAGCATGGTCAGCCATTTCCGGAGGATGCACGCGGTGCACGGGTGCATGAGGGATTCCATTTCCTTTTTCGAGATCATGTAATCCAGCGCGTCGCTGTCCCTGTACTGCTCGCCCTTGTAGATCTTGCTCGCGGCGACCCGGTCGCAGAAGGATTCCTTCAGGTATTTTACGGGCATGGGGACGGGCTCGTAGCGCCTTGACGCGGGATTGATGTCGAACCAGTATTCCCAGTGGTGCCGGTTTCTCCCCTTGTGGTGCATCCACGCCGCGGAATAGCCGAGCACCTCGCGCTCATGCTCGTTGGGACTGCGCTTGCCCTGCTCGTAATAGCGCGCGCCGGGGAGAAATTCCGTCGGCGAGAATTTTGAGAGGTCGTGTGTGAGCCCGCTCAGCGGAATGCCCGCCATGACGCAGTGCTTCAAAACGAGCGCGCGGTGGCGCGTGACGGTTTTAAGATGTCCGAGGATCCCCATGGCTTACGGCATGTACGGCGTGCCGTCGTAGGTATAGTTTTCCGGCATGATGAAGGGCTTGATGAAGCGGATGGTGTATTCGACGCCCCACTGGCCGCGCACGCCCATCCAGTGCCCGGAATGAGGTTCGATGGAAAGCATGCCGTTATAGCCCTTCGTGTAGAGCAGATCGAACACGGCGCCCCACTGCACCTGATCCAGCCCGGCGGGCGGATCGTCGTAGTGCTCTCCGTTGATGTAGAGCGAGCCCTTGATGTGGAAGTGATAGATCCGATGGCCCCATTTCAGCATTTCGGCGAGGTAATCCCCGCGGCGGCCGAGGCAGTGGGAGGTATCGTACTTGATGCCGAGCTCCGGAAGCGCGCCGAGAACGGCACCCCACGCCTTGTCCTCCACGACGAAATTGCACCAGTCGCAGTTGTAGGCGGCGATCTTCACGTTCTTGCCCTTCGCGTAGTCGATCAGCTTTCCGAAGTAGTCGATCGCGACGGCGCAGTTTTCCTCAAAGCTCTTCCCCGGGACCGGATTCACGCCCGCGTTGAAAACGGGGCACCCGAGCGCGGACGCGGCGTCGATGAGGTTCTTGTCGTGCTGAAAAGCGGATTCGATGATTTTCCCCTCATCGTCGATGCGCTGCTGTCCCCAGCGTCCGATGGAACCGACCGAGACCTTGTACTGTTCGGAATAGGCCTTGATCTCGTCGACGTGACCGGCGACCTCCATGCTGTCGTAGTTGTGATTGCAGCAGAATTCGACCGCCTCGAGACCGAGCGCGGATACGTATCGGAACGAGCCCTCGTCCCAGCCGTTGATGATGCCGAGTTTCATAGTTTCCTCCGTTCTTTTACGGCAGGCTCACGCCCACCGCTTTCATGTACATGCGCGACCATGAGTAGGTGTTTGCCGCCTGAATATTGTTGATGAAGATGATGTCCGTGAGTCCGTAGTCCTTCAGGTGTTCGTACAGATTGAAATTGAGGGATCTCACGTCCGCGACGATGATGTTGCCGTAATGCTCGCAGAGGTAGGGCACGAACGCGTTTCCGAAGGAGTCCTTCAGAACGAGGACGTTCTTGTCCTGCGGGTTGTCGGGGACGTTGATGACGGTATAGGGGTTGTCGCCCGCGATGAAGGTGACATAGGTCTTGTTCGACGAAATGATGCTCGTGTCGTAGACGTTCGTATAGCCGCTCGAAGTCGTGACGGTCATGGTGTGCTCCTTCGTCGGATAGTACGCCTCGATCACGTCGGAGAAGTTCAGAACGCGCGCGTCAAGCGTGAAATTGTACATCGAGCCGCTGTACGACTCGTTGCGGATCACGTGGTTGAAGGAGGAGAGCGGCGTCGGCTCAAGCCCCACCGATTCGGCAAACGCAGTATAAGCGTAGTACGCGCCGAGCTGGGTCCAGTGGTGGTCGGTGCGGAAGAAGAGATACTCGTTCCGATGCTCGTACATGGTCGGGTAGACGTTGACGAAATTGACATTCGCGTCGGTATAGGCGTTCATCTGATCGAGGATGTCGCCCTGATCCTGAATCTTCGACTTGACGCTCGGATTGTCGATCACCATGGCGGATACGGGCGCGATGATCTCGCTGACGCGGCATCCGAAGAGCTTCTGATAATACGCCGCGGTCGACGCGTACGCGGACGAGCCGGACGAGGAGAAATACGCCTGCGTGTACACGGCGTCGCCGTAGATGAAGAGACCGGACGTGAGGAACTCCGCGCTCTGATCCGCTTCCTCGGCGGGCGGCGTGTATTCGACCGTGATCTCCTTGACGGTGACCTCGCAGGTCTCTTTCAGGCTGTCGCCCCAGGAGCAGGTGATGGTGCACTTCCCCACCCCAACCGCTTTGACGTCGATGCCGCCGTTCGGATTGATCGAAATCGTCGCGACGTTCTTATCGGTATTGCCCCAGCGCACCGTTGCGCCGTTCGGATTCTTCGTGTCCACCGTGGCGTTGAGGACCGCGCCGCTGCCGACGGTCAGACTCAGACTCTTTCTCGAAAGATGCAGCCCGGTGACTTCGGGTTCGTCCGGTTCGGCGGCGGCCGTGAGGTACTCTTCCAGCGCGGCTGTCAGGCGTTCTTCACCGAAACGCTGCACTCCGTAGGAATAAGCGGTCTCCGAGGTGGAACCGTTGTCCGTCAGGACGGAGGAGCGAAGCACCTCGAAGGTTTTCGCGTCCAGCGCGAAATCGCCCGAGAGGTTCCCGCTTGCCGATTCACAGCGGACCTTGACGATCTGATCGTTCTGTTCGCGCACCTCGAGGGCGCCGTCCTTAAAGGAATCAAGGAAATCCATCCATTCGACGGGTGGATCCTGTTCCGTCAGCTTTACGGGGGAGGCCGGGTCGTCGTAATCCTCGATCTTGACGTAAAGGCATTTGCCGTCCTCCATGCGGAGAAAGCCCCAGCAGCCGGAGGGAGTGCCCCGCATGTCGACAAACTCCACGGACACACGCTCACCACCGACGGGAATCTCGTAGTAATACGCTTTTCTCAGGCCGTTCGGCGTGGGGGTCTCGGTCTTCACCGAGCCGTTGCGCGAGACGAGCCGCGACAATTTGTTCACGGCCGTCACGGTCCTCATCGTGATTTCACGGGACGAAGACGTCTTATTGTCGTCCGAGAGCGAAACAGCCGCTTCGGTCTCGTCAGGCTGCGGCTCCTCGGGCTCCGTCTCGGGAGGTTCAGGCTCCTCGCCGACGGAAGAGACGATCTCCTGCCCGGCGTCCGCGGGCGTGCCGGCGGCTGCCTCGGTCGGCTCCTGCGGCGTTTGAGGTTCTTCCGCTTCCCGCGTTGTTTCGGGCTCCGCGGTCGGATCGGCAGTGTTCTGCTGCTGCTCCTGCTGATTTTTGAGCGCTTGGAAAGCCGCGGCAAAGGCGTCCGACGTACCGTCGTCCTCGGGTTCTTCGGGTTTGGTGTCCGTATTCGGCGTCAGGAGCACAAAGCTTTCCCCGCCTCCGACCGCGTAATCAAAGCCCTTCAGTGTGTCGAGCCGGCGGGAAAGCGCCACCATGCGGTCCCTATCGATGAAGGTGTCGGAAATGAACGCCGAAATCCCGGCGAAATACGAGCCGTCCGTCAGCGCCTGCCAGGAAAACTCCGGCATGGTCTCAAGCATGCGCTTTTCGGACTCGGATTCCGTCGGTCGGTTTTTCTGAAAGAGATTGAGCAGCACGACGCTGCCGAAGAGCGCGCCCACGAGGGCGACGCAGACAATATCGATGATCTTGTTTTTCTTCATGGCGATCCAGCCTCAGAATCTGAAATAGAGGAACGGGCTGTAGCTGTTCCCGACGAGCCGCACGGTCGAGAGGGCGATCAGCGCGATGATCACGAGCGTTTTCAGCACGCGGCTGACGCCGTAGGGAATCTTATCCTTGAACCTGCCCCACAAAGCGGGTATGACGGGGATCGTGAAGAGCACCGCCGCCGCGAGGAGGAGGATGTTGTCCAGCAGTATGGAATCGGTGAAGATGTCGGTAAAGCCCGCCGTGCCGATGCCGAAGAGATAGCCGAGGCTCGGGAAGAGATTTTTGTCGAAGTAGAAGATCGCGAAGCCAAAGACCGTGACAAAGACCGTGTACAGGTGGGACAGGATCGCGGACGGGATCTTCGGCATCCGCTCAAACGCTTTGAGGAGGGTCTTCTTTTCGATCATGAGCAGCGCGGCGTAATAGAGGCCCCAGAGGACGAAATTCCACGACGCGCCGTGCCAAAGGCCCGTCAGGAACCACACCACGAGAATGTTGCGCCCCTGATCGTGGCGGTTGCCGCCGAGCGGGATATAGACGTAATCGCGGAAGAACGTGCCGAGGGAAATGTGCCAGCGCCGCCAGAACTCGGTCGCGCTCTTCGATACGAGCGGATATTTGAAGTTTTCAAGGAAGCGGAAGCCGAACATCCTGCCGAGCCCGATCGCCATGTCGGAGTAGCCCGAAAAATCGAAATAGAGCTGGAGGGTGAAGAAGACCGCGCCCGCCCAGCGCCCGAGCAGGGTCACCTCCGAGAGACCGTAGAGCGAATTGATGACGGTCTCGCAGCAGTCCGCGATGAGGACTTTTTTCCCGAGCCCCTGCGCGAACCGGAGCAGTCCCTCGTTGAAATCCGAGACGGACACGGCGCGGGACGCGAGCTGCGCCTCGATATCCTTGTAGCGCACGATGGGACCCGCGATGAGCTGCGGGAAGAAGGAAACGTAGAGCAGAAGCTTCGGGAAGGATTTCTGCACGTCCGCGTCCTCGCGGTACACGTCGACGACGTAGGACATCGTCTGGAAGGTGAAGAAGCTGATGCCGATCGGCATGACGACGCTCACCGTCGGAATGGTCACGTTGAAAATCGTATTCAGAGTCTCGATGAAGAATCCGAGATATTTATAGAAGCCGAGCACGCCGAGGTTTGAGATGATGGCGAGCGTCAGCCAGAGCTTGCGCAGCGCCTCCACCCTTGTCGCGTGGATGAGCCGCCCGAAGAGGTAGTCCGCGGCGACAAGCCCGACCATGAGGAAAACGCATACCGGTTCCCCCCACGCGTAAAACAGGAGGGAAAACGCCGCTAAAACGGCGCGGCGGTACGCGTCATTCTTTATGATAAAATATGCCAGAAACAGTGCCGGCAGGAATACGTAAAGGAAAAAGAGATTCGAGAAAACCATGATCCGGTGAACCCTTTCATGCCGCCGCGATCTCGTGCGGGATTACAATATTATAACACAGCAAACCCGCTTTGTAAACCGCATTTCGACAAGGAATCATGAAATTTCAAGACTTGTTTACAATTTTTCGCAGAGCAAGAGACGCGTCAGCTCGCCGGGGGTCGAAACGAAGATTTTCGCCCCTTTTTCCTCGAGCAGCCGACGGTCGCGGAAGCCCCAGAGCACGGCGACGGCGTCGATCCCCGCATTCTGCGCCGTGGCGAGATCCACCTCGGAATCGCCGACAAATACGCATTCGTCCGGGTCCACGCCGAGCAGGTCCGCCGCGCGGTACGCCATGTCGGGCGCGGGTTTGCGTCTCAGCCCCGCCGCCTCGTTTTCACCCACGGCGAAGCGCACGGACGGAAAGAGCTCTCTGCACAGCTTCTCAGTCGTCTCCTGCGGCTTGTTCGAGACGACCGCGCACGGCAGGGACGCCGCGGAAAGCGCGTCAAGCATTTCCGAAATCCCCGGATAGGGAGCGGTCTTCACGAGGGAATGCGCCGCGTAATACGCGCGGTATTCTTCGACCGCCGCCGCGAAATTCGGATCGCTTGACCCGCCGGGCAGGCAGAGCTCGATCAGGCGGTTCACGCCGTTGCCGACGAACGAGCGCACCTCGGCGATCGTCCGCGGCGGATAGGAAAAGCGCGCCATCGTCACATTGACGGCGTCCGTCAGGTCTTCAAGCGTATTGAGCAGCGTCCCGTCGAGATCGAAGATCACCGCTTTGATGTTTTTCATGTGTATCACCCCGTTTTCACCTAATCATAGCACAATCCGGGGGATTTGTCAAGAAAGCGTGTGTTCGGGCTCACGGATGCTCCGCGAGCCGGATCGACGCGAGGGACCGGCGCTTTTCCGAGCGCTCCTCTGCCGCCGACGCCGGCGGGCGGGAAATTCGCCGCCTCACGGTTTATAAATCGGCTCCGGTGCGGAGCTCTTCACCGAACAGAATTGACGGCTCCGGCGAGGATGATGATATGCTCGTCGCCTCCCGTGACGAAGAACAGAAAGCGTTCGTCAAAGACCGCGGCGCAGTCGGAGGGATCAAAGACCCCCGTCGGCTCCGAAAGCGTCAGCCGCGACGCGTATTCGCCCACGTCGATCCCGTCCGCGTCCCACGAGGCGACGTAGGACTGCGTGATCCCCGTCGAGGCGCAGAAGCGCTCCACCTGATCTCCCGCGGAACGCAGGTCTGCCCCGCTCTCTCTCTGCGCGAGGAATTCCTCGAGCGTGACCGGTTCGATGCCGCGGCTCTCCAGCTCCTCGACGGCTTCCTTCACGAGCCCGATCCGCTTCCGCAGATAGGTGATCTGGGTCAAGAGGGCGTCCCGTTCTTCCTTCTTCGCGTCAGAGCGGGCGGGATCGGTTTCCTTTTTGATTTCCGCCTCGAGCGTTCTGACTTTTTCGTAGTTTCTCTCGATGGTCTCGTTGTGGGAAGCGAGATCGGCGTACAGCATCCAGAGCCTGTATCCGAGCTCGACGGAATTCAGGGAAACGCTGTCCTCCGTTCCGTCCGAAAGCGGCGCGCGGTCCATCCAGTCGTCCGTTTCGAAGTCCGTGTGAGTAAGCCCCGCTTCGAGATAAACGTACAGGGAGGAGAAATCCGCGTGATGAACATTGAACGCCTCCTCCATGCCGAGGGCTTTGAGACTCGACGTGAGATCGACCGTCGACGAAATCCCAAGCTCCGGGAATCCGACGGTCGCCTCCCTTGAGGCGTATTGATCCGGGTTCTGGATCAGTGAGGTGACGTTCACCTGACTTAAGAGCTTTTTGAAGGTCTGATTCGGCCGGCTCGAACGGATGAGCCACAGATCCCCGCCGGTCGAGAGAGGGATCCGCGCGGCGATATAACCTTCTCCCTCGTAAAGCAGGACCTCTCGCGCCTTGAGAAAACCGACGGACTGCGACTGCTCAACGCCGCGGTAGGTAATGAATCTGCCTTCTCCCGCCTTCTCGACGTCGGCAAGCCAGCCGGCGCGCACGAACGCCGCCTGACGCTGTGAAAGGATCGTGTCGGCGGGCAGGGTGAGATTCACGCCCTTTTCGATCAAACCGTACTTTCCCCCCACTGGACCGAATACTGGCTCTGTCCCGCCGTGCCTCCGATCCCGCCGAATCCGAGCGCGTTCAGCAGCGAAGCCCAGCTCTCAAGCCGGGAGAAGTCCGGTCTATTCCCTTCGATATAGCTGAAATCGAACAGCATGGCGCGGCGGAGCATCACAAGATCCGTCCCGTCGTCGACGGAGACCCGGTCCAGCATATTCACGGATCGGCGGAACATGCTCTGCGCGTCGATCTCGGCGGCAAGGGACAGGATCTCGCCGCGCGTGGAGGTATCCGTCAGCATCGCGAGAGCGGCGATGCCGCAGTACTCGTTCAGGGGGGAGAATACCCTGACGCCCGACGTCACGGGGCTGAAGACCTTCGCGAGCGCCCCGTCGACGAAATACGCGTAATTGTCCACGCTGTACTGCGCCTCGAGGGTGATATCGCTGAGATAGGTCGGAGCCGTGAAATCGTAAACCTTCACCTCTCCACCCGCAGGTGCGTTCTGCGCGGCCGAGGTCTGAGCATCCTCGGGCGGGGGCTCGACGGGTTCGATTTCCGTGCTCGGTTTCACGAAGAAGAAGAGCGCTGCAGCGATGAGGAAGAGGGATGCGGCGAGGGCGGCGCAGCGCGTGATTCTCCGTCTGTGCGCGCCCGTTCCCGTTCGGACGCTCGTTCCGGAACCCCGAATGCTTTCCGCTTCCGCGAGAAAACGGTCGTCCAGCTGACCGAGCGCGTCCGTCAGTTTTTCCGGCTTCATACGTCATATCCCTCCTTTTTGAGAAATTCCGAAAGTCCCGCGCGGGTGCGGAACAGCGAGCTTTTGATCTTTGAGACGGAAAATCCCATATCCGCCGCGATCTTCTTCTCCGCGTCCCCGTAGAAATAGCGGCACACAAAGATGATCCGCGCGTCGCGGTTCAGGGTATCGAGGTATCTCCCGATCGCCTCACGGAGACAGCTTTCGTCCAGCGCCTCCTCCGGCGTGGGATTCGGAGAACGGACACAGTCCGCGAGCTCTTCGAGCGCGGTCTCAAAGTTCCCCGCGCGCTTTTTCGCATTTCTCTTTCGAATGCGGTCGACGGCGAGGGAGCGGATGATCCGCAGAAGATAGAACCGAAGCGAAGCCGGCCGGTTCGGGGGAATGGAATTCCACGCGCTGAGCATGGTTTCGTTGACGCATTCCTCGGCGTCCAGGGAATCGGAGAGGATGTTCAATGCGATTTCATACAGATAAGACCGATAGGCGCTTTCGGTTTCGCGCACGGCATCCTCGTTCCGCTGCAAAAAGAGCTCGACGAGCTCGCAGTCCTGCATTTGCATCCACTCCTTTCCTTTTTGATCGTACCCGCTCGGGACGGTTCTCCCTCAAAAACAGGTCTCGCCATAAAAGACGTAAAAAAACGAAAAAGGTTTCGCGAAAAGCGAAAATTTCTGAGAAAACTTTGAAAAAAACAGGGAGCTGTTGCATTAACTCCTGGAAACGGAGAAATGCAACAGCTCGCTTGCTTTTCAGAGCCGACAGCCGTCCTTTTTCTCCTTTATCAGAGGAGCCGGTTCAGCAAGCTGAACCCAAAAGGACCAAAAAGAGGAACTCTTTCAAAGTCTTGGGTGTTCCGAGGTCGGAGAGTTCGCGCTCCGC
>JAFYBN010000006.1 GCA_017540175.1 Clostridia bacterium | reverse complement strand
TTTTTTGCAAAATCGTGATGGCAGCAGGAACCTCGCGCAGCCTCTGCTCCACCTCAGACCATTCCAAATCCGGATGAAGTTCCTTTTGTTCTGAAAATCTCACTTTCAGTAATTCCAACATCATGCTCGCCCCCTATAAATCCCGATTTGTCGATATGATTCTATCACACCTGGCAAAGCTTTTCTACTGAAAACGGGGCTGGAATGTTGCTTCCAACCCCGTAAGTGGCGGAGAGGAAGGGATTCGAACCCTTGTGCGCTCTCGCGCAAACTGATTTCGAGAAATTCGCACCAAAGCTCTCTCCGTCCCTCTCCGTCCCTAATTTGGCTGGATCTTGGCCAAAGAGGGACGGGTTTTGCGTCTGTTTGAGGAAAAATGATAGAAAAGTGATAGATAAGCCAAGACGTTCGTCCCTTTTGTCGGTAAGAAAGAAACCGGGGAACCTCAGAAACCGCGGGAAACACCGTACCTTGCGGGTCAACTTGTCCGCAGGAAAGACCGGATCGGCGGCGTTTTTCTCACAGCAGTTCCCGCGTCTTCCGCGCCAGGTAGAGAGGGATATTTGTGATCTCCCCGTCCTTCCGGTAGCCGCGCTTCGAGAACCGGACGGCGTGGGCAGGGTGATTCTCGGAGACAAATCTTTTGAAAGAAGGGGCGGATTTATCTTCACCCGCCTTTGTCTCGACCGGGATGATCTCCGTTCCGTACTGAAGTACGAAGTCGATCTCGCCGTTCCGATCGGAGTAATACCGCGGTTCCACGTCGAACTGCCCTTTCAACTGCTGCAGAACGTAGTTTTCCGTCAGCTGTCCCTTGAACTGATATTCGCTTTTGAGGAGGATCGCGCCGTTGTCGATCCCCGCCATCTGTTTCAATAGACCTGTGTCGAAGAGAAACAGCTTGAACTGATCGAGCTTGTCGAAGGCGGAAAGCGGATGCTCCATTTTGGAGACATTGTAAATCCGATTCAGCATCCCGGCCGAGACCAGCCATTCAATCGCTTCCTCAAAGTCGCGGGCGCGCCCTCCCTCCCGAACCGCCCCGTACATGAACTTCTCGTTCGATTTGGCAAGCTGGGAAACGATACTGCGGAAAACCATCAGGATCCTGCCGCTGTTTACCTTCCCGTTGTGCTTTGAGAAGTCGTTTTCATACACCTCGATCAATTCGCGCTGGATCTGCGCCACCCGCGCGGGATCCTTGTACCTGATCCAGCTGTCCACGCATTCCGGCATCCCGCCGATGATCAGATAATGGTTATACGCTTCGAGCAACCGGTTGTGGAAGAGCTCTTCGATCGTCTGTCCCTTTTGTATGTCCGTGTAATAGGAATAGAGGGGCGGGTCGATCGCGTCGAGAAACTCGTCGAAGGTGAGAGGCATAAGCTCGAGCAGATTGACCATCCCGACAGGGTAAGATTTCGGCGCGGCGAGAAGCGTCCCGAGCAGGCTGCCCGCGGCGATGACGTGATACTCGTTCGCCTTTTCCCGGAAGTATTTCAGGGTATTCAGCGCGTCGGGGCATTCCTGCACCTCGTCGAATATGACGAGCGTCTCTCCCGGCAGGATCTTCTCTCCGGCGATCAGAGAAAGAAGCTCGATGATGCGATGGGGATTCTTGTTCGTTTCAAAAATGGATTTCAGCTCGTCTTCCTCGTCGAAGTTGAAATAGACACAGCTCTTATATGCGCTGCGTCCGAATTCCTTCATGAGCCATGTTTTGCCCACCTGCCGCGCACCTTTCAGCACCATCGGCTTGCGGTCCGGATCTGATTTCCACCGAACCAGCGCGTCCATTGCAGCCCGTCTCATACGCATACACCTCCCCGTCCTGTGACGGTGATAGTATAACACATTTTTACGGATAATTCAAGGGCGGATCAACACATTTTTACGGGAATTTTGCGTGAGAAATTCACGTTTTTTCGAAACATGAGAAGCGAGACCGGAATTCTTTTGCTGTGTCGGCGTTGCAGCCGGTTATGAGCGGCAGATGATACGAAAAAGAAAATACCGCTCATCGTTAAAACTGTTGCGGCAAAAGGTTTTCCGCAATCAATCCTCTGAGCTGAACATCGCCAGCAGCCGCCTGAAGGTGTCCTGCCCGTCGAGGCAGGTATCGGTGAGCCAGCCCTTTTCGTTGTCCCATTCGGACAGTCCCCGGTAGTAAAACGCCTTCTTGCTGTCCTCAATGAGGAAGGGAACGATGCCGAACCGCAGGCATTCTTTCAGCGCGATCAGCCGCCCGACCCTGCCGTTGCCGTCCTGGAAGGGGTGGATCTTCTCAAACTCCGCATGGAGCGCGATAATGTCGTGGATCGTGACCTCCCGCTTGTCGTTGTATTTATCGAGAAGGGCCTTCATGCGTGCGGGAACGTCCTTCGGCTTTGTCGTTTCCCGTCCTCCCACAACATTGGGGCGTTTTTTGTAATCCCCCACGGCGAACCAGTCGAGCGCCGAATCCTTCGTGTCGTGCTTCTGGATTTCGTGCAGCTTCTTGATGATCTCCTCGGTCAGCACGTCGTCCGCACAGTCGATCACATATCTGACCGTCCACGAAGAAATGAGCGAGGAAGACGTGGAAGCTCTGCTCGGCATCAAAAGAACCCGCGTCTATCTGCTCACCAGACAGATGAGCGAACGCGGGCTGATTGAGATCGTCGGACGGGAGGGGGCAAGAGATTCAGACAGGCTTGAGTAAACGACAAATTGCGGAGGACACAAGGCGTATCCTCACCCTCGTCCCGTCTTCCACGCGGTCAAGCTCCGTTGTGATGATCCTGTGCCGCAAACTCACGCCGCCGCTGACGAGGACTTCCTCCGCGCCGACGGCGAACGGACTCCACCCGTAAGCGGCGGCTTCCTCTCCTTCGAGCATGATCCGCTCCTCCCCGGCGCGGATGCTGAAACCGTACTCCGGATGATAGTCTTCCGGCGCGTATTCCCCGAGGGGGAACAGATTCACGTCGATCCGCTCCGCCGTGTTCACCTCGCCGAAGAGCCCGAGGGAGGACACCGCGACATACACGTAATACTGCTCGCGGGTGTGTTCCGCTCCATCCTCGTCGAAGAAGGAGCGGGTTTCGGACAGCACAGCCTTCCGCGGCACGGCGAGGACGTCGACCCACTCCTCCCCGAGGGCAAAGCTGTACTGCGTAGGCTGAACCGTCTCCACCTTCGGCTGGGTGACGGAGCGAATGACGAAGGACGCGATTGTACACGCGATCAGCAAACCGACGGAGACCGCCGTGAAAATGTTCAGAATACTCTTTGATCTTGTCATGCCGCCCACCTCATTTCAGCGCCGAGTTTTCGATCCCGGTCATTAAGGCGTCCTTGAAGTGCAGGAACAACAGGAGCACCGGGAGCATGGCGAGAATGCCGCACACAAACGCCCGGCTCAGGTCGGCGTTTTTGATCTGCGAGAGGAAGATGGACAGCGGGTATTTCAGTCGGTCTTTCAGGAACACAAGCGGCTGTTCCACCATGTTCCACGTGTCGATGAAGTTTAAGATCACAAGGGACGCGATCCCCGCCTTCGCCTGCGGAATCACGACGAGCAGGAGCGTCTTGAACTGATTCGCTCCGTCCAGCCGCGCCGCTTCGAGAACGGAATCCGGGATCGACCGGAAGGTTTGGGTCAGGAGGAACACCCCGAACGCCGAGCAGATCCCCGGCAAAATGATCGCGGAGTACGAGCCGATCATGCCGAGCTTGTCGAGGACAATGTAGTTCGGGACAAGCGTCACCTGCAAGGGCAGCATCATGAGAAGCACCATGAGCGCGAACAGCAGATTCTTCCCCGGATACTTGAATTTGGCGAATCCGTATCCGCCGAGACAGGCGAGCAGGGTTTGTCCCGCCGTGATCGCCGCGCACAGCCCAAGGGACAGCCAGAACTTGCCGAGGTAGTCCGGAGTAGCAAGAAAGACATCCCAATAGCCTTTCAGGGACGGCTCCTGGGGAATCAGATGCGCGTCGATCTCGATAGGCGCGTCGTCCTCGTCGTTTTTCGAGGACGTCAGGATTTTGCCGTAGCTTGCGTTCAGCTCGTGATCGCTCATAAACGAATGCGTGACCATGAACAGCACGGGCAGAATAACGACGACGGACAGGAGGATCAGCACGATCAGGGTGACAATGTCGCCCGTTTTTTTCTTTGTTTTCATTTCATCCCCCGCCCCTTTGCAGCTGCGCTTTCCAACCCGTCAGCCGCCTGCTTTTTCCCCTTTGTAAAGTTTCTTGCCGCACAGCTTGCTGTGCAGGGCTTCATTTTCAAAGAAGCCGCGTTCCCCTCGTCCTCCCTCAGCCCAAGCAGCAGCCCCACCAGCGCGAAGATTACAAGGAATACCAGCGCCGCCCCGACCGAGAGCCGGATGTAGTTCAGGTTCGCGAAATTGTTGTTCATGAAGTGCTGGATCATGTAGATGCTCTGGTCAGGGTGATCACCGAAGAGGATGTACGCCTCCCGGAAGGACTTGAACAGGTTCACGATGGAGATCACGAGGATGAACCTTGTGTGCGGCGCGATCATGGGAAGCGTGATTCTCGTGAGTTTCTTCCACCAGCCCGCACCGTCGAGGGATGCCGCTTCGTAGAGCTCCTTCGGCACGGAGTTCAGCGCGGCGAGGAAGAGCACGACGTTGTAGCCCGTGTTCTTCCAGAGGTACAAAATGAGGAGCACCCAGAACGCCTGCTCCCCCGTCCAGTCCGCCGCGTGCAGTCCGAGCCGTTCCAGAATCCCGTTGAGTACGCCGAGATCGGAGAAGACGATCTGGAAGAACAGCACCACCGACGAGACCGGGAGCACCAGTGGAAAGACGAAGAACGTGCAGAAAATGTCGTACTTTTTCAGGTTCCGGAACAAAAGCAGAGCGATGAGAAGCGATAAAATCAGAATGCACGGAAGGGCGACGCCGAAGAACTTGAACGTGTTTTTCGCCGCGAGCCGGAACGCCGCGCTGTTCAGAACATCCCGATAGTTTTTGAGCCCCACGAACTTCTCCGACCCCATACTCTCCCGCACGGACAGGGAAAGGGTGATTCCGAACGGCACGACGAAAAACGCCGCCGTCCCGAGGAGCGCGGGGAGGGTGAAAAGAAAGCCGGTGAGGGAGGATTTCGTCCTCAGAGAAATACGGCGTTTCATATCATTCGCTCGCGTAGAGCTCGAGGGTGTTCATGAAGCGCTTGTAGCAGTCGTTCCACGATTTTTCACCCTTGACATAGGGCATCAGTTCGAGGTTGATGTAGCGGCTGACCGTATCCGGCAGTCTTTGAGCGTTTGTCGGAGAGGACCAGAGTTCGACGAATTCATCGAGGAGCTTCTGTTCTTCCGGGTCTTCGATATCCAAGCCCCAGAAGCCGACTTCATATTCAAAGTCTTTTCGGAGCGCGGAAATCCGCACGGGTTTGCCGGACCAGAAGATCGAGTTTCCAAGGCGTGATTCGTCCCTGGCAGACTGGATTTCATCGGAGAGAAGGATCTTTATGAGTCTCCACGCGTTCAGCTTGTTTTTCGCGCCTTGCGGGATGGACGCAGACTGCACATATTCCGCTGTGATATTTCCCTTCATGTCACGCGGAACGAATGCGACCGCCTCGTCTCCCGCTTTCGCAAGCGCCTTCTTTACACGGGAAAATGCGTAATAGTAATTATCGAAGTCGTTGAAAAGGCACTCATTTTTCAGGAGGCAGTCCACACGCATATAGTCGCCGTTCAACCGATCCGCTTTATTCGTATCGTATTCGACATAATTCGGATCATAATAGATTTTCATGAGATCCATGATTTCCCGGAGTCGTTCTTCGTCGCATTCGGTCAAACCGCGCTCATAATCGATGAAACGCATACCGGAAAAACGAACCAGATAGCGCAGATTTGTGATCCATGTCTCGATAGAGGAGGAATCCATGAAAAGGCTGCTGTCGGGGTATGCCTCGTGGTATCTGCGCGCCGCCTCTGTCAGACTGTCGAAATCCGACGGATCGTCGATGCCGAGCTCATCCAGCATCGAACGCCGCGCAACGAGGATGGGCGCGTTGAAGCAGAGCGGTACAAAATACCGTCTTCCCTGATACATCCCGCACCGCATAACGCCATCTACAAAATCTCCGGGATCGATTTCCGCGTCGGTTTCAAAGTAGGGACCAAGGTCGATGAACAGCCCTGTCGCCATAGTCTTGCTGACATCCGGAATGCTGTTCGCAAGGAAGAATACCACATCGGGACCGCTTCCCGCTGGAAGTTCCGTTTGGAGCCTTGTGTCGAACGCATCTTCGTCTACGATTTCATAGGTCACCTCTACGTCCGGGTACAGTTCTTTGAACCGCTCAATGGCGGGATTCATAATGGATTTGCCCATCGAACTGTCGACATACAAGTACAGCTTTCCCGTATCCTCCGGCATCACGAAGTCGGAATAGTCAGGTTCGGACCATTCTGTTTCAGCGGGCTCGGACGGGGCGGGGTTCTCGGCGGAGAGACTTTCTTCGTCACCGGTTTTTTCGGTCGGTTTATCCTGTCCTGCCTGTTCGTTTTTTCCCTCGGTTTGGGTTTGTTCCGTCTTCATTGGCGAGGGTTGGGACGGTGTCTCCTCCTTCCCGCAGGAGAACGCCGACAGGCTCATGATCCCCGCCAAAATCAGCGCGAGGATGCGGATTCCGTTCTGTTTCATGATACGCTCCTTTCTCATTCGCTCGCGTAGAGTTCGAGGGTGTTCATGAAGCGCTTGTAGCAGTCGTTCCACGATTTTTCACCGCGGATGTAGGGAGAAATCTCGAGCTGGAGATACCGCTTGACGGTGGGTGGGATGATCTCCGTATTGGTCGGAGAACTCAAGAGCTCGAACAACGTGGCGGCGTCCTCTTCCGTGATAACCTCCCCGTCAACGTCGGGATACATCTGATTCGTCCCGTACACCATGCCGCGAAGCGCGTTTTTGTTTACGGGCATACCGATCCGCAGATTGCTGAGTCCCGCGGAGTTCTCTCCTCCCTGCAGCTCCTCGGAGAGCAGGATTTTCATAAGCCGGTAAGCGTTCAACTTGTTTTTCGCACCTTGCGGGACGGCAGCGAGGGAGCAGATCCGCGCGGTCATGCCGTCATGACAGTCGGGCATGGTGAATATCAGGGGCGTCTCGTTCTGAGATCTCAAACCGCGCATAAGCCCGTAGATCGAATAGGTCGCATTCAGTTCGCCTACGAACAGTCCTTTTCTCTCGATCAGAGCCACGCCAAGCATATTGGGCATATAATTTATCCGCTCATCCCGATAGTAATCCTTCACTGTGTCCGCGAGTTTTTTCATCTGCGTTTCGCCCAAAGAGGCAGTTCCGTTTGCATAGTCTATGATGTCGAAGCCCGCGTATTCAAAGAGGTTGTTCAGATCAACCGAGTTTTGATAGCCAAGGGGGACGATAAACATATCGCCTTCGGGCACACGGCTTTTATACCGGATCAGAGAGTCAGTGAAGCTCTCCCATGCTGAAAAATCCTCCGGCTTGAATCCGGCATCCGCGAGATTCTCCGCAGTCGTTGCAATGATCGGACAGATATATTCGACCGGCATGAAATAACGCCGCCCCTGATACAGTCCGCCGTTTATCACGCCCGCGACATAATCCTCCGGGCGGTAGTCCGGATCGTTTGCCAGATAGGGTCCGAGGTCTTCGAAAACTCCCGCAGTGACCGACTTGTATATATCCGGCAGGTCGGTACCGAAGGAAAACAGCAGATCCGGTCCCCTGCCCGCGGGGATCTCGGTACGCACAAGAGCTTCGTATTCATCGTCCCCGAGCGATTTCACCGTTACATTGATGCCGGGGTATTGCTTCTTGAACATCTCCACCGCCGGGTTCAGGGTCACGCCGAGCATGTCTGTAGTGTACACCGTCAGCTCTCCCGTCTCCTTCGGCATGTCGAAATCGGAATAGTCCGGTATTGGGTACTCCGGTTCGGTTTCAGCGGCCTGAACCGGCTCGGTTTCGGCGGCCCGGACCTGCTCGGTTCCGACAGCTTCACCCTGCCCGGTTCCGGAGACTGACGGTGTTCCGTCCGTCTGCCCGCCCGGATTTGTTTGAGCGTCAGGGGTGTTTTCCGTCGATTCGTCCTTTCCGCACGCGGCGAAACAGGACAGAAGCATCAGAACGGCAAGAAGGATGGCAAGAATAAGGTTCGTGTTTTTCATGTGGATTCTCTCCGATCATTCATATACTTCGGCATCCGCCGCCGGGACGTAGTACAGTCCCCACCGCGGCGCGCCGGTTTCGCTCTCGCCGAGCCGGACGAAAAAGCATTCCCACAGCCGGATCGTCCCGTCCGCGGGAGACAGCAGATAGACGAGCGTTCGCCGTCCGACGAGCGCGGGGAGCGTTTCCGCCGAGAGCTCCGGCTCATCTCCCTCCGGCACGGCGGTGACATATTCTCCCGCGAGGAGCCGCGCCTCCGTCTCCTCCCGTTTCAAAAGCGGCACAACGCCGAGGTATTCCGCCTCCCCGCGGTTCCAGTCCGCCTTCCACAGCACGCACCCGTAGGAGCGCGTGAAGTTCGCGTAACCGAGATCGCGCCGCAGGTTTCTCATAAGCACGTCGTCCTCGTCTCCCGCCCCGGCGACGAGAATCCGGAAAATCCCGTTCCGGTCATAAAACGCGGACAGGGGCGAGAGCGCCGCTGTCTCAGGGTCTTCGGTTTCGACGGTCTGTCCTCCGTCGTCCGCCTCCGGCAGGGCGGGGAGCGCCATCACGCGGGTGAGCGGAATGAATTCATCGGCGCGGGACGCGAGATAGGGAAGATAGCTGAAAAACTCCCGCTCGGCGGAGATCTCCGGCTCTGCTCCGACCGCGGAGACGTCCGGCTCCCGCGGCTCGTTCGGCTGCTCTTCCTCGGCCGGCAGCCCCGTCAGCCGGGGGAGAAGCGTGACGCCGAGCAGAATCACAAGGACTGCCGCAGCCGTCCCGATCGCTGTGAGAACGCGGCGGCGCGGTTTTCGGCCGGGCGTTGCGCGTTCGCGCACGTCCGGCTTTTTTTCCGCTTCGCATGCGGGCGTGTCGGGCGGGATGAGGTCGTCCTCGATCTCGCCGAGCGCGCGGAAGACGGCTTCGTTCCATTTCATACGTCGATCCCCTCCTTTTTGAGATAATCCCGGAGCTTTTTTCGGGTACGGTACAGCGAAGCCTTGACCGCGCTTTTGCTTTTGCCCGTCCGGGAGGCGATCTCCTCCACGGTGAGGACGCGGGTGTAGCGCAGGACGAAGATTTTCCGCTCGTCCTCTTTCAGTCCGCGCAGAAAGCGGTTCAGAAGGTCGCGCAGCAGCACGCCGTCGAGCGGGCTTTCCCCGTCGGGCAGAACGTCCGCGAGCTCGTCGAGGCATTTTAAGGTCTCGTCCCCGGCGCGTTTTTCCGCCTGTTTCGCGTGGAGCCGGTCAAGAGCGAGGTTGCGCGTGATTTTGAGCAGATAGGCGTCAAGACGCCGCGGATCGGTGGGCGGGATCGCGTCCCAGATTCTGAGCCACGTGTCGCTCACGCATTCCTCCGCGTCCTGTGGCGAGCCGAGAATGCGCAGGGCGACATGTAGGCAGAGAGAGCCGTATTTCTTTTCGCATTCACCGATCGCCGCTTCGTCCCGCGCGAGAAACAAAGCGACGATATCGCGGTCCTCCATGCCGAACGCCCCCTTTCCGAAAAACTCCCTTCACTGATAATAGACGGAAAAAACACCGCCCGGGTTACGGGACAGTGAAAATTTTCAGAAAAATTTTGCTGCTTCGACGATCCGCCCGGATTCAACACCCGACGTACCTGTTCGGACGTCAGGAACGCAGAGTCCCGCTTTCCGTATTCTATGTTTCGTGGAATCCGTCTTCTCCGTCTCCATTGTGTCCACCTTTCGGTTGTGCTATAATACGGACAGAGGGCGAAAAACCCCGGTTCATTCCGCCGGCGCGCAGCGGCATGAATTTTTCGAAACCGAAAGGAGAATCATCATGTCCGTTTTATCCGAAAAAATCGCCTCCCTCCGCAGGGAAGCGAACGAAACCCAATCCGCTCTGGCGGACGCGCTCGGCGTATCGAACCGAACCGTCTCCAAATGGGAGAACGCCGAAAGCGAACCCGAAGCCGCCATGCTCTCCGCGCTTGCCGATCACTTCGGCACCACGGTGGACGCTCTGCTCGGGAGGCGCGAAAAGAAAAGCGATCCCTACGCGGGGATCACCCGGTACGACGAGGCGGCGCTGAAATACTTTGACGAGACCTTCGCGGGAATGAGCCGCGTGCGGGACTGCTTCAGCCGGATTTGTGACGCGAAGAAGGAAAACGGGGAAACGGGGCTGCACGCCTTCCCCGTCCCCGCGTTCCCGTGGAAGGGGTGGGAGGGCTCGCCCGACGCCGTCACCACGCGCGTCTGCAC
>JAFYBN010000005.1 GCA_017540175.1 Clostridia bacterium | reverse complement strand
GAGTGATCGTTTTGCTCAATTACTTTTAAGAGCTTCTTAAATTCAAAAGAATTTTCGGAGTCTTTGTACATCGTTGTTGTTCAATTTTCAATGAGCGCGCCGCCTCCCCCCGTGGGGTGACAGCTTGACTATTCTATCACATCGCACTCGTGTTGTCAAGAGTTTTTTGAAATTTTTCGTCCTAAATCCTGCACAAAAATCCGCCGCGATTATGGAGCGCCTCTGCGCGCTTTTCCCATGTCACCCCTTCAGCCCGTCCAGCCACGCGGTCAGCGGGGGACATTCGGCGGCGAAGTAGTAGTCCGTGCCGCTCGTCAGATAATGAATGTAATAAAGCTCGCCGCTTTTCAGCATCTCCACACTGTCGTCGATGCTGGTGTAGGCGACCCAAGAATCCTTGTGGGAATAGACGTTTTCGGTATCATAGCTCTTGAGCCGAAACTCTACCTTATATGTATAGTCGACATCGTCGAAGAGAAATTCCGCGGGCACGTATTCGAGCTCGCGCAGCCACGCCGTGTCGAACTCATGGTACTTGTATTGAAGATCGAATTTACCCCGCCGCGTGAGCGAAACCGCGAACACGTCGGATATCCGCCGCTCGATCCGCTCGGTCATATCGCGGAAGCCCTCCTGCGCCTCGTCCGCGATCCGGTCCGCAGCCGTAGCCATCCGGTGCCCGGTGAACACAACGAGAAAAACCGCCAGGGCCGCGACAAGAACCGTGGCGGCCGCGGCCAAGCTCAGCATTTTCCTGTCCCATCGCACGGCGGCTTCCTCCTTTTGTTTTCGTTTCCGTTTCCTCTCCGAGTATTATACACGACAAACCGCAATTTGTCAAGTGTGAGAAGGGTAAAAAACAAAAGACTCCGTTCGTCACGGAATCTTTCGGCAGGCTTGTAAGCCGGGTTCTGTACGCATACGCGCAGCTGCCATCTATCTGTGACGGATGTTGCCATCCGCCTCTCAGCCGCCTCCTCGGTTCTGCCGGGCAGGCATGGCGCGGAAGAACCGCGCCCCCGCGCGGAGGCGTTGCATCGGATAGGGTTTACATTTGCACACAGTTGCCTGTCGTGCCGGTGAGCTTTTACCTCGCCTTTCCATCTGTACCGTGCGCCCGCAGTGCGCGTGCGGCGCTTTGGTAGTCTATTTCTGTTGCACTTTCCCGGAGGTTTCCCTCGGCGGACGTTATCCGTTATCCTGCCCTGTGATGCCCGGACTTTCCTCATGCCAATACCTTGCGGCGCCATGGCACGCGGCAGCCCGACCTGCGCGATTATTATACCACGCGCCGGGCTCCGTGTCAAGGCTTCTCTGAGCAAAGTCTCGCTCTCCTCTTGCATTTTCCCGCGCGGTCTGCTATAATAAATGAAGCAAAACCGCGTACCGACCGAGCCGAAAAACAGCGGGATTCGTTCCCGCATATTCCACATACAGAAGGGCATAATCCGTTGGAGCGCATCAAATTCCTCTTCCGACGCGCGTTCGGGGAAAATCCCGAAGAAGAAACGTTCGCGATCCGCTTTTCGAACCGGGCGCTTCTCGCGCTGCTGCTCCCCCTGATCGCGGAGCAGTTTCTCAGCATCCTCATGGGCATCATGGACACGATCATGGTGTCGAGCCTTGGGGATGCCGCCGTCTCGGGCGTATCTCTCGTGGACATGCTCTTCGTCCTGTTCATCAACATTTTCGGCGCGCTCGCGACGGGCGGCGCCGTCATCGCTTCCCGCTTCATCGGAGCCAAAAAACCTGAGGACGCCTGCCGCAGCGCCGGAGTATTGTTTCTGATCTCCCTGTCCGCGTCGCTGGTCACGCTCGGTGCGGTCGCCGTCTTCGACGTGCGTCTGCTCCGCCTCCTGTTCGGCACCATCGAGGACGACGTGATGGAGGCGTCCACGATCTACATGCGCACGACGATGATCTCCTTCCCCTTCATCGCGCTGTACAACGCGTCCGCGGCGCTGTTCCGCTCGATGGGGAACTCGAAGATCTCCATGTTCGCGTCGACGGGCGCGAATCTCATCAACGTCGCGGGCAACGCCGTGACGATCTTCGTGCTGCGCTGGGGCGTGTTCGGCGCGGCGCTGTCCACGGTGATCTCGCGCTTTCTGCTCATGCTGTTCTTCCTCATCCGCATCGCGGACAAAAGACTCCCCATCCACGTTACCCCGCGCGGGCTGTTTCGGGGAAAGCCGGACGGGACGATCGCAAAAAGCATCCTCGGCGTCGGCCTGCCGGGCTCGCTCGAAAGCGGGACATTCCAGCTCGGGCGCATCCTGGTGCTCTCCATCATTTCGACCTTCGGCACGGCGCAGATCACGGCAAACGCCGTGGCGAACAACATCGACTCCTTCGGGGTCATGACGGGGTTCGCGTTCAACCTCGGCATCGTGACCGTCGTGGGCCAATGCGTGGGCGCGGGGGACTGGCGGGCGGTGCGCTATTATTCCGCGAAGCTGCTGAGGATGTCCTATCTATCCTTCATTGTATTCAACGCCCTGCTGACCGCAGCCCTGCCCCTTGTGCTGCGGCTGTATCAAATTTCGGATGAGGCGGCAGGTCTGGCGGTGATCCTCATTCTCATTCACAACCTCTGCGCCGTCGTGCTGTGGACCCCGTCCTTTGTCACGCCGAACGCGATGAAAGCGGCGGGAGACGCGCGGTTCGTGATGATCGTCGCGGTGATTTCGATGTTCGTCTGCCGCGTGGGACTGTCCGAGGTCATCGGACGCCGCATGGGCATGGGCGCGATCGGGGTCTGGATCGCCATGGTCATCGACTGGATCGCAAGAACGATCTTCTTCGCCGTAAGATGGGAAAAGATCCTCCGCAGAGGGGAAAAAGGGGAAACGCGGCTTTCTTAAGAAGCCTGGCAAAGAACTTTATTTAATATCACATACAGAAAGGACCCG
This sequence comes from Clostridia bacterium, assembly GCA_017540175.1. GTDB lineage: Bacteria > Bacillota > Clostridia > Oscillospirales > CAG-272 > UMGS1696. Next base: position 70,942 of record JAFYBN010000005.1, on the reverse strand, counting down.
ACATCATGAAAGCCTACGGCAAGAAAACCTGGCTCATCCCCGACACCTACCTCGACTCCATTTCGAAAAACCCGAACGTCTCCCACGAGGCCATCTGCGTCATCAATACCTCGGATACCGACGCGGAGATCAAGCTCACCCTCTTCTTCGAGGACCGCGATCCGCGCACGGATTTCTCTTCCTTCTGCGCCGCGGGCCGCACCCACCACATCCGTATGGATAAGCTGAGAAACGCGAACGGCGAGCCCATCCCGCGCGACACCCCCTACGCCGTGCTTGTGGAATCGAACACCCCCATCGTCGTTCAGTATTCCCGCCTCGACACGAGCGCCGCGGAAATGGCGCTGATGACCACGATCGCCTACGCGGTGGAAGAATAAATATCTCTCCGCCGGGCAAAGAATTGATCAGGAAGGAAGGTTCTTCATGGAACTCACATTTGATTTATCCGGAAAACTCGCGGTCGTAACGGGCGGGGGCGGCGTGCTCTGCTCCGGCTTCTCGAAGACCCTCGCCGCGGCCGGCGCGTCCGTCGCGGTGTGCGATCTGCGCCTCGACGCGGCGCAGGCGGTCGCCGCTGACATCCGCGCGGCGGGCGGTCAGGCGGAGGCGTTCGAAATGAACGTGCTCGACAAGGCCTCCGTAGACGCAGCGAAGGCAAAGATTTACGAAACCTTCTCCCGGGACGCCGTCGACCTTCTGCTCAACGGCGCGGGCGGGAACAACCCGAAGGGCTCGACCTCGCGCGACACCCTCACGCCCGAAGAGGTCGCCGAGCTGGACGAAAAGGGGACGATCGAAGGAATCAAGACCTTCTTCGACCTCGACCCGGACGGCATTTCCTTCGTCTTCAATCTGAACTTCCTCGGCACGCTCATCCCGACGCAGTCCTTTGCGCGGGACATGAGCAAAAAGGGCGGCACGATCATCAACGTTTCGTCGATGAACGCCTTCCGTCCCCTGACCCGCATTCCGGCGTATTCCGGCGCGAAAGCCGCGGTCTCGAATTTCACGCAGTGGCTCGCCGTGCATTTCGCCCCCGTCGGCATCCGGTGCAACGCCATCGCGCCCGGCTTCTTCCTCACGAATCAGAACCGGAACCTGCTTCTGAACCCGGACGGAAGCCTAACCGCGCGCTCCGACAAGATCCTCGGCCACACTCCAATGAAGCGCTTCGGCGTGCCCGCCGATCTGAACGGGACCCTGCTCTGGCTTGCTGACGAACGCTTTTCCGGCTTTGTGGACGGCGTCGTGATCCCCGTGGACGGCGGCTTCGCGGCGTATTCCGGCGTGTGAGGGCATGACGACCATGAAAAGAATCACCGCCCGCGTTCTGCCGCTTGCCCTTCTGCTCGTGCTGCTTGTGCTGACCGCCGCGCTCTCTTCCTGCGGCGGAAAGGATGAAAAAGACGAGGACCTCCTCGGCCTGTTCGTCGAATACGTCGGGCCCGAGATCACGACTACGGAGCACGAATTCACCCCGGATGAATTCTGCGTCATCGCCGCCTATCCGAACAACGTCGACAAGGAGCTCGACAGCAAGGACTTCACGGTGGAGTTCGATTCCCTGAACGCCGGACGTTTTACCGTCAAGATCACCTACCGCGGCCACGAGCAGTACGCCTACGTCGAGTGCCACGTTCCCGTCTACCCGAGCGAACTCGGGACCAACCCGTGAAAGGAGGCGCGCGCATGAGGCAGTTCCGCTATGATTATTCGAAAATCCTGTGGATGAAAATGTTCCTCGCGAGGCCCGATTTCGCGCGCGGCGTGTCCGACGTTTTGATCTCCTTCGAGGACGCCCTCGGGATCATCCGGACCGTCGACGCCCTCACGCAGGGGATCCGGAAAATCGTCTACCTCGTCGGCTGGCAGGGACTCGGACACGACGACTGCTATCCCGAAATGCACAAGGTCAACGATTATCTGAAACGAGACTGCGACCCGGACGGGCGCACGAGTCTTCTGTGGCTGATCGAAGAAGCGAAGAAATACCATACCGTCGTCAGCGTGCACGGAAACCTCGCCGACGAATACGGGGACAACGAATCGCATGAGGATTTCGTCCGCGAAAACGCCATTGTCAAGAACGCGGACGGCACGCCCGCCGTCATCGAAGTCTTCAACGGCAGAAACGCGTACAAAGTCTCCTATAAGCAGTTCTGGGAAAGCGGGCTGTTCAAAAAGCTCTGGGAAAAATTCCTCGACACCGTGCCCGTTCGCGAGGCGGGGACCGTCCATCTGGACAATTTCTGCATCGCGGAGAGCTTCTCGCCGCGGACGACGGTCGAGGAACAGGACGAGGCGCGAAACGCGATCCTCGACTACATCGCGGCACAGGGGATCGACGTGACCTCCGAATACACCTATCGCGAGCTTGCCCTCCGGGCGGACTCTCCCGAGCATCCGATCCGCCGCTTTTATGAAAAGAACGCCGATGAACTTCCCCTTCCCGTCGGCTCGTGGCGCGACGCGCCCATCCGCACGCTCGGAAGGATCCCCGCCACGTGGTGGACGAGCGGCATGACCGCTGAGGACTGCCTCGCGATCCCCCCGTCCGCGTACAGCGGGCATCTGACCGACGGCGCGCTCGGCGCGGTCTTCTACGGCGCGATGCACGGCGAGGACATCTGGATGTCCCGCGGCATCAAAAACGAAGACTGGGTCCCCTCGTTTCTGCGCGAGTTCTGCACGTACCAGCTCCCGTATTTCTTCCTCAACCGCCTGAAGCGCGAGCGGCTCGAAAAGGGAGAGGACGGCGCGTACACGGCGTATTTCTCGGACGGCGTCGAAAGCCGCGGCTCCGACCGGTCCGTATGGAAGAACGGCGTCCCGCTGAAACAGGAGGGCGACGTGATCCTTCCGCTCACCGAAGACAACCTTCTGTTCGCCGCCTACTCCGAAAACGGCCGCTCCGGCTTCTGGCACATGCCGGACGCCGCGTTCGAAGAAGCGGACGTGTTCGAAATCACGGACCGGGGCAACCGGTATCTCTTCTCCGTCCGGCTTGAAAACGGCAGCGCGTCGTTCGCGCTCAAGCCCGGCCAGGCCGCGGCGATCAAAGGACGATAATTTTCTGAGAAGAACGCGGCTTTCCCCGAAATGAAAGCTGACGATGCTCCGCATCGTGGGCAAAGAACTTTCATACGATTTGGGCAGCGAACCGCTCAAAGGGCACCTCGGGGTAACGTGAAGCCTACCGATGAACCATTTTCGAATCCTTCATGTTGACATTGTCGTTTGAGCACGAGAAACGTATAAGACGCAGATGGGACCGCCCGTTTCAACCCGATCGGGGAAGAAACGCGGCGGTCCCTTCGTATATCCGTATATCCGTATGTCCGTGTGTCCGTGGTTCGTACAGCCCGCTCCCGCGGCCTGGGCGGAAAAATCATTTGATGACCGTCACCTCGAGCACCGCGTCGCCGACGAGGGGGATCACATAGTTGCCCGGTTCGTCGAAGCGGTAGACGGGGAAGGCATTTTCGTCCATCACGACGTCGCCGTTCGCGCCCTCCGTCCGCACGACGAGACCGTCGAGGTTCAGCGTTTCCCCGACGCGGCAGGTCAGCGACGCGGGGTACGAGACGATGGAAGCCCACACGGGCTCGACCTCCACATAGAGGCGCGTCGACTTGTCCCAATACGTGACGGCGACGGTCTTCGTCCCCGGCGTATCGAAGGATTCTGCCGCGCAGAGGAAGCCGGACGAAACCGTTTCCGTCGCCCCGTCGTCGTAGACCGCGGTCAGCGTGAGCCCCGTTTTGTCAAAGGTTTCCCCGACGGCGTAGCGCGTTTTTTCCGGCATGGTCGCGACCTCGATCCGCGCGGGCGTGGATTCCCTGCTCCTGACGGTCACGGTGAGCGGGATCTTCCGGCTGCCGATCATGAGCGTGACCTCCATGGTCCCGGTTTTCTCGAAGGTCCGCTTCGGAAAAACGTCCTCGTGATAATCGACGACGTTGCCGTTCGCGTATTCCACCCGCACGGTGATGCCCGAGAGGTCCAGAGTCTCGCCCACATAATAGGACATCTTGTCCGGCATCGTTTCGACGGACACGCCGAGGATCCTCGACGGCTCGACGATCACGTCATAGCTCGCCTCCACTCCCTTGTACGTGACGGTGACGGTCCTCGTCCCGTCCTGACCGAGAATCTCCGGCGAGCAGGTATAGTCGGACAAAACCGGCACCGTCGTGCCGTCCGAAAGGACCGCGGTCAGCGTCAGCCCGGTCGTGTCAAGCGGGTCTCCGACGGAATACAGCGTCTTTTCCGGCATGGTCTCGATCCGCAGCTCGGTCACGACCGGCACGTCTCCGACGCCGTCCGAAATCTCGAGCTCTCCCTGCCCGCCGCCGGTTTCGTCCGCGGAGCGGTCCGACTCGCCGCCGGATTTGCCGCACGCCGTGAAAGCGGCAAACGTCAGCAGCAGAAGGGCAAGGGCAAGCGCTAAATACTTTTTCATGTTGATCCTCTCCCCCGATGGGTTTCCCGCGGGATGCTCCGCTCCGCCGCGGGTCCGTCCTGCGGAGCGCTCTCGGGCCCGCGTCTCCCGGACAAGCGGAAGACGCGGGCGGTCCGGCGGGTTTTCTCGGTTAAATTCTGCTTCAACTATGGATCAATTAATGGACATCGGGTTCTTATTGACCTTCACGACGAGTGTCGTGGTTTTACCCGCATAACGAATGGTGACTTCAATCTTGTCGCCATTCAAAGCGAAGCTCTTGGGGTCCCACTCAAAGCCGGTATCGATGGTCTCGACGTCGGACTCGCCGTCGCAGGTCACGTTCAGCGTGAGTCCCGTCGGGTCAAACGTCTCACCGACGATATACTCCGTCTTTTTCGGCATGTCCCCGATCGCGATCTCCTTCACCGCCGACTTGACGGTCACTTTGAAATCAGCCGTCTTCTGCTGATACGAGATCGTGACCCGGATCTCTTCACCCTTCTTGTCGAATACATCGGAATCGGTATCTTCGACCGTGCAGGTGAAGCCTTCCGTGATCGGATCATCGGAGCCGTCGCTGTAGGTCGCGGTCAGCGTGAGTCCCTTCGGGTCGAAGGATTCGCCGACATGATAAATCGTCCTCGCGTTGTCGGTATTGAGCGTGATCGTACTCAGAACAGGCTTTACGGTCACCCCGAACGAGTCCGTCTTCCCCCGATACGAGACGGTGACCCGGATCTCTTCACCCTTCTTGTCGAATACATCGGAATCGGTATCTTCGACCGTGCAGGTGAAGCCTTCCATGATCGTTTTCGTGATCGGATCATCGGAGCCGTCGCTGCAAGTCACGGTCAGCGTGAGTCCCTCCGGGTTGAAGGATTCGCCGAGGAAATACTCCTTCTTCACGTTGTCGGCATTGGCCGTGATTTCAATCAGTTCGAACGCCTTCACCGCAACCGATGTTTCTTTTCCACCGTAAGTCACTTTGACTTGGGCGGCGTTCCCCGCCTTGTCGAACACATCGGAATCGGTGTCTTCAACCGTGCAGGCGAAGCCCTCCGTGATCGTTTCCGTATTCCCGTCGCTGTAGGTCGCGGTCAGCGTCAGTCCGGTCGGGTCGAAGGACTGACCGACGAAATACTCCGTTGTCTCCGGCTCGTCCTTGACCTCGATCCCCGTCAGCTGCGCGTTGACGGTCACATAAATCGGCTCCGCTTTCACGGTCGTTGTGCCTTCGGTATAGCTGATTGTGACCGGAATCCAATCACCCTTCGCAGCAAAGGTCGCGGGATCCCACGTGATGCCTTTCGTGTCCGCGGCCGTAGGCTCGATCGTCTTCGGTTCTCCGTAGTTGTAGGTCGCGGTCACGACAAGACCTGCCGGATTGAAGGCTTCGCCGACGAAATACTCCTTCGTCACGTTGTCGGCGTTGACGGTGATCCCCGTCAGCACGGAGTTCTCCTTCACGGTCACAGTGAAGGTCGTTTCCACGGTCGTCGTCTGGTTCTTGTCCGTGTATTCGACCGTGACTGTTTTCTCCCCCGCCAAGGTAAACGGGTCAGGCGTGCAGATAAACCCTTCCGTGACCTCCTTTGTCGTACCGTTCGTCGTGCCGTCGTCGTAGGTCGCGGTCAGCGTCAGTCCCGCTGGGTCAAACTCCTCGCCGACGAAATACTCCGTCTTCTTCGGCTGATTCTTGACCTTGATCCCTGTCAGCTTGAGCACGGTCACCTCGAAATAGGCTATTTTCTCGACCGAGCCTTCCTTGTATGTGACGGTGATTGTTTGCGTTCCCGCCTTGTCGAACTGTTCGGGCGTACAGGTAAATTCCCCGGTGTCCGTGATCGTCTCATAAGTCTTATCGTCGCTGTAGAAGGCGGTCAGCGTGAGCCCCGTTTTGTCGAATTTTTCGCCGACGAAATATTCCTTCTTCACGCTGTCGGAATCGACCTCTATTCTCGCCAGCTCGATCACATGCACCGTGACCGATGTCGTCTTGTCGTTGTATTTTACGGTGACATTGATCCGGTCGCCCGCTTTGGTGAACGCATCGGAAGCGGTGCCCTCGACCGTGCAGGCGATGGCGGCGTCGGCGGCAACGGTTTCCTCTCTGCCGTCGTCGTAGGCCGCGGTCAGCGTCAGCCCCGTCTTGTCGAATTTCTCACCGACTTTATACTTCGTCTTTCTCGGTTCGTTTTTGACCGTGATCCCCGTCAGCTTCGCTTTCGTGACGGTCACCGTGAGTTCCGCAGTGAATTTTTCCTGCGTGTCCGGGTCCGTGTAGAAGACCTTGACGGTCTTCTTCCCCTCCGTGGCGAACGACTCAGACTCGAACGTAAGACCTTCGGAAGTATCCACATCCCGGCCCTTTGTCGAGCCGTCGTCGTAGTGAAGGGTCAAGAGGAATCCGGTTTCGTCGAACGGGTCGTTCGGACGGTATTCGGCCTTCGCGCCGTCGGTCGGTTTGACCTTGACGGACGTAAGCTTTTCCTTGACCGTCACGTTCAGCGCTGTGTTCAGGGTCTCACCCGACCGCGGGTCCGTGTAGCTGATTTTGACCCTGATCTCTTTGCCCGCCTTGCCGAATACGTCGGAATCGCTCTCGCCGACCGTGCAGGAAAACGCGCTCGTTTCCGTGATCGTCTGCTTCGTGTCGTCGCTCATGGAGGCGGTCAGCGTCAGCCCTGTCTTGTCGAATTTGTCGCCGACAAAATACTTCGTCTTCTCCAAACTGCCGGGGTTGACTTCAATGCTTGTTACGGAAGGTCCGCTGTTCTGCTTGTTCTGCTCCTCGTCTGCCGGGGTGACCGGCGTGACCGTCTCGTTCGGATTCTCCGGATTATCCGGGTTAAGTACCGTCACCGTAAACGGGAGCTCATAGTCCTCGATCATTAGGGAAACCGTCATGGATTCGGTCCGATCTGGCTCCGCGGGAGCGGGAATAAAGACGTCCCCGATGTCTGAGAAGGCATCCTCGCGGAAGACCTCTGTGACCGCTTTCCCGTCGTCTTGTTTGCGGGTCACAGTGACCTCAATGCCCTTGAGGTCCAGCTTCTCTCCCGCGAAATACTCCATTTTTTCGGGTTGCCGCGTAATCCCGGCGCTTATGATCCCTTTGTCTGACACGACGTCCACGAAAAAGTATGCCGTTTTGCGTCCGCCTTCGGCCAAGATCTCTTCCTTAGGTGTGACGGTGATCCTTTTTCTTCCCGCCGTTTTGAACGTGTCCGGCTCGTCGACGACAATGTCGTCGTTCGAAAGCGTTTCCCGCCTGCCGTCGGCATAGACGGCAGTCAGTTCGAGTCCGGTCAGATCAAGCCGATCTCCGATGCGGTACTCTTTCCCCTCCGGCATCTCCGGCTCGGCGGTGACAAAGACGCCGATCAGTTCGGCATCCGTCCCGGACCGGCCGGATTTGGATCCGCATGCCGTCAGCCCGGCAAGCGCCAAAACCGCGAGAACGAGCACAAAAACTTTTTTCATATCGACCATCTCCGACAGGTTGATTTTTGCCGCTTTTTGTTTTATTATTATATTATACTCTCAGGACGCCGCTCTGTCAAGAAACGGGCGGACGTTTGCGGATTTTCCCCCCTTTCGATCGGACATTTTTAACAATTCTTTCACATTCCGCCCCGCCGAATCCGGCTCCTGACCCCAGAAGGAGGACACCGTTATGCCGAAGCATCCCCTCATCCGCGCGGATTACCCGGATGTCGACGTCATCCGCGTCGGTTCCGTCTACTACATGATCAGCACCACCATGCACTTTTTCCCGGGCGGCGTGATCCTCAGGTCCCACGATCTCGTTCACTGGGAAACCGCGGGACACGTGTTCGACACCCTCGACGGCACCCCCGCGCAGAAGCTCGACGACGGCTCGATTTACTCAAAAGGCATGTGGGCGGCGTCGCTGCGGTACCACGGCGGGCTGTTCCACGTCTTTTTCGTCGCGAACGACACGCACCGGACGTATTATTTCACCGCCCCCGCCGTCGAAGGACCCTGGACCCGCCATGCCGTCCGCGGCTTTTACCACGACGCCTCCCTGCTCTTCGACGACGACGGGCGCGTCTATGCCGCCTCCGGAAACCGGAACATCCGCCTGACCGAACTCGAGCCCGATCTCTCCGGACCGAAGGAGGGAGGACTCGACCGGATCATCCTGCGGGACGAGCAGCGCGGGCTCGGCTATGAGGGCTCCCACCTGTACAAAATCCGCGGGCGGTATGTTCTCTGCCTCATCCATTGGCCCGCCGGGCATATGCGCACTCAGGCGGTGTTTTCTGCGGATTCCCCCGAGGGGCCGTGGACGGGCGGCGATGTGCTCGAGGACGACATGGACTTCTTCCGTCAGGGCGTCGCGCAGGGCGGGCTGGTCGACACCCCCGACGGCGAATGGTACGCCGTGCTGTTCCAGGATCACGGCGCGGCGGGCCGCATGCCCGTTCTCGTCCCCGTGGTCTGGGACGGGGATACTCCGCGCTTTCTCGCGCCGGGGACGCCGTGCGCCCCGAAGGACCTTTGCCCCGGTCATGTTTACCGCCCGCTCTGCGCGAGCGGTGATTTCACCGCCCCCGAATGGGAATGGAACCACGAGCCCGAGCTCTCCCTCGTCCGCCGCGAAAAGGAAACGCTCTCCCTCACGACCGACCGTGTCGCGCAGGACGTAACGACAGCGAAAAACACCCTCACCCAGCGCACCTTCGATCCCGGCTGTGAGGCGGAGGTCACGGTCTGCGGCGCGAAACTGAACGACGGGGATTTTGCCGGGCTTGCCGCCCTGCAGGGCCTTTGGGCGGAGGCGGCGCTCACGCGGGAAGGGGACTCCTTCTTCGCCGTCATGCGCGAAAAGACCGACGAGGGCACCTTCGAACGCGCCCGGATCCCGCTCGCGCTCCCCTCGGTCCGCTTCCGCGCGGTCTTCGATTTCCGCGAGCTGCGGGACACGGTCTCGTTCTATTGCGAAAAGGACGGGGAATGGGTCGCGCTCGGCGGCGCGCACCGGCTCTTCTACCGCCTCGACCACTTCACGGGCGTCCGCGCCGCGCTTTGCTGCTATTCGACGCGCCGACCGGGCGGGACCGCGCAGTTCCGCGCTTTCCGGTACCGCGCGGACGAGGACTGATCTCAACCGAAAGGGGAACGCGGCTTTCTTGGTAAGAAAGCCTAGCAAAGAACTTTATCCATGAAAGTTTCTTGCCAGGCTTCTTTTCAAAGAAGCCGCGTTCCCCCTTTAGGTTTAGATGCGTATCACTCCCGCGGGATCTCCACGCACCGTCCCAGCACGGTGGAATAGATCACGGTCTTCTCCATCGGCTCGCCGAACATGTCCGCGCAGATTTCCCGGTAATACCGGAGCTGATCGCGGTGCCTCCGGATGAGCTTTTCTTCCGCCTTTTCCGCATTGCGGAACTCCTCCGCGCTGAGCGCGTCCGTCTTGTAGTCGACAAGGACGAGCCGGTTCGTGTCGGGATCGCGGTACACGCAGTCCACCACGCCCTGAACCGTGATCCGCACACCCTTCGCGCGCAGCTTTTCCGCGAGCGCGGGATCGGCGGTGAACCGCTCGGCGGGAAGCAGGACGTTGAACCGGAATTCCCGCTTCACCATCGGCGAGCGCAGCAGCGCGTCCAGAAGGGCGCTTTCGCGGAAGCGCTCGATCTGCCGCACATAGATCAGCTCCGCCATGGAATCCGACAGATACCGTTCGCGGCGCAGCCGGTCGATTTCCGCGCGGACGCCGTTTTCCCGGAGCTTTTCATAATTCACAAACTGCAAAAAGACGTGCGTCGCGCTGCCCCGGTCCGCCGCTGTCGCCTGTTTCCCGCCCGTCATAAAGGCGGGACGCCGCGGCGCGGGAGGCTCCGTGCCCGTCTTCTCCGCAGCGTCCGGTCCGCCTCCGGGACCGTCCATGCCGCCTGCCTCTAAAACTGCCGGATGGGGCGCATCTGCCTCCCCGTTCAAATCGGAGGGCAGCGCCGCACCGCCGTTCAAATCGGAGGGCAGCACCGCGCCGCCGGTCGGATCGGGCGGCGTGTCGAGGGACGGCGTCAGGCCCCCGCCTTCCCCGTCGAGGATCTCGGGGTACAGGCGCGACACCGTGAGCTTGGACGGAATGCGCCCGAGACCGTCCTCCCCGTAGCGGAACGCGAAGCGGGCTTCGTAATCCGCCGCCGCATCCGCTTCCTCGTCCTTGTCCGATGCCGTAACGGGAACGGGCGCGGTCTCGCGAGCGCCGGCTGAGCCATCGAAGCCGCCGGAGCCGGACGGCTCGGACGACGGCACGTCCGGCGGTGCGTCCTCCTCCCGCTCCCCGTTTGCGTACACCACGGAAACTCTTGCGCTCCGGATGGGATGGGCGGCAAGCGCCTCAAGAATCCAGGTGATGTAATCCCCCGCCCCGTGCACCCGCCAGCCGTCCGCGTACGCCGCCTGCCGCTCAGATTCCTTTAAAAAGTCGTCCGGCTTTTCGCGTTTCGCGGTCACAATGAGATGATCCCCCGCGCGCGTCAGCGCCACGTAGAGCATGCGCATTTCCTCGTTCACGGATTCCCGTGCGGTCTTCATGGCAACCGTGCGCCGGATGAGCGTATCGCAGCGCGCCAGCCCGCCGGGATCGGGGAGGGTCATGCCGAGCCCGAGCTCGCGGTCATAGAGCACGGTGCGCTTTTCGTCGTCCGAATTCCTCCGTTTCGCGCATTCCGAAACGAAGCAGACGGGGAATTGAAGCCCCTTGGACGCATGGATGGACAGGATCGAAACCGCTTCCGTTTTCGCTTTCCCGCCTCCTCCCGCCTCCTCCGCCGCGTCGAGCAGCTCGCGCAGCCCCTCGAGGAAGCCCGAGATGCCGCCGGAACGCCCGCCCACGCCGTTTTCGTAGTCCTTCGCGAGGGTGCAGAAGCGATTGACGGCGTCGCGCTCCGCGCCGTTTTCCCGGATGCCGTCCATCGAAAAGAAGTCGAGATCTCTGAGAAGATATTCGATATACTCGTCCGCGCGCAGTCCGCGGGAAACGGTCTTCTGCGCGCCGATCCAGTCCCGCACCCGGCGACAGGCACAAACCAGCGGACTCTCCTCCGCCGAATCGGCAAGCGCGCGCACGCCGACGTACAGGGGCATTTCCCCCGCCGCCTGCCGGATCGCGATGAGCCCGCCGACGTCCACGGAAAACACCGGGGAGCGCAGCGCTCCCGCCGCGTACGCGTCGCGCAGGGGATTGTCCGCGAAATTCAGCAGGCAGACAAGGAGCATCACGGACGGGTACGAGCCGAGGGGACGGCTGATCTTCACGGTCGCCGGGATCCCGCGCTTTTCAAGCGCGTCCCGGTAAAGAGGCGCGCTGCGGTTGGAACGGAGCAGGATCGCCACGTCCGAGGGCTTCACGATCTTCTCGCCCTTGTAATCGTACCGCCCGATCAGGGAAGCGGCGCGATCGGCGACGTATTCGATCTCGGGATCGCCGGAGCTCTCATCCTCCTCGCCCTCTTCGCCGCCGCTCTTATGCCGCTTTTTTTCGATCAGGACGATTTCCGCGTCCGGCGGAGTCTTTTCCCCGTCGTTTTTCGCGTGGATGAGAAGGTCCTCCTCCCCGAAGGGGATCCCGCCGAACGGCAGGCAATAGTTTGATACGGCGTTCACAAGATCGACCACGGGAGAGGCGGAGCGGAAATTCTCGCTCATGAAGAGGGAGTACCCTTCGTCGCCCGTTTTGGCGGGGACGGCGCCGCTTTCCTCAGGGGAGATCGAGCACCAGCGCGCGCGGTACCGCGAAAATACGCCCGGATCGGCTCCGCGGAAACGGTAAATGGACTGCTTGATGTCCCCGACCATGAAGCGGGCGGCCGTCGGGGCGATCGCGCGGAAAACGGCGTCCTGCACCTCGTTCGTGTCCTGATACTCGTCGATGAAGATATAGCGGAACGCTCCGCCGATCTCCTCCGCGGCCCTCGAGCGTTTCCCGTTTTCGTCGATGAGAAGCCGCAGGGCGCAGGTCTCGAGATCGCCGTAATCGAGCGCCGCCATTTCGCGTTTTCTGCGGTCCAGACGGGCGGAAAAATCCGCGAGCACGAGAGCGAGCCGCCGCAGCACGGCCGCCGTCGTCCGCGCGCCCCGGACCGCTTCCGCCGCGTCGGACGAAAAACAGTCCCGCATGATGTTCTTCGCGTTCTTCTTCATCTCCTCCCGGAAGAATTTGAGCGCATCGGCCGCCTCGGTCGGAATCGCTTTGGTACGCGAGGGCAGACGGTCGAACTGCAGACCCGAGAAGGCGGCTTTCAGCTCGTCAAATGTAGTCTCTGGCGCGCGCGCCAGCGCTTCGGTCCTCTCCGCCCACGCAGTATGGTCGCCGAGAATCGCGCCGTATTTTTTGACGACCTCCTCAAAACTCGCGTACTCGTCGGCAAAACCACGGAAAACACGCGCGTAATGCGCCGCAAAATCGGCGACGCGCGCCCGAATCTCCGCGCCGTAGGGGGAGGAAAGGAAATCCTCCTCGCGAACGCCGTCGAGAAGGTCGGCAAAGCGGTTCAGCGCGTCCGCGGCAGCGTCGGAGCCGTTCACACCGGTTCCGACCGTCGCGCGGAGACGTTTGTCAAGCCGCAGCAGTTCTTCGTCCAGCGCCTCCGCGTTTCGCGTCTGTCCGACCACGTCGGCAAGCGCCTCAAACGGCACCGTCTTCTCTTCCCCCGGACCCGGTCCGCTGTCGCCGCGGAAGGCGTCGTCCACCGTATCGCGCATAATCTCGGCGCGGATGCCCTCGACGGTTTTCTCGTCGAGGATCCGCGCGTCGGGCGAGTGCCCGAGCGCGGGCAGATAGGGGCGGAGGGACTGATACAGAAAGGAGTGAATGGTGGAGATTTTCGCACCGGGGAGTTCGCACACGGCGCGGGAGGCGCGGGAGAGCAGGAGGGGATCGCCGGCGCTCCTCGCCTCTTCGATCATGTCTCCGAGGCGTTTTTCGATCCTCGCGCGCATCTCGGCGGCGGCCGCCCGCGTATAGGTGACAATGAGCATGTCCCCGATCCCGGCTTCTCCGTCCGCGATCAAACGGCAGATCCTGCCGGTCAGGGCGGCGGTTTTTCCGCTCCCCGCCGCCGCAGAAAGGAGAAGATTTCCGCCGGAAAAATCCACGGCGGCGCGCTGTGCGGGCGTATACTGAATGGTGGGCATGAATGACCTCGCTTGTATTTCGGATGCCGGCTTCCGGCCGATGGATCCGGCGGCGGGAGCGGCGTTCTGTCAGTATTTCGCGGTATTACGGTTTTGCGGCTTTACGGCTTTACGGCTTTACAGTCTGACCCGAGGCCGTTCGCCGCGCTTCGGTCAGGAATTTTTGTCAATCGGATCCTTCTCTTTCGGCGCTTCGGCATACGTATTTCGCGGCGCACCACTTACACGGATCATTTCCGTCCGTTCGTCTCGGTCTTGCCTCCGCGGCGCCGGAGCGCATTTCCCGCGCGATCCGCCCGACGACCTCTTCGATCTGCTCGTACAGACCGCCGAATTCGTCGAGGGTCAAGAGCGCTGTTTTGCCCAGACCGGCATAGCCGTCTTCTTTCGCCTTCACGGGCACGAAGCGGCCGTCGAGCGCGCTGTCCATGGCGGAAAGAGCGTCTCCATCCGCGAGATACACGCCGACACGCTCGATTTTTTCTTCCGCCTCCCGTTCGGCTTCTTCGGCGGTGAGCATCTTTTCGGAAACGACCGGCGCGGGTCTGAGTGACAGATATACGGCTCCGGCGGGAACGCGCTCCCGTTCTTCATCCCCGTCGGGCAGACCGTTTTTCCAGACGGAGAACAAATAGAGCAGTGTCTGTATGTCCAGCCCCCGCGCGACGCGGTCCATGGAGAAGGATTTTTCACCGGTCTTGTAATCCACGACGCGGATGTACTGCTTCCCGTCCGGGGCGTTCCAGACGTCCACGCGGTCGGCAATCCCGTCAAGGCTCACCTCGGCGCCGTCCGGCAGGGGGATCCGGATGGGCTTGACGCTGGTTTTCCCCTTCTGCTCGATGCCGATGGGCAGCTCGAACGCGGCGGGTTTGAATCCGCTCTGGGCAAGTTCGTCGGAAACGGCGCGCAGGAACACCGTGACATGGCGGCTGAGACGGAGGAAGAGCCAGCGCAGTCTGCCGTCCGAGCCCCCGCGCAGAAGCCCGCCGCCGGTCGCCCGCGCGAGTCCGGCGACGTATTCCTCGATGATGCCGTCCGCCGTCCGCCGCAGTTCGTCGTCCGGGACGGGAAGGCGTTCCGGGGGGATTTCGGAAAAGAAGCGCTCGAGGATGCAATGCACGAAATTGCCCACATCCGCGGGCGTGATCTCGGCACGCGGCTCCTCGGCGAGCCGGACGCGGTACTGGCACGCGTACCGGAAGGGACACTTCAGGAAGGTTTCGATGCGGGACTGGGAAAGCCGCATATCGGGACCGCTCTCCCGCATGCTCTCCGCGATGCGGTCGCCTCCGGCGGTCAGGGACACGCGGGTATCCGAGGCGCGATCCCCTGCCAGCCGCAGGAGCAGATCCCGTTCGCGCGGAGCCGTGCGGCGCGCGAGCAGATATTCCGCGGTTTCTTTATGATATACGATTTCGGAAAGCGGCATTTCCCCATAACTCCGGTTCGGGGCGAGTCTGCCGATCCTCTCCGCCGCGGAGGAAAGCGATTTGCCCTCCCCGGTCGGCGCGAAGAGAAAGAGCTTTTCGCTCGCGGACGCGGCGGTTCGGTAGAACATGAAGGCCTCACGGGCGTTCTGCATGGCGGAGTCGGGAGATCTCAGCACAAGACCGACGGATTCGAGCGTCATCATATCCCGATCGTCGAAGAACGAGCTCTCCCCCGTGACCGCGGCCGGAAACTCCCCGTCGACCGTCCCGAGCATGAGGACGCATTTTGCTTCGTCATATCGCACCCCGGAGGCGCTGCCGAGGACGACCTCGTCCATGGCGGTGGGAATGGTGCCGACGTCAAGCGCGGCGGCGACACGGGAAAACAGACCGGAAAAGCGTCCGGGATCAAGAGCGGTGTCTCCGAGGACGGACACCATTTTGTCGAGGATCCCGCAGACCGCCCCCCAGCTCTGTTCCGCGCGCATCGCCTCCCGCGGCATTCCGATCCGCCGGTATGTATCCGCAAGGCGGGAGAGTCCTTTTTCCACCTCGTATTCCTCGGCGAACAGGACGAGCCGCTCGGCGATATCGTGCACGGGAGCCGGGCCCGCGTCGAATACGGCGAGAAGCCGTTCGAGCGGCGGGATGATCCTTGCCCGGGCTTCGTTCGCGGCATCGAGCAGGACGCGCCCCTGCCCGGTGATTTCCGGCTGATAACCCGCCGGGTTCATGGTCCACCCGCCTGCGGGCCCGTCCGGTGCGGCAAACATGCGCCTGCCTCGGATGTTCCAGACGGCGATATAGCTTTCAAAAGCGTCGTCGGAGAGATCGGCAAGCGGCGAATCCGCGGGCGTGGGGGGCGTAAGTCCGGTCTTGAGCAGCCGGACGATGTCCCGCCGCTGCCACCCGCCCGCTCCGACGGAAAGCGCCGCGAGCATCAGGCGCACGGCCGGCGAATGGGAGAGCGCCGAGGATTCGGAAAGGAAGCACGGGATCCCGTGCGCGCGCAGGACGGCGTCGAGAATGCCCTCCCTTGTGCTCATATCGCGGGCAACGACGGCGATTTCCCGGCAGGCGTATCCTTCGCGGAGCAGGCGGTCGATCATGGACGCGCACGCTTCTGCTTCGTCGTAGCGGTCGGCACAGCGTATCACCTCCGCGGATGTTTCACGTGAAACAAATTCCCCTTTCATGTCCACGCCGAAGCGGTACAAATCTCTTTCGACGCAGGCAAGGACCGATCCCTCCGGATGCCGGCGATTTTCCCGGAGCATGACGCGCTCGACGGGCTTGTTCTCCCGCGCGGCAAGCCGGTTTGCCGATTTGAGGAAGGTTCTGACCTCGCCGAACTGCATTTCCGGCGCGCCCGGCTCTTCATCTTCTCCGCCGTCTGCCGGGCAGGCAAAGCTGACCCACACCTCGTCCGCCTGCGCGAAAACATGGCGCAGAATGCGCTCCTCGGGCGCGGTGAGAGAGAAGAAGGAATCGATAAAAACCGCTTTTCCGCGGAAATACGGGTGCGTGCGCAGGTTTTTTTCGAGACTCGAAAGCAGATCGGCGCGGTCGACGCGATCCCGATGAAGAAGCTCTTCATACGCGGCGTACACAAGAACCGCGTCGTGCAGGCGGGACGCGAGGCCGCCGCGGCTGCCACGCCCGTTTCCCGGATCGGGCTCTTCCCGCTCCCCGTCCGTGTCCCGGCGCAGGAGCTCGTCAAGAGCTTCTTCCGCGCGCTGCGGGGTGATCCCCGCGGCTTTCAGATCGTCGATGGCGCGCATCAGACGGGGCAGGCTGCGATCCTCCCTGCCCGTGCCCGCGTTCGCTCCGGCGTTCGCTCCGTCCCCGGCGCGATATACCTCCAGCTCATCCCAGACGGAAAGCATGGCACGCCAGACGAGCAGGGCGCGGCTGCCCTCGTCGATGAGCTCATCCGCAAGTCCGCCGTATTCCCGGAACACCGCGTTCGCGAGCCGCGTGAAATTGGTGATCTCCATGCGCAGATTTGCAGACGGCGGAAGAACAGCCGCCATGCGCGTTTCCCACGCGACCGTCTGCTGCTCCGGGACGAGCACAAGCACATCCCTGCCGCCCCCGCGTATTTCTTTTTCGATTTCCTCCCGGATCCTGCGCGTCTTGCCGCTGCCGGAACGTCCGATGACAAAATGCAGCATAGCCTCCCCCGATGGAAGAAACCGCACGTGAGACGTCTGTTTCCCGTGCGGTTTCCGATAGTTTTTGGTTGATCTTACTCGTCGATCTTCGCGATGAGGACCTTGCCCGCGACCGGGCTGTCCGCCCATGTGTCGTACGGGGAAACGAAGGTCGAGCCGACGGACATGGCAATGTGCGCGCCGCTCTGTCCGGTGAAGCCGGTCTGTCCGGTGGCGCCGATGCCCTGCCCCTTTTCGACCGAGTCGCCTACGCTCACGGACGTCCCGCCGAGGTTATAGTACCACGTCTTCAGTCCGAATCCGTGTTCGATCACGATGACCTTGCCGGTGTAGTCGAGCTCGCCCACATAAACGACCTTGCCGCTGTTGCACGCCACGACCGGCTGACCCGGCTCCGCCGCGTAATCGACGCCGTTGTTGCGGTAGGTCGGGCTTTCCGAGCCGTTGACGTGGATCGGACGGCCGAATCCGCGCAGAAGCTGAGCGTCATCGGTCACCCCTTTGAGGAAGTAGCCCGAGAAATACCGTCCGTTTTCGCCCGTCGCCATGATCTCCTTCATCGCGCCCTCAAACTGGAGCAGCGCGGACTGGGAGCGCGCGGCCGCAAGCACGGAATCGGGCACCGAATAGTACGAGGTCCCGAAGCCGACGTTCTCAACGTGCAGCATCACATGCGCGATGGTGCCGCCATACGCGAACGTGAGGGTGTAGTCCCCGGTCGGCGTTTCAACGTCGATCGGAAGCAGACCGACGGCAATGGTGGAGGTTTCGGAGTAGAACACGGGGGCGATCGCACCCGGCATGTCCGTCGTCATGGTGATGGCGGACGGCTTGGTAACGTTGAGCGCCGTGATCGCGACGAATTTGCCCGCGTTCACGCTGTCCATGCCCTTGTAGAATTCGGCGGGAGCGGTGACCACCGTCGTAAAGCGGTAGAACAGCTCGCCGTAGAAGGAACGGGAGGGATCCTCGTACCACTTCGCGGTAACCTCGACGATGATCTGCCGGGTTTTGTCGATGGTGAATTCCGAAAGATTCTCGTTCATGCCGTCGAACAGGACGCTGTCAGCGGTGTCCTTCACGAGAACGGAACAGAAATCGGGGTTCAAATCGAAGGAAAGATCCAGCCCGCCTTCGATATCGTAGCTTTCGTCGTTCTGATAAGCCGCAATGGAATCGGAATCGACATAACCGCCCGTGTAATTCTTATAGCGCCATGTAGCCTGATCCGGCGTCACTTCCGCGGATCCGGAAAGAGTCAGGATCGGCATCGCCGCTTCCTTATACAGGCATTCGGCGTATTTCGTCTGAATGAATTCCGCGGCGTCCTCTTCTCCGATCTTATAGGGCGTGCCGTCGTCCGCCACAAAGTAACAAGTAGCGGGATTGGTTGAAAAATAACATTCAAACGGAAGCGTCTTTACCGCCGCGGAGATCGTGACCTTGAAGAACTGTTCTCCGTTCAGGGACTCGGGGAGAGTCGAAATCGGCTGGGCGCGCTCCTTCATGTCGAGAAAATACCGGATCAGCTCCTCGGCGGTTTTTCCGTCCGCCTCCTTGGTGAAGGAAAACTCCTTGCCCGTCAGGTCGACAACGGAAATCGCCTCGGCATTTGATACGTCCACGGGCGCGTTCAGCGTATTGCGGTAACTGGCAAAGGCGACCGCGGTCGGAATCAGGCACAGAACTGCCGCGATCACGGCGATCAGTTTGTTTTTCAAATCATACCGTCCCTTCTATTCTGTGTCCCTCCGCGCATCGAGCGGGAGCGGACAAATCACGCATTTTAACCGTATCAGTATTATAGCACACCCGAATCGCAAAAATCAAGGGGTTTGACGCATCCGCCGCGGTTTTCCCGCAAAAAATTCGCTCCGGCCGACAAAAAAGCCGCCGGGTCTCTCCGGTTATCCCGGAAAAACCGCGGCGGCATCGCGAAGCCGAAGGGGATATCAGATATTCTTTTCGATCAGAGCATTGACGCCCGCGCGAACGCTTTCGAGCCACTCCGCGCCGTGAGGATACTTCGAGAAGGTAATCTCCCCTTCTCTTTCGAGCACCTCGAGCACCGCGTCCCGTCCGGCAAGCTCCTCGGCGAGATCCATGACCCGACGATCCTGCAGCGCCATGGTGAACGCCTTCATGTGGAGCGTTTCATAGGGCTCGCCGTGCGGCCCGGGATAAACGGCGAAGCAGTCACCTGCGGGGACCCAGTAATCGCCGTCCGTAACAAGGTACGGGTCGATGCAGCGAACGGAATGCTGGGAATTATAGAAATTGAAGCCCCACTGGAGGAACCCGGTGATTTTGTATTTCCAGAACTGCGTGCCGATGACGCGGGTGCGCTGCATGGGCATGGCGAGAAAGCGGTTCGAGACGTTGGTATGCTGTCCGCAGCAGTAATAGGTCCAGAGATCGGGAACCCCCGCCTCCAGGAAGGGTTCGATATGGTTGTTCGACGGAATGGGGTTCTGGCATGCGCCCGTCCGGTAAAAATCGAAATTCGAAAGCGCGTCCATCACGCGGTGTCCCTCAAGAAGATCGGCGATCTGCTCACGCGCCGCGCTGTAGGACTCGATCGCATCGAGCGAGGGCTCGTCCGAGATGTGGAAGAGGCAACGGTCCTCGACGCCGAGCTCCTTCATCTTGGAAAGCAGCGCCGGTATGAACGCGCGCAGGAAGCCGCGGTACTCGTCCGACGTGGCGTCGGTCTCCCATCCGAAGAGACGGCGGTAAACACCCTCGTCCCATCCCATGATCTTCGGCGCGTGCTTTGCGCCCCACTGGGTGTAGAAGTGAGAGATTTCAAAATACTCAACGCCGACAGCGAGGGCCAGGTGGACCCACTGCTCGAGTTTCGAGAAGCCGAATTCCCAGCCGTCCTCCGTTTTTGTCACGTCGACAAGCTGGGTGGTCCTTCTTTCGCCGCCGACCGCGGTATCGAGCGGCGGAGTGAAAACAGGGGTAAGGATGGCATTGATGCCGTTGTCGACCGCGGCGCGCATGAACTTGCCGATGTACTCGCAATGCTTCGGGGAGAAGGTCTCAAGATCGTAGTAATTGGCGATGCAGTCCGTGTGGAACCACTCGGTCACGATCATCTTCTGCTTCGGAATGCGGACGCCGATGACATGGAGCGTGATTTCCGCGGAGAAGCTGGCCTCTTCCGCTTCAAGGCGGATCGCGACGGGGTAATCGCCCGCTTCGGCATCCTCGGGCACTTTCACGGTGACCCAAAGAGCTTTCAGCTGACCGCAGGTCACAAACACCTCCCCGCGCGGATTCAGGGGCGCGAGCAGGTCGGGGTAGAGACCGGGAGTCTTGCGCAGATAGTTGTCGTCCGATCCCGGGGCGGCGGGATACCGCACCGGCACGGGCTCGATCTGGCGCACGGTGATATAATCTTTGAGCGGAGAGACGACGCTCAGCCGCAGCGTCTTGCGCGGAAAATGCGCGGGATCGTCCGAAACGTAGGCGACCTCAAACGCGAATTCCTCCCCGAGCAGAGCTTCGCCGCGGGCAATCTCCCGTTTTGCCGCGATGTCCTCGTCCATGAAGCATTTTTCAAGAGAGGAGACGGCTTTGATCAGAATGGACATGGTGTTTCCCCTTTCGTTATCCTTTGCCTTATGCAAATGTTTCACGTGAAACAAGTTCGGACAGATTTGCGGCTCACAGCGCCCCCGCGATGAGACGGTCGATGAGTCCCGAGTAGGTAATCCCTTCGTTCATCATCATTTTCGGGAACATGGAGATCGGCGTGAAGCCCGGCAGTGTGTTGATTTCATTGAACACGAAGCGGCCGTCCGGGGTGCAGAAGAAATCAACGCGCGCGAATCCCCTGCAGTCGAGCGCGCGGAAAATCTTCGCGGCGATTTCCCTGACCTCGTTCTGCTTTTCTTCCGTCAGCCTCGCGGGAAGATAATAGGACGACGCGTCGCTGATGTATTTCGTCTCGTAATCGTAAAACTCCGACGAACCCACGTCGATCTCGGCGGGGTGCGCCGCGATGAGCTCATCCCCCTCTTCGAGCACCGCGACTTCGATCTCGCGGCCGACGACGGCTTCCTCGACAAGGACCTTCGTGTCCTCCTCGAACGCCTTGCGGAGCGCCCGCGCAAAGGCATCGGCGTTCTTGACCTTGTTGACCCCCACGGACGAGCCCGCGCGGGACGGCTTGACGAACATGGGATAGCCGAATTCCCGCTCGGCTTGTTCCCGGATCCTCTCGATATCCGCGTCGGAGCGGCATTCCCGCGCCCGCGCGACCACGGCTTTCGCCAGATTCGCTCCGACTTCCGCCGCAACGATTTCTTTCGCGACCGCCTTGTCCATGCAGACCGCGGACGCCTGACAGCTGCAGCCCGCGACGGGGATCCCCGCGACGGCGAACAGCCCCTGCATGGTTCCGTCCTCACAGTATTTGCCATGGATCATCGGCAGGACGGTGTCGACATGGATGTATTCCGAATTCCCTTCCCGGAGGACGAGAAGCTCGCCCCGGGAAAAATCGATGGTCAAAGGCGCCTTTTTGTCCTGTTCCCATTCGTCGGCAAGGATTTTCTTCGGATCACCTTCGTAAAGATACATCCTCCCATCCTTCGTGATGCCCGCGAGCAGAACCCGATAGGTTTCCTTGTCGATGTTCTCATATACCCCCGTCGCCGATGAGAGGGAGACCTCGTATTCCGAGGATTTTCCGCCGAACAGAATAAGAACGGTTTTCATGCGCAATGCCTTTCGTTTACCTTGTTGAAATATTGGATTTATCCGTTTTCCTTTGCCCTTGAAAGCATATATTCCACCGAGTCGCGCAGGGCCTGCCAGCTCGCGTGGATCACGTCGGACGACACGCCCACGGTGCGCCAGACGGATTTTCCGTCCGTGGATTCGATGGCGACGCGGACGGACGACGCCGTCGCGCGGGAATCGAGCACGCGGACGCGGTAGTCCGTGAGGTGCATATCCGCGATTTCGGGATAGAACCGGGTAAGGGCGCGCCGCAGCGCTTCGTCGATCGCGTTGACCGGGCCGTTTCCCTCGCCCGCGGTGAGATATTCGCGCTCGCCCACGGCGATCTTGATCACGGCGGCGGCGGAAGAGGCGTTTGCCTCTGTGTCACGCTCGTCGACGAGGACCTTCAGCTCGAGCAGACGGAAATACCGCTCCCGTTTTTCCATCGCCTCATCCATGAGCAGCGCAAGGGATGCGCCGGCATCCTCGTAATCGAAACCGTCCGCTTCCCGCTCGCGGATCATTGCCGTCGCCCGGATCACGCGGGGGTCCTCTTTGGAGAATGCAGCGTCGGGGAAGCAGAGGCGCATTTTGTCAAGAATGGCGGCTCTCCCGCTGAGCCCGCTGATCACGGTGTTCCGCGCGTTCCCCACGACCTCCGGTTCGATGTGCTCGAAGGAGCGCGGGTGCTTTTTGACCCCGTCGATGTGGGTGCCCGCCTTATGGGTGAACGCATAGCCGCCCACAAAGGGCTCGCTTTCGTCGAAGGACAGATTTGCCGCGTCATTGACCGCACGCGCCGTCGCCGTGAGCACCGAGATGCGGTCCCTGATGCAGTCGAAGCCGAGCTTGCACTGCAGCACCGGAATGAGGGTGTTGAGATTCGCGTTTCCGCACCGCTCCCCGATGCCGGAAATCGTCCCCTGCACCTGGGAAGCGCCGGACAGCACCGCGGCGACCGAGCAAGCCTCCGCCATCCCCATATCGTTGTGGCAGTGAATGCCGATCCGGTCGAATTCTGCCGTCACCGCTCCGGTGACAAGCCCCACGACGTCCGGGAGCATGCCGCCGTTGGTGTCGCAGAGCACAACGCGGGACGCGCCCGCCTCAAACGCCGCCTCGACCGTCTGCATGGCGTACTCCGGGGAGTCCGCGTAGCCGTCGAAGAAATGCTCGGCGTCGAAAATGACCTCCTTGCCCTGCTGAACAAGGTATGAAATACTCTCCCGGATGAGTCGCAGGTTTTCCTCCGCGCTCGCGCCGAGAACGTCCGTCACCTGATAGAGCCACGCCTTGCCGAATACGACCGCACACGGAACGGGTGCGGCGGCGGCGAGCCTCAGGAGCCTGTCGTCCTCCGCGGCGGAGCCGACCTTCGCGGTCTGCGTGAATACGGCGAGCTTCGCGTTCTCAAGCCGCATCCCGGCAAGCGAATCGAAGAAGGCGGCGGATGTTTCGTCCGTGATCATGCCCGCTTCGATATAGTTTACGCCGAGCGCGTCAAGCGCGTGAATCACCCGCCGCTTGTCGTCGGCGGAAAACTCAACGCCGACGCCCTGCTCGCCGTCCCGGAGCGTGGTGTCAAAAATCTCGATTTTCATGCTTCTCTGTTTTCCGCCTGTTCCTGCATGCTCTTCCATTTATTGATCGCGCCGAGATACGCCTTGATCGACGCCTTGATGACGTCGGTCGAAACGCCGCGGCCGGTATAAGTCGTCGAAGCGACGCGGATCTTCACTCTTGCCTCGCCTAGCGCGTCCGTTCCCTCGGTCACCGCCGTGATGCCGTAGGATACGAGCTCCGCGTCCTCCGCGCCCGCGATGCGGTTGACCGCGTTGAACGCGGCGTCGATGGGTCCCTCTCCGGGAGCGGCCTCCGTCACGATCCGCTGGGGTTCGTCCGGATCGGCGGGATTCTTGACCGAGAGCGAAACGAGCGCCATCGCTTTGATGTGGTTGCCGGACTGGATCTGGAATGTATTCAGATAATACATCCCCTCGAGGGAGTCGAGGTATTCGCCCACGATGGCGCGCACGTCGTCGTCCGTCAGGGCGGATTTTTTATCGGCGATCTCCTTGAAGCGGGCGAAAGTCGCGTCGATCCCCGCCGCGTCAAGGGAATAGCCCATCTGCAGGACCCGGTCGGCAAAGGCGTGCCTGCCGCTCAGCTTTCCGAGCACGATGGTGTGCCCGGTCAGCCCGATGTCCTCCGGATTCATGATCTCATAGGTCCCGCTTGCCGCCATCACGCCGTGCTGGTGAATGCCGCTCGCGTGCGCGAAAGCGTTCTGCCCGACTACAGCCTTGTTCGGCGCGACGAGGATGCCGGACAGGGAGGAGACCAGTCGGCTCGTTTCCGTGATTTCCTTCGTATGCACGCCGCAGAAGAGCGGTTCGCCGTCCTCTCTGCGGATCGCGTCCGCGCGCACGTTCAGCGCCATGACGATTTCCTCCATCGCAGCGTTGCCCGCCCGCTCGCCGAGCCCGTTCACGGTGCACTCGATCTGCTCTGCCCCGCATTCCGCGGCGGCCAGGGAGTTCGCGACCGCCATTCCGAGGTCGTTGTGGCAGTGTACGCTGATCCGCACGTCGTCCGGCAGGTTCTTTTTGACCTCGCGCAGGATCTCTTTGAATTCCCCGGGTGTGGTATAGCCCACCGTGTCCGGGATATTCACGATCTTCGCGCCGCGCTGCGCCGCCAGCCGCACCGTCTCGAGCAGAAAGGCCCGGTCGGTCCGGGTCGCGTCCTCGGCGGAGAATTCGATTTCGTCGAAACGGCCGAGCCCGACCGCGTAATCGATGGAGTCCCGGATGCGGTCGAGAGCTTCCTGCCGCGTAATGCGCAGCTTGTTTTCGAGGTGGATATCGCTCGTCGCGATGAAGACATGCAGCCGCCTGCGCCGCGCTTCCGAAAGAGAATCCGCCGCGGCGTCGATGTCTTCCTTCCGCATCCGCGCGAGGGCGGAAACGGTCGCGTCCCCGAGCTTGCCCCGGGCGGACGCCTCCGCGATCTGCCGGACGGCTTCGAAGTCTCCGTGCGAGGACGCGGGGAAACCGGCTTCAATGATGTCCACGCCCGTTCGCGCGAGCCGTTTTGCGATGTCGTATTTCTGCTGGACCCCGAAATGCACGCCGGGCGTCTGTTCTCCGTCACGCAGGGTCGTGTCGTAAATCTGTATCCGAACCATGTCTGTCTTCTTTCTGTTATGGTCAAAATGTTTCACGTGAAACAATCGCTGTTTCGCCTGCGGAGAGCGAGAGCTCCGCCGCCCGCAGGTTTCCGCCGTAATCCGTGATGCCGCGGTACCGGTATCCGGCATCCCGCGCGATCCGTTCGACCTCGCCGCCCTGTTTCCATCCGTGTTCGATCAGCATGACGCCTCCCGGCTTGAGCTTCCCACGCCAGCCGGTCAGAATGGCGCGGATCAGCGCGAGTCCGTCCCCGCCGTCGGTGAGGGCGATTTCCGGCTCGTATCCGAGCTCCGGAGCAAGAGTCCTCATTTCGTCCGCTGCAATATACGGCGGATTCGAGACGATCACGTCGAACCCCTCCCGGTCCTGCGGAAAGAGGTCAAGCGCGGCGTCCCCGACGATCACGGGACAGCGGTCGGCGAATCCGAACGCCGAAAGATTTTCCCGCGCGAGCGCCGCGGCGTCTTCGCTGAGATCGACCGCTGCGCCGGAGACGTTTTTTTCTCCCGCAAGCGCAAGGACCGCCGCCGCGATGCAGCCGGAGCCCGTGCACAAATCGAGGAAGCGTCCCCCCGGAGGCAGAAGCTCCGCGGCGCGGACGGCAATGATCTCCGTGTCGGGGCGCGGGATGAGGCAGGCGGGCGTCACCCGGAGGCGCAGCCCGCAGAACTCCCACTCGCCGAGCAGGTATTGAAGCGGATACCGCTCCGCGCGCCTGCGTACCGCGTCGAGCAGCGCGGGGGCGTCGTATTCCCTCTCTCTCGAGGCAAGCACGAAAGCAGGAGACACCTTCGCAAAATGCTCGATCAGAAGAAGGGCTTCCTGCCGCGCGTCTTCGATCCCCGCATCCCGGAGCGTGCGGGTTATGACGTCAAGCGTCATGTTCCGCGCTGTCCGTATTCGGATCGTTTGTGTCAACGGCGCCTTCTGTCGGGAGCGCGCCTTCAGCCCCGTCCGCGCCTTCTTCCGGCTCTTTTTCCGCATCGTCCGTGTCGGCGGCGTCAGGTTCTTCTTCGTTTTCCGTCACGATCCCGCCGTGCGCGTCAAGCTTGCAGGAAGGCTGGACGATCCCCCCGAACTCGACCGGTATGGCGTTCTTCAGCGCCGCAAGAGCAACCTCGAGCTGGCTGTCGTCCGGCTCCCGGGTCGTGATGCGCTGCATCCAGAGTCCCGGCGCGGAGACGATCTTCGTGAAGATATTGCTGTGCCCGCCCGCGTAGCGGATGAATTCGTACCCCACACCGACGATGAGCGGGATCATGAGCAGCTTCAGTCCGAAGCGGATCCAGACATTGTTCCAGGTAAGGAAGGAATTGACGATGATGGAAATGATGAGCATCACGAAAATGAAGCTCGTGCCGCAGCGGGGATGGAAACGGGTGCACCCGCGCGCGTTTTCCGGCACAAGGTCAAGCCCGGCTTCGAAGCAAGCCACGGATTTGTGCTCCGCACCGTGGTATTCGTAGGTGCGCCGGATATCGGGCAAAAGGGACACGCCCCACACGTACCCGACAAAAATCGCGATCCGGATAAGCCCTTCGATCAGGGAACGCAGGACGGAATAGCGCCCCACAAATCCCCCGCTCAGCATGTCGATGCCCTTCGCCGCGAAAGTCGGGAGCATCAGAAACAGCCCGATGCCGAGCACAAGTCCGAGCACGGTGCCCACGCCGGCGACGAAGGTCATGAGCTTGTCGCCGAATTTGTCCGCGAGCCATTTCTCGAATTTGGTTTCCGGCTCGTCAAGGTCGATGTCCTGCATCTCGGCGGATTTTGTGAGCATGCTCATCGAAAGCCGGAGCTGCTCGACGAAGGTGATGATCCCGCGCAGAAGGGGCACGCGCGCGATTTTGTATTTGGACCGCAGAGCCGGTCTTACGGAATTGTCGAGGGCTATGCCGCCGTCCGGGGTTCTGACCGCAAGCGAGCAGCGATCGCCGGATTTCATCATGACGCCTTCGAGGACCGCCTGACCGCCCACGATCCCGATTTTCGGATCTTTTGTTTTTTTGTGTTTTTTCATTTTTCTCCCTGGTCGACCGGTTTGAACGAACAAACCGCGTCATTGCATACTTACATAGAGTACATTATACCATATCCGCCGCGCAAATGCAAGAGAACGGAGAGAATTCGCTTGACTTTATCGGCGCAATATGCTATGATGGGGCAAATCGATTTCGGAGGTATTGCCATGTCCGATCTCGCGCGGGAGGAATTCGCCCGTCTCTATCTTGCCGCCCTCGACGCCGCGGAGGAACCGGCTCTTGCCGCCCGCCGCGAGCTTTGGTCCGGCAGCGAAGCCGTCGAAAAGCTGTGGAAGATCTGCGACCGTCTGCTGGACAACGCTCGCCGCTTCAATCTGACCGCCATCCTCGAACCCGGCGAGATCGTCCGCAAGCACGTCCTCGACTCCCTCATCCCCCTCGCTCTTCTCGCGGAAAACGGCGTCGAAGCCCGAACGATCCTCGACGTTGGCACCGGAGCCGGGTTTCCCCTCCTGCCCTGGGCAGCGGTTTTGCCGGAAAACCGGCGTCTCACGGGACTGGATTCGACCGCCAAGAAAATTTCCCATATCCGGGAATGCGCGGCATATGCCGGACTGAACTCCGTTTCCGGGATTGTCGGGCGGGCGGAAGAACTCGCATGCGGCAAAATGCGTGAGAAATACGATCTCGTGACCGCCCGCGCCGTCGCAGATCTGCCCGTTCTCCTCGAGCTGTGCGCTCCGTTTGTGAAAAAGGGAGGCATTTTCGCCGCGTTCAAAGCGCGCGGCGAGGATGAGATCACGCGCGCAAAGGCCGCCGCCCTCATCCTCGGTTTGACAGAGCCCGACGTCTTCCGCTATGCCCTGCCCGGCGGCGACGCGAGGCTGCTGCTTTTGTACCGCAAAACAGCCCCGACGCCGAAAAACTACCCCCGCCGATGGGCGGAAATCCTGAATCATCCCATCGGATAACAGCGCCGCCGATTCCCCGACGGCATGCGCCCGAATCGCACACGCATCCCGCAAATCCCGTCCCGAGGCGGGATTTTTTCTCTTCGCCGCGAAAAACCTCCCGGATTCCCCGGCTGACAGCGACAGAAAGCTCTCGCCCGTCCGTGCTATACTGAACGGGAATTCAAAAAAGGAGGCAGTCAGCCATGTTCTGGGGAAAAATCAACGAAATCAGCCGAGTGGTGCGGGAAATTCCGGTCGGAGAGATCGCCGTGCCCCGTGACCGCGCGAGGACGGGGGAAGACGACGAAGCGCTCCGCCGCCTGACGGAGTCCGTGCGCCGCCACGGGGTAATCGAGCCGCTTCTCGTGCGCCGCACAGCCGAAGCGCGCGCCGACGAGGGAGCGGGATCACCGGCAGACACCGGCAAACCCACCCCCTCCTGCGTTCTCGTCGCGGGAGAAAGACGGCTCCGCGCAGCCGTCCGCGCGGGGATGCACGCCGTCCCGTGCGTTTTCACGGAAGCCGACGACGCGGACGCGGCGGTGCTCGCCATTGTCGAAAACCTGCACCGCGAGGATCTGAACCTGTTTGAAAGCGCGTCCGCGGTCTCCTCCCTGCTTTCGCTCACGGGCATGACACAGGAGCAGTGCGCCCGCCGCCTCGGGGTCAGCCAGTCCTATGTTGCAAACAAGCTGCGCCTGCTCCGCCTGACGGAGGACGAACGCCGCGCCGCGCTGGAAAACGGCCTCACGGAACGGCACTGCCGCGCCCTGCTCCGTCTGGAGGACGGCGAGGACCGAAAAGCCGTCCTCTCCGCCATGATTTCCCGCCGGATGAATGTCGCGCAGGCGGAGGAATACGTCGAATCCATGCTCTGCGCCCAAGCCCGCGCCGAAAAACTGCGGCACACCCGGGGAGGTGCGAACGGCGCGGGGGACGACGCCCGCCGCCGTCTTCTGGTGCGGGACACCAGGCAGTTTTTCGGCTCCATCGACCGTGCCGTGGACGTCATGCGCCGAACCGGCATCGCGGTCGAGGCGTCCCGTCGGGACACCGCCGAGGGCACGCTCATATCCATCCTCCTGCCGAAGTCGTCCTGACAGGGGGTGGAATGAACCATCAGCGCCGGCGGCAGCCGCATTGCTCAATTTTTGTCAAAATACGTATTGACACACTTCTAAATCCGTGGTATAATAGTCACGGAAAGTTTCCGAATGTTTCACGTGAAACATTCATGAAAATCTGTTGACTTTTCCGCCCCCGGTATTATATAATGGGACCGGACGGGGTTTCCCCCGGGGATCCCCGAGTTCAACGGAAGGGCAGCGTCATGTCGAAACCATACATCATCGCCTTCGCCAACCAAAAGGGCGGCGTCGGGAAAACGACCTCCTGCATCAACATCGCGAGCTGCGCCGCGGAAAAAGGGCTGCGCGTGCTTCTGGTTGACTCCGACCCGCAGGGCAATACCACAAGCGGCGTCGGCATCCGGAAAAAGAGCATCGTCAAATCCGCGTACGAAGCCCTGATCGACGGCGCCGAACCGTCGGAATGCATCGTGCAGACGCGCTTCAAGAACCTTTCCGTTGTGCCCTCCACCCTTGATCTCGCAGGCGCGGAATTCGAGCTTTTCGACGTCGACCGCCGCGAAAGAAGACTGCGCGGCTTCCTTGAAAAATGCGGGGACGCGTTCGATCTCGTCGCCATTGACTGCCCGCCCTCCCTTTCGCTTTTGACGGTCAACGCCCTGTGCGCCGCGGACGGCGTTCTCATCCCCATGCAGTGCGAATATTTCGCTCTGGAGGGCCTCATTCAGCTCATGCTGTCCATCCGCAAGGTCCGGGAACTCTATAATCCCGCGCTGGGTGTCCTCGGCATCCTCATCACCATGTACAACGGACGGCTGACGCTGACGGGCAGCGTGCTCGACGAGATCAAGAAGCATTACGGGGACAAGCTGTTCAAGACGGTCATCCCCCGCGCCGTGCGTCTGTCCGAAGCGCCGAGCTTCGGCGAGCCGATCAACTACCACGACCGGCATTCCAAGGCGTGCGAGGCGTACCGGGAGGCGACCGCGGAAATGCTCGGCCGCATCGGACTCGTTCCGGGCGCGAACTGACCCCATCCGTTCTTCCATTCCAATATCAACCGGAGACTGCCATGCCGAAAAACAGAGGTCTGGGACGGGGACTCGACGCGATTTACATCGACAACTCCCTCCCGACGGAAAAAACAGACAACGAAAGAAAAACCCTTCCGATCGCGCGGATCGACGTCAATTCCGACCAGCCGCGCAAAACCTTCCCGCCGGACGCGCTCGGAGAGCTTGCCGACTCCATCCGCGAAAACGGTCTGCTCCAGCCCATTCTCGTGCGCAGAAAAGGGGACGACCGCTTCGAAATCATCGCCGGGGAACGGCGGTTCCGCGCGTCCAAGCTCGCGGGGCTCGAATCCATCCCCGTCATCATCCTCGAGGCGGACGACAAAACCGCCGCGAAATACGCCCTCATCGAAAACCTCCAGCGCGAAGACCTCAATCCCTATGAGGAGGCGATGGCGTATCGCGCGATGATGGACAACTTCGGTCTCACCCAGGAGGAAGTCTCCGCCGCGCTCGGCAAATCCCGCAGCGCGGTCGCCAACTCCCTCCGTCTGCTCGACGCGCCCGAGGGCGTGGCGAATATGCTCCGCTCGGGTCTGCTTTCCGCCGGTCACGCGCGCGCCCTGCTCGGGCTGAAGGACCGCGGCGCCATCATCCAGATGGCAAAGGACTGCGCGGGCGGCGAATGGTCCGTCCGTCAGCTTGAGGACGCCGTGCGCAAGGCCAACCGCGCCCCGCAGAAGGAAACGCCTGCCAAAACCTCTCCCGACGTCGATTACGTGCGCGCCGTCGCCGACCGCTTCACCTCCCGCACCGGCCGCCGGTGCCGCATCGAATACTCCCGGAACAAAAAATCCTTCGAGGTCGAATTCCGCGACAACCGCGACCTCGAATCAATCTGTAAACTGCTCGCAGGCGAGGATTTCTTTGACGAATTCTGATTTTCTGCCCGTTTTTCCGCTCCTGCCATAAGGATGGAGGTCCGTATGTTCAACAGATACTATCAATACCCCGGTCTCGGCATCAACAATTTCGACCGCGGAAGCACCTCGTTTCTCGTGATCGTGTGGGGACTCTACGCGGGCATTCTGCTCGGCGTGCTGTATTCCATCATCATGCGCGTCAGTTCCCACAAGGTCATCAAGGCCCTCTCCGACCACGGCGCGGCGACGAAGGGCACGGCGAAAACCCTTGCCGAGCTCGGCATAGCGAACAGCCGCGCGGCACGGCGTCTTCTCGCCACGGGGGGCTCGATGCGCAAAGTCGTGCTCTGCGCGAACGAAAGCGAGTTCCCGCCCCGAAAGCTCTCCGGACTGCGCAAATTCTGGAGAGAGAAATTCCTGCGCGATCCCCTCCCGCCGAAAACGGATTTCACGCTCGCCCGCTTCTATCTGCCCGAGGAAACGCGGGCAACGGCGGAGGCGCGCTACGTGGTGGAAGGACATCCCGTCCGCAATTTCATTCTGGCGGCGATCGGTCTGACCGCGGTCGCGTTCTTCACCATTTTCGCGCTGCCCGAACTGCTCAAAATGTTCGACAATTTCGTCTCAGAGGTCAAGCCTCAGTCCAAATTCTATTGATTCAGCCCTCCCGGAGGAAAAAATGATCAGCAAAGCCCGCAAAAACAAACGCAAAGCCAATATCTTCGTCGTCATCCTGAGCGTGCTGCTTGTCGCCGTACTGCTCGTCGCCCTGACCATCTTCATCTTTTATAAAGCGGGATATCGTTATTTTAAGGTGCGCGTTTCCGACGACCTTTATGTGAAATTCATCGGCAAGATCGATGAAAACGGCGCCCCGCTGCGCGGCCGGCTGAGATATTCAAACGGCCTTTCAGCCGACGTGAACCTCGACCGCGAGGAGGTTTCCTACAACAATGGGGATATCTACTCCGGAACTCTCGACAATCTCCTCAAAAACGGCTACGGCGTCATGCGCTTCGCGAACGGCGACGTGTACGAGGGCGAATACGTGCACGACAAAATGACCGGAGAAGGCAAATACTCCTACGTCGGAGGCGAAATATACGAAGGCTCGTTCCGCGACGGACTGAAGGACGGCTACGGGATCTATACCTTTGCGGACGGGTCGGTCTATAAAGGCTTCTTCTCCTCCGACCAGAAGGACGGCGAGGGAGAATACCGCTATGCGTCCGGGGACTCTTACATCGGCACATACAAAAACGGCCTGAAAAACGGCGCCGGGGTTTACACCTGGGCGAACGGGGACGTGTACGACGGGGAATTCGTCGACGACGTCCGCTCGGGCAGCGGCGTATATACCTGGGCAAACGGAGAAAAATACGAGGGTGAGTTCAAGAACAACCTTCTGTCCGGGTTCGGCACCTATTTCTGGCCGAGCGGACGCACCTACACCGGCTACTTCGAAAACGGCGTTTACGTGAGAGCGGAAAACAAGTGAACGGATGCCGAAAGGCTTTTTCCGGATCGTCCTCCGTCTTCCGCCTGAACGCGCAGTTTTCTTCACGGCAAAAAAACAAACAGGATCCCGGCAAAAAACCGCAGGATCCTGTTTTTTTGCGGCGGGGCTGCCGTTCCGCTTTACGGCTGCGCGTCTTCGGGCTGGGTCTGATCCAGCACGATCGTCATCTTTGTTCCGACGCCCTCGGAGGAGATCGCTTCGATCGAGCCGCCGTGCTCCTTGACGATCCACTGAGCGATGGAGAGTCCGAGTCCGCTGCCGCCCGCGTTGTCCGTCCGCGCGTTCGTGCCGCGGTAGAACCGGTCGAATACGCGCGGAAGTTCGTCCTTCGGAATGCCGATGCCGGAATCCCCGACCTCAAAACAGACCTTCTCGCCCCTCGCGTACGCCTTGAACGTGACCTCCCCGCCCGCCGGGGTATATTTCACCGCGTTGTCCCTGAGAATGCGGACCGCCTGCTTGAGCATCGCGGGATCGGCAAGCACCCTGAGCGAATCGAGGCGCGCGGTGGTTTCCTCGTCGTCGTCGGTGTCTCCTCCCGGAACGGAGAGCATCCGGAACAGGTGCGCCGTATCGAGCATTTCGCTCTCCACCATGATTTCGTCCAGCAGCGCCTGCGCGTTCACCGGCTGTTTTTCAAGCACGTGACGGTCCATTTCTCCCCGCGCGAGGAAAAGGAGCTGATCGATCAGGGTCGTCATGTGCTCCGATTCCGTCTTGATCGCGGATATCGCCTCATCGCGGATCTTCGGATCGTCCTTGCCCCACCGGTCGAGCATGTCCGCGTAACCGTGGATCACCGCGATCGGCGTGCGGAGCTCGTGGGAGGCGTCATCCACGAAGCGGATCTGCTTTTTCTTGCCCTCTTCCAGGCGGTCGAGCATTTTGTTGAGCGCGGACTCGAGCCCTTCCAGCTCCGTTGAGCGGAATTCGATGCGCGCGCCGCTGTCCGACACGTCGTCGATCTCCCCGATGGCTTCCTTGAGATCGAGCGTTTCCTTCCCCGCTTCGCCGCGCACCTCCGCGCTGCCGACGGTGTGCTTTTCGTCCGACAGCTCTTCGGCGAGGTTGGCCATGTCGTCAAGGGGTCTGAGATGCCGCCGGATGATCCCGCTCGAGACAAAGGAACTGACCGCCGCCCGGGCGAGACCGATCAGATTGTAAACAATAAAGCAGTACCACAGCAGTGCGAGGATGTGCTCGGCGGGAAAGGAGCGGCTGCCCGTCTCGTTTGAAACGACGTAGCTCACCCCGCTGAACGGGAAGTATTCGCCGTACCCCGCCTCTTCCCCGCGGATCAGATGATTCGCGAGGCGGAGGGCGTCCGCGGGCATTTCCGCGGCAGCCTTCAAAAACTCGCGCGGGGACGCGAGATTCAGTTTTCCCGAAAAGCTCCGGTGCGTATCCGCGCCGAAGCCGCCCTCCTTGACGCAGCACCACCCGACAAGCAGGACGGCGCAGATGAGGATGCTCAGGAACAGGCCTCGGAAAAACGCCCGCCACGCGAGCGCGGCGCTGAGCCGCTTCGCGATGGAGCGGGTTTTTCGTTTCACTTTCGGCGCGGTTTTGTTTTCTGCGGTATTCACCATACGGTACTCTCCAAAATGCGGCGGTCCGCCGTCGGTTATTCTCCGTCTCTGCGGACCGCGTTCGATTGGGCCCGGCTGCCTTATCCGGTCACCCGGTCACCCGATCAACCGATCATATATCCGACGCCGCGGATGGTTTTGATGACGTCGTCCGCGGTTTTCTGCCGGATGTAGCGGACGTACACGTCGATGATATTCGTTTCGCCGTAATAATCGTAGCCCCACGCCTCGCTGAGGAGCTTTTCGCGGGTCATGGCGACGCCGCGGTTCTCGAGCAGGATGCGCAGGAGGATGAATTCCCGGTTGGTGAGTTCGACCGGCTCGCCCTGATAGGTCACCTCGTGCGAGTCCGGATTCAGCGAGATCCCGCCCGCCTCGAGCAGGTCCTCCTTCGCTCCGGCGCGGCCGGAGCGGGCCTCGCTGCTGCGGAGGATGACCCGGATGCGGGCAAGCAGCTCCTCGATGGCAAAGGGCTTTGTGATATAGTCGTTCGCGCCCATGTCGAGCCCTGTGACCTTATCCGTCACGCTGTCCCGCGCCGTGAGCAGGATCACCGGGACGTCCGATTCCCTGCGCAGGCGGCGCAGGACCTCGATCCCGTTCAGCTCGGGGAGCATGATGTCGAGGATGATGAGGTCGTACCCGCCCTTTTCCGCCTCGGCAAGACCGGAACGTCCATCCGCGGCCTTTGCGGTTTCGTACCCCTCGTGGGAAAGCTCAAGCTCGATGAAGCGGGCGATCTTATCCTCGTCTTCGATAATCAGAATACGGCTCATTTTGTCGCTCCTTTACTGCGCCCGTTTCTCGACGCTGTACCGGCAGCCGAAGCATAGGCCCAGCACCAGCGCGAGCGCGGAAAGGCGGAATGACGCGAGCACGATCGCGATGCCGACGAGCACGGGCAGATAGAGGACTTCCTTCCCCTGGCGGCGCACGATGAAGGAATACGCGAGGGATTTCTCGAGCAGGTCCCGGGTGCGCTCGATGAAGGCGTCGCCGTCCGCCGCGCTCCTTTTCTCCCCGGCGGACTGCCGGCTGCGCGCGGGAGTTACCGTCGCGACGCTCGAGGTCAGCGGGGGGATTTTTCCGTCCTGCTCGAGAAGCACGAGGGCTTCGAGCATATCCCAGTTCGCGCGCGTCAGCGCGTCGGCGGCTTCTTCTCTTGTGACGCCCGCCTTGCCGCACAGTTTTTCGATCATTTCAAAGTGTTCCATGTCTTCCTCTCGTTTACCGTTCTCCGGTTCGTCCTGATGCCTTATTATATCAAACGGAACGTTAAAGCGATAGAGTCTTCTGATTAAAAAGCGATTAAAAAAAGCAAAATCCGTAATTTTTTACGACAGTGTGCAAAAAATGATACAATTTTCCGGCAACCGGTGATAAATTTACACTTGACACGACTGAAAAGGGGTGATATAATTATGATGTATTGGATTCTCGTTTACCGCCCTCCGATCCGCGGAAGCGGCGCTTCTCCCACCCCGTCTGCGCACGGCGGGCTGGGGCGGGCGCAAACCGCGCGGCTGTCGGCCGGAAAGCGGAAACCCAAACGAATCATCATTCTATTACAGGAGATGCAAAACATGAAGAAAGCGCTTTCCATCTTTCTCACCGCTCTCCTCGCACTCTCGGTACTCTCGCTGACCGTTTCCGCGGCCGAGCCGAATCTTGAGTACCTCGAATGCGAGGCTGGCAACACCGAACCGCTCGAGAGAACGGCTGACGGGTTTGACGGCAGCGAAGACGCGGCCGCCGCTCTTGCGGACGCTGGCAACGCGATCGGCAAGACTCCTCTGACCGGTATCTACACCTTCCTCGGCGGTACCGAAAGCTTCGGCGGCGAAGGCCCGGAAAACCTCTGGGACAACAGCGTCACCACGAAGTTCTGCACCGGCACCTTCCCGACGATCTCCGCTGCCGCTCTTGACGGCAAGTACAAGATCGACGGTCTGATCCTCGCCACCGCGAACGACAACGCGTCCTACAACGACAGAAACCCCTTCGAGTGGTATCTGTACGCTTCCAACGACGCTCAGTCCTGGACCTGCATCGCGCAGGGCGACGACACCTTCTTCGAAGAGACCAACTTCACCTACTATCCGTGCGCGATCACGGTTGACGGCGAATGGTCCTTCCTGATGTGGCAGTCCGAAGGCGCTCTCTCCGGATGCTTCCAGATGTCCGAACTCGTCATCTGCGGTACCCGTACCGGCGACGCCGATACGACCGTTGAAGTCGACCTCCCTGAGGTTCCCGTCTATGCGGAATACGTCGACTACGAAGCCGGCTCCATCCTTGCCAACAACGGCACCGCTTATGACACCGAAGACGCTGCTGTGGCGGCTCTCGGCGGCAGCCCGGCCATCAAGGGCGGTTCCTTCGTCCTCGGCACGCTCGGCAACAACAACGAAGGTCCGGAAAACCTCTGGGACCATGACACCGCTACCAAGTTCTGCAACGGCACCGCTCCGTTCGTCTCCATCTGGAAGTACGACGAAGACTACACCATCGACGGTGTGATCATGGCGACCGCGAACGACAACAGCTCCTACAACGGCCGTTCTCCCGCTACCTGGGCCATCTTCGGTTCCAAGGACGGCGAAAACTGGACGCTCCTTGCCAACGGCGACGTTAACTTCCTGAAGGAAGCCGACGGCACCGAACTCGACTTCACCTACTACTGCGCTCCGATCCCGAAGACTGCTGAAACCTACAACTACATCCTCTGGGAAGCGGATTCCGCTGAGGTTCCCGGCACGTTCCAGCTCTCCGAAGTGGTTCTGACCGGTACCTCCACCGCTCCCGGCTTCGGCTCCGCTGCCGCTGCTCTCGAATCCGTTGGCAAGACCATCGTGATCGAAGGCATCACCGGTGAAGGCGGCTCCGCTTCCTTCGACAACGAAGGTCCGGACAACCTCTGGGACGGCGACACCGCCACCAAGTTCTGCACCAACACCCTTCCCGCCGAGGCGAAGGCGAACCTGAACGGCACCTGGACCATCGACGGTATCGCGATCGCTCTCGCGAACGACAACGCCGACTACGGCAGAATCCCGACCGCTTGGACGCTCTCCGGCTCCAACGACGGCGAGAACTGGACGGAAATCACCTCCGGTGACAACTCCATGTTCGTCCAGAGCAACTTCCGTTACTTCGCGAAGTCCTTCGACGCTTCCCCGGCTTACAGCTATGTCAAGCTCGACATCGCTTCCTCCACCGACGAGATCGTTCAGATCTCCGAAGTGGCGCTGAGCGGCAAGGTCGCCGCGGCCGAGACCCCGGCTGAAACTCCTGCCGAAACTCCCGCCGAGACTCCTGCGGAGACTCCTGCCGAAACCCCGGCTGAGACTCCTGCCGAGACTCCGGAAACCCAGCCTGCCAACGAGACTCCTGCTGCTGACAACACTCCGGCGGCTGACAGCACGACCGAAGAGAAGAAGTCCGGATGCGGCTCCTTCATCGGCGGCGGTCTGGTTGTGATTCTCTCCGTCCTCGGCTCTGCCTGGATCTCCAAGAGAAAATAATCGGATAAACCCATAACCCATAAAAAGGACGGATGAAATATTCCGTCCTTTTTTCGTGGGGGGTACGAGGGGTACGCGGCTTCTTTGAAAAGAAGCCTGGCAAGAAACTTTCAAAAAGGGCTCATCAGGGCCCCGTCGCAAAATGCTGGCGCATTTTGCTTCTCGGAGTTTCCGGGGACGTGCAGTTTTATTTTTCGGCGCTTCCGCGCACACCCTCTTAGCTTTATTTCGGGGCGAACGTAGGAAACTCCACCCGTTTCTCAGCAGGGACTCGAACCCCGTCGCAAAATGCTGGCGCATTTTGCTTCTCGGAGTTTCCGGGAACGTGCAGCTTTATTTTTCGGCGCTTCCACGCACACCCTCTTAGCTTTATTTCAGAGCGAACGTAGGAAACTCCACCCGTTTCTCAGCCTGATGACCCGAACGATAAAAGACTCCCCAGAGGGAGTCTTTTATCGTTTGGGTCATCAGGGACTCGAACCCGGGACCAACCGGTTATGAGCCGGGAGCTCTGACCAACTGAGCTAATGACCCGTGCTGTTCATTATATCATATGGTTCCCCCTGTGTCAAGCGACAAACACGAAATTATCTCTGTTCCCGCAAGTTTCTGTTGAAATTCCTCCGTTCATGTGTTATAATAAAGGAAGAAAATCAACGGAGCTGTTTCACATGAAACGGTCCGAAAAAAAGGAGTGCAACCATGATCAAAGTTGGCGTCATCGGCTGCGGTACGATTGCGAACGCAGCGCACATTCCCTCCTACATGAACTGCCCGGACGCAGAAATCAAGTATTTCTGCGACATCATCCCCGAACGCGCGGAAGCGGCGGTTCAGAAATACGGCTGCGGCATCGCCGTGACGGATTATCACGACGTGCTCGCCGATCCCGAAATCACGGCCGTTTCCGTCTGCACCCCCAACCGGATGCATCCCGTCATCGCCATCGACGCGCTGCATGCCGGCAAACACGTTCTCTGCGAGAAGCCCGCGGCCCGCACCTACGCGGAAGCGCAGACCATGCAGGCTGCGCAGCATGAAACGGGACTCACTCTGAACATCGGCGTGGTGAACCGCTTCAACACCGCCGTCAACGAAATCAAAAAGCTCATCGACGCGGGCGAGCTCGGCGAAATCTATCACGTCTACGTGTCCTTCCGCGCGCACCGCTCCATCCCGGGGCTCGGCGGCGCGTTCACGACGAAGGAGATCGCGGGCGGCGGCGCTCTGATCGACTGGGGCGTGCACTATCTCGACATCGTGATGTACTGCCTCGGCGATCCCGAACCGAAGACCGTCTCCGGCAAGGCGTTCTGCAAGCTCGGCGCGGACATGCCGAACTATGTCTACGAAAGCATGTGGGCGGAAAACACGAAGGACTTGAACGGCACCTACGACGTGGACGACTCCGTGACTGCGTTCGTGCGCACGACCGGTCCCACGATTTCGCTCAACGGCGCGTGGGCGCAGAACATCGGCGTCGCGGAACAGTACATCGACTTCCTCGGCACGAAGGCGGGCATCCGTCTTCAGTACGGCGGCGACTTCACCGTTTACACGACGAAGGACGGCAAGCTGTACAGCTACAAGCCGGAATACGTGAGCACCCCGATGTTCCAGAACGAGATCAACGCCTTTGTCTCCTGCGTTCAGACCGGCGAGAAGCTCCCCAGCCACATTGACCGCAACATTCTCACGTCCAAGCTGATGCAGGGAATCTACGATTCCAGCGAGCGCGGATGCGAAGTTGCCTTTTGACTGCCATGATGAAAGTGAAAAGAACCCGCACCTACGAGGTTGCGGATATATTTGAAAAACGGAAATTCGAGCACAACGGATTCGTTCTTCCCTACCGCCTCTACGTTCCGAAGAACTACGACTGTGGGGAGCGCTATCCCCTTCTCGTCTTCCTCCACGGCGCGGGAGAGCGCGGAGACGACAACGAAAAGCAGATTTCCGTCTTTGTTCAGAACCTGTTTTCCTATCCCGAATCCCCTCTCTACGACGCCATCGTTCTCGCGCCGCAGTGCCCGACGGACAGCCAATGGGTGCTTGCCCCGTGGACGGACAACTATACGATCTCGGAAACCCCGGAATCTCCCGCGCTCGAATGCCTGTGCATGGTGATCGACGAGCTGAGGGATTTCTACAACGTCGACGACGACCGTCTCTATGTGACCGGTCTTTCGATGGGAGGCTTCGGCACGTGGGATCTCCTGTCCCGGCACGGCGCCCGCTTTGCCGCGGGCATTCCGATCTGCGGCGGGGGCGACCCCTCCTACGCCGGACTTCTGAAGCGCATCCCGATCCGGACCTTCCACGGCTCCGAGGACGAAGCGGTTCCCGTCAAATGCACGAGACAGATGTTCGCGGCGATCAAAAAAGCCGGCGGCGAGCTGATCGACTACACGGAATTCGACGGGATGGGACACAACGTCTGGGACACCGTCTATACCGACCGGGAGGTCATCGACTGGCTCTTTGAGCAGAGTCTCGCCGAGCGGCGCGCCAAGGCGGAAAAGAAATCGAAAATCGTCAAGGCCGCGGCCTTCGGCACGGCGGGAAGTCTTGTTTCCGCGGCGCTCGTTTTCCTCGGCATCAAAAAAAGCAAATCGAAAAAGAAGGACGAAGAGAAATAAGCTCATAGCCGAATCTCATCCGAAGGGGAAAAGGGTCTATCGCAATTAGGATAAAAGTTTTCGTGGGCCTGTCGCAAATAGTCCCAAAAGTTTTCGTCCACCTTTTTCAAAAGGTGGTGTGGGTGTTGCAGTTCGCTCTGCGAACTGCTGCAACGCCCTGACCCGAGGTCCCGAGATTCGCGCGGAGCGCGAACTCTCCGACCTCGGAACACCCAAGACACAGAAGGAGTTCCTCTTTTTGGTACTTTTGGGTTCAGCTTGCTGAACCGGCTCCTCTGATAAAGAAGAAAAAGGACAGCTGTCGGCTCTGAAAAGCAAGCGGGCTGTTGCATTTCTCCGTTTTCTGGAGTTAATGCAACAGCTCCTTTTTGTTTTCCGTCCGCGGAGGATTTTCTTTCTATTTCCCCTTCCATTTCTCACGATCCTTCTCCGCGCTTCCGCAGGGAAATACCGCGGGACGAGTCCTCCTTCATCACCCCGCCCGGGAAAGCGCGCACCCGACATTTTCACCCGCGCGGATTCCGACGGGATCTCAGACGGCTGCATGCTATAATCGGGGCACAGAAAAACGGCGCGCCGAGTGCGCATCAGGTTCGTCGGTTTTCTCAAACCATTCATATGGAGGCTCATTTGCCGTTATGCAGGAAAAATCACGCATACCCGTTACCGGAGTGAGGCGGCTCTTCCCCTTCTTCAGCGGGACCCGCCGCAAACGGATCCTCGCCGCGCTCGGACTCTTCTTCGCCGCGGTCGCCATGGCGGGCGCCTCGCTCTTCCCGGGGACTTATCCGTTCGGGATCGCCGCGCTGGGGGCCGCAGGCGGAGTGCTTCTCTCGCTGTCCGTCCTCTCCGGCGCCGTCCTCGGCACGGCGCTCCGCGTCCCTTCTTCGGTCAGCGGCGTACACATCCTCGCTCTCGTCGGACTGCTCGCCGCGAGAGGCGCGGCGTCGGTCTGGCTCGGAATGGACGGCGGCCGTGATTCCGCCGACCGTCCAAATACAGACGGAAAGAATCAGGAAGCGCCGACGGAGGATAAGCTCCCGCTTCTCAGGCAAATCCGCGCCGTTTTGCTTGAAGAGGAAGAAATCCCCTCCGGTTCGACACCGGGCAGCCGGGTGGGATATGGGACCGTGCTCCGGGAAGACATC
Source organism: Clostridia bacterium (assembly GCA_017540175.1). Classification (GTDB taxonomy): domain Bacteria; phylum Bacillota; class Clostridia; order Oscillospirales; family CAG-272; genus UMGS1696. The sequence goes on along the minus strand of JAFYBN010000005.1, from coordinate 29,411 downwards.
CGGATTCGGATGGCGCTCTCATCAGCTGCAGCACTGTTCGCCGGAGCATGGTCATCTGCGGCGGGTGGGTTCGATCCTTACGACCTGTTCGGTGCTGTCCTCTCGATTTTCATCGTACCGCTCTTTACTTATCTGTTCTGCGCCGCGTGGGAAAAGAGCATGAGATCCTCCCCGATCCGGGAATACGGGATCTATGCCGTCCTCGCCGTTCTGACCCTGGGGCTCTCGTCGCTTTCGGCGTCCCTTTTCCCGCTCTCCGGCGGACTTTCCGCTTTCGATCTCGGGGTGCTGTTCGCGCTCATGGTCTCCTCCCTTCTTCCCCTGCACTACGGGATGCACCGGGGCGCGGTCGCCGGGATTTTCTGCGGGATCGCGTCCGGTCCCGCCTACGCGCCGATGTACGCCCTATGCGCCGTGGTTTCCTCGATTTTCTGCCGACAGCCCGCCGCGTTCTCCCTCGTCGGCAGCGGGGTCACAGCCGTGCTGTGGGCGATTCTCATGGGAGGACTCGAGGGCTTCGTCACGGTCTTCCCCGCCGCCGCCGTCATGTGCGCGCTTCTTCTTCCCGTCTGCTTCTTCGATCTTCTGCGCCTGCCGTCCGATTTGTTCGGATCGATCCCGTCCGCGAAAACGGTGAAGAGCCCGGCGGCCGAGATCGGAGCGGAAAAGATGAAAAACAGGCTCCGCTCTCTTTCGGACGGTCTCGGGTCGGTATCCGCGGTACTGACCGGTCTGTGCGAAAGACTGAAAAAGCCCCCGCGCGCGGAGCTCGGCGAGATCGTGGAACAAGCGTTCTTCGCGCGCTGCTCCGTCTGTCCGAAAAAGAACGGATGCCGGGAGGCGAAAGCGTACCGCGCCTCCTCCGGTCAAACGGATCTGATGCGCGCCATGACGGATTCCCTCGCGCGGGAGGGCTTCGTCTCCGCCGCGCTCATCCCGTCCTCCCTCGCCTCCTCCTGCGCGGGCATGGGTCAGATCCTCGACGAGGTCAACCGCGCGGCGGCGGATCGGATCGCGCAGCTTGAAAAAACGAATTCCCTCGGCCTGTCCGCCTGTGACTGGGCTCTTGCCGGCGAGCTTTTCGACGGAGCGCGGCGCGAGGGGACGGACGCCTCCGAGGAGGATCGGCAGCTTTCGAAAAAACTTAAGCGGATTTTGTCCTATCATCACTTCGGCGCGTCCTCGATCACGGCATGGGGAAAAAAGCAAAAACTCATCGCCGTGGAGGACGTCGATCTCAGCTCCGTCAGAATGGGCGGGGACGACATCCGCCGGCTCATGGAATCCATCGTGAACCAGCCTCTTTCCCAGCCGGAATTTTCCATCGACGGAGAAGCGGTATCCATGCGGCTCCGCACTGTCAACCGGTTTCAGTGCCGATCGGGTCACTATTCATGCGCGGCGTCGAGCGTACAAAGGTACTGCGGCGATCAACGCAGCTGCGGCGCATACTCCGATGAAGAAGGATCCGATGCGGAAAGCGGACCGGCAAAGGTCGACGTGACCGATTTCTGCCCCGAACCGTACGAGGTGTCCGGGGATATGATCACGGATTTTGAAGCGGACGGCAAATACTACATGATCCTGTCCGACGGCATGGGAAGCGGCCGGGAAGCGGCGCTCAGTTCCGGGATCGCCACTTCCCTGCTCGAGCGCCTCATTCGATCCGGCGCGCAGCTGGAAACCGCGCTCAAAATGCTCAATCAGATCATCCGCTCCACGGAAAGGGAGTGCTCCGCGACCGTCGACATCGCGGAAATCGATCTTCTGACCGGGGAAGCGCGGTTCATCAAGAGCGGCGCGGCTCCGTCGTTCGTTCTGCGCGGCGACCATGTCTTCCGTCTCCAGTCAAAAACGATCCCGCTCGGGATAATCCGCGCGCTTGACGCGGAAATGATTCAGTTTGACGTGAGACAGGGCGACACCGTCGTCATGATTTCGGACGGCGCGGCGCGCTCCTACGAAGAGGTTCCGTGGCTTCTGGATCTGCTCAGCTCGAACAAAACCGTGCGGGAGGGGGACGAGCGGACCGCCGCCATGACGGTCGTCGGGGAAGCGGCGTCCCGGGGCTCGAAGGACGACATCACCTGCGGCATCCTGCGCGTCCGCCTCCTCGCCCGGGAGAACAGATCCGCCTGAGCCCGAGTCTTTCCGGGATATTTCAGCGTTTTGAACTCCGCTTCCGACGTATCCGGGGGCGGAGATTTTTTGTTACAAAAAATCCACAGCTTCGTTTCAGTATTTCCATGTTTTTACGCTATAATCGAAACAGTTCCAACCAAAAACAGAAAGGAAATCCCCATGAAACGACTGCTGTCCGCCCTGCTCACCCTTCTCATGCTTCTCCCCCTTCTGACCGCCTGCGGAGAAACACAGGAAAACACCGACAGCCAGCCTCAGTCATCCTCCGTTCAAAGCCCGGAAGAACAAAGCGAAGAGACCGAGGTGACCCGTGAAAACGTTCCCGATTCCCTGCCCGACAACCTGAATTTCGACGCCGCGACGATCAACATCAATTCCTTCGGTCTTCAGAACTGTCAGGATTACGACTGCATCGGCGAGCTTAAGGGCGACGTCGTGCTGGACGCCGTGTACAACCGCAATATTTCGGTTGAAGACCGGCTGAACGTCAAGCTGAATTACGTCGTCGGCGCCGCCGAGTGGGACGGCTTCCCGAACGAGGTCATGGTGGTCCTGCAGGCGGGGACCGACGACTACGATCTCATCGTGGAGGAAAGCTCGCGCCTCTTCCAGCAGTCCGTACAGGGCTATTTCCGCGACTTCCTCACCCTGAACTACGTCGACCTGAATCAGCCCTGGTGGTATTCCGACATGATGGAGGAGAGCCAGCTGGACAACTCCAAGCGCTTCTTCATCAACGGCGACATCTGCCTCACTGTGCTCATGGGCGCCTCCACCATGTATTTCGACAAATCCCTCTTCATCGATCACTTCGGCAGCGTGGACGCGCTGTACGACGCCGTGCTTGACGGTACGTGGACCTATGACCTGTTCGCCGATTACTGCCGGAAGATCTATACCGACGCGAACGGCAACGGCAAGGCGGACGCCGAGGACATCATGGGCTTCCGCTTCGAGCAGTGGGGCGTGCCGAACCACATGTCCATGTCCACCGGTCTGAACTACGCGACAAGAAACGAAGAAGGCTTCCCGGTGCTCGACATTTACAACGAGAACGGCATCCGCTGGGGAGAGACGCTCTACAACCTCCTCTATACCGACAACATCTCCGCGGAGGGCTCGAAGATCGACACCTTCAAGGCGAAGACCTCCCTCTTCCTCCCCGGTACCTTTGAAACCGCGCTCACGCTCCGCGACACCGATTTTGAATACGGCATCCTTCCCTATCCGAAGCTCGACGAATCCCTCGATTATCTCTGCGGCGCGGCTACGGCGAACGGCTGCGGCGTCGCCATTCCGAAGGCGGCGAATCCCGCGAAGCTCGACGCGACCTGCGCCGCCGTGGAAGCGCTCTGCGCCGAGGCATATCGCAAGGTCGTGCCCGCGTGGTATGACACCGCTCTCAAAATCAAATACTCCGACGCCACGATCGACGCGCAGATGGTCGACGTGATTTACGACCACATCAACAGCCCCTTCATCATGATGGCGGACAAGGCGCTCAACATCGGCTCCGTTTACACGAACGCGATCTACGGCTCGTCAAACGACGGCGCGTTCGCGTCCTATTGGGCGAAGAATGAGAAGCGCTTCGTCAAAGCGGTCGACAGCATGATCAGCAAGTATATCAAGCTCCCGTAAGCTCGCCCACATCTTACGCAATGATCTACCGCAAATAGAATAAAAGTTTTCGTCCACCTTTTTCAAAATGGCGTCCGGGGATGCGAGGCATCCCCTGGTGTCGGGACGGAGTCCTGACCCGGGGTCCCGAGATTCGCGCGGCGCGCGAACTCTCCGACCCCGGAACACCCAAGGCTCTGAAAAGCAAACGGAGGTGCTGCATTTCTCCATTCTTTGGAGCAAGTGCAGCACCTCCTTTCTTTCCCGCGAAACATTCGCCCGAAACGTTGACAAACGATCCTTTTTGTGGTATAATATGTTGGTTATATATTTAATGTATAAAAATCACCGGAGGTCACATGGATTCCATCAACGAATATCAGCTTTCGGGGATTTGGCAGACCGTGGACGAGATTATGCGCGAGGCCTATACCGGGACCCGGCAGTCATACGACCTGTGGTTCGGAAGAATGAAGCTCACCTATCTCGACGCCGACCGCGCCGTGCTCGTCTGCGAGAATAAAATGAAACAATCCATCGTTTCGGGACGCTATGCCGACCTGATCGCCGAATCCCTCGAAAAAGTCATCGGGTATTCCCCGTCCATTGTCATCAAGATCGATCCCTCCCTTGCGCCGCCGATCTCCGAGCAGAACGACCGGGAGAGCGAATACGAGCCGGGAGAGGACGAGGATTTCCCGGAGAAGAACCGCCATTCCGCGTCCAGACCGGACATCAGAAAGGCCTCCGAGGAGAGAAGAAGACAGAGGGACGTCTACTACGACGCGACCGATGAAGACGACGACCCCATTCCGGATTTTGCCGAAAGCTCCGCCCTCTTTGACGCGGAGAGCGACGAAAACGAAAGCGGGGAAAAACGCCTCACCTACAACGAGGACTACACCTTCGAAAACTTCATCGTCGGCTCCTCGAACCGCTTCGCGCAGGCGGCGGCTCTCAACGTCGCGGACAACGTGGGCATGAAAATCAATCCTCTCTTCATCTGGGGTCCGTCCGGACTCGGCAAGACCCACCTCATGTACGCCATCGCCAACCGCGCCCTGAGCCGCGATCCGAAGAAAAAGGTCATCTACGTCAAGGGCGAGGAATTCATGAATCAGATGATCGAGGCGATCCGCAACGGCACGAACAAGGAATTCCGTCAGAAATACCGCAAGGCGGACATCCTTCTAATCGACGACATTCAGTTCATCGCAGGCAAGGAAAGCACCCAGACTGAATTCTTCCACACCTTCGACGCCCTCTACGAGGACAAAAAACAGATCATCATCACCTCCGACCGTCCTCCAAAGGAACTCACGGCCCTCGAGGACCGCATCCGCAGCCGCTTTGAAGCCGGTCTTCTCGTCGATATCCAGCCGCCGGACTACGAGCTCCGCGTCGCCATTCTCCGCAACAAAATCAACCACAACAGCCTCGAGGTACCGCAGGACGTCATCGATTTCCTCGCGCAGAATCTTCAGGAAAACATCCGTCAACTGGAAGGCGTCGTCAAAAAGCTCGCCATGAAGAACCTCTTCTCCGGCGATCCGATCAATATGGAAATGGTCCTGCGCACCGTTCCCGAATACATCCACAACACCGAACCCGTTTCCGACACCGTCCGGCGCATCATCAAGATCACCGCTGACCGGTACGGGGTCAAGGTCGAGGATGTCCTCGGCAAGGAGAGAAAGAAAAACATCCAGACCGCGCGCAACGTCTCCATGTTCGTCGTGCGCAGCGTCACGAACGCTTCCCTCCCGCAGATCGGCGCTTACTTCGACCGCGACCACTCCACCATCCACTCCAATATTTCAAAGGTGGAATCCGAGATGGCGTCCGACCCGATTTTCGAGGCGACCGTGGCGGAAATCCTCAAAGAGGTCAAAAGAGGCTGATTTTCCCTGATTTTCCAAAAATCGGAAAAATTCGTTGTTCGATAAATATTTTTCACATTTTCACATGTTTTCCACAGCACCTTTCCTCAATCAGAGGAAAACCTTTCTCTCTCTTTGACGTACATCAACAGTCGTTTCCACAACCTGTGGAAAAATGCCCGATAAATGCCCGGGCTTTTCCACAACGGTTGGAAAAATCCTGTGGAAATCATAATCCCTATTGCGGAAAGGCGGAAAAAGTCTTCCGGAACACAGGAAAAACTTACCAGAGGACATGCCCGTAAAACCAACAGGGCTTCAAAGAGAAAAGACGGCGCTTTTCGGACGTTTCCGAAAAGTTCCAATTCCGGGAGAATCCACCGCGAAGTGGGCTTTGGAAAACCCTGTTTCATGAACTTCCGTTCTTTCCCCGCACGCCGTGGAAAACCCTGTTTCAACCCAAAAGAAAACCGGTCAGCCGGCGATGAGGACGGCCGTTTCCCCTCCCCGTTTTCAAAAGCCCTTCCTCCCCGCGGTCGCCGCTTTCGCCAAAAAAGCATCCAAAATTTTCCACCATTAGGGATTTTTTGGAAGGAAAACCAGGTATTTCCTTCCACAACGATCAAACGCAAAAAAGTTTTCCAAGGATTGCCGGACGCCGTCCGACAGCCTTTCCAAAGCGCCTCACGGAAATTTTTTCCTTTTTCCGTCACGTGGAATGCACGCCCCGGGAGCCGGCTATACTAATACGATGGGATGTTTTCGCGTCTCCTCTCTCTTCCCCTTTTTTCCGTCTCCCGACTTTTCCAAAGAACCAACAGCCCCTACTGCTTCTGCTGCTTCTTTATCTTAATCTGTCTCATTATATCTTCTTTATCTTATGATCGCGCGTACGCGCGGGAAAGAGTGAACGATGAAAGTAACATTCGACAAACAAGATCTGCTTGCCGCTCTCATTCCCGCGGCGGGCATTTCCCAGGCGAAAAACACGCTGGCCGCCGTCGACGGGCTTCTGTTTGAATGCCCGCCGAACGCCCGCTTCGGGGAATACGACGGCGAGGATCGGAACGTATGCCGCATTTCGGCTTTCGACCTTGAAAAGGGTCTGCGCACAACGGTCAAATGCCGGATCGAGGAAGAGGGTCTTTACGTCATCAATACGGCGAAGATCCTTCAGATCGTCCGTTCCCTCCCGGACGGGGATGTGACGATCTCGATCGACGAGAGAGGCAGAGTCACGCTGAAAAGCGGATTCTCCCAGTTTGAAATCACCGCGACCCCCGGCGACGAATTCCCTTCGATGCCGCGCTTCGTGGGAGAAAGCCGGTTTGAGGTCCCGCAGCACAAGCTGCGCACCCTGATCGGCGAAACGGTCTTCTCCGTTGCCGCGAACGATCAGCGCGCGGCGTTCACGGGCGCCCTGTTCCGCCTCGAAAACGGCATGATCACCATGGTCGGCTGCGACGGTTTCCGCCTGTCCGCGGCAAGATATGCCGTCGACCGGATCGAAGTCGGCGAAAAGACCGAAATCATCATTCCCGGGAAATTCCTGACCGAGCTTTACAAGCTGCTCCGCGACACCGAGGACGAGGTCGAGGTCATCATCGGGCACAAGAACATCATTTTCCGCGTCGACGACATGTATTTCTTCACACGGATGCTGGACACGGAATACCTGCCCTACGAAAATCTCCTGCCCCAGACCTACATGACGCAGGCGTACGTCTCCCGCGACGAACTTCTGTCCGCGGTCGAGAGAGCTTCCATCATTTCCGAGGATAAGCTCGGCGGAAGCGGGAGAGTGCATGTGAAGCTCGTGATCGAAGGGGACGGCATCGCCATGTCCTCCGTTTCCGCGGGCGGCTCCGTTTACGACAAGATCCCCGCCGCCATCGACGGCGCGCCGCTGACGATCGGCTTTACCTGCCGCTATCTGCTCGAGGCGATACGCGCCTGCCCGCCCGAATGCGCCACGCTGCGCATCCGGTTCAACAGCCCCCTGATGGGCGTGGTCATCGAGCCGAGCGGCGGAACGTCCTTCCTGAACGCCAAGCCGGACGCGTCGGTTTACGGCGAAAGCGCGGCGGAGGAGAGGACCGGAGAAAAGAAGGAGGACGGAGAGGAGAATTCCTTCATGTTCTTCGTTCTTCCGAGAAGGATGAACAACTGATGATCCTTCACATCGGAGCGGGGCGGCTCGTCCGCGACCGGGATATCCTCGGCTGTTTTGACATGGACGGGCACACGGATTCCGCCGTCAACCGCGCGTTTCTGAAAAACGCGGAAAAGCAGGGAAGGACCGAAAGCGCGGGAGACGATCTCCCCCGCTCGTTCGTCCTCACCGACGAAGGCGTCATCTTTACCCATATTTCCACGACCGCCATCATCGGAAGAGTGAAATGAAGAAGAGAAGGCGGCATCGCGGCAAGGTTTTTTGTGCGGGTACGGATTCCGTTCCATATCGCAGATTTTATTTGAAACATTTTTGAGCATCTCTGGCAGAAGGAGCCGTTCATGGACAGAAACGAAGTAGAAAAGAATTTGAACAACGCCGCTTACGACGAAAATCAGATCCAGGTCCTCGAAGGTCTGGAGGCCGTGCGGAAGCGCCCCGGCATGTACATCGGAACGACTTCCCAGCGCGGTCTGCACCACCTCGTCTATGAGATCGTCGACAACTCCATCGACGAGGCGATGGCGGGGAGATGCGACCGGATCGAGGTCGTGCTCCACCCGGACGGATCGGTTTCGGTGCAGGACAACGGCTACGGCGTTCCCTCCCAGATCCATCACAAGGTCGGGCGGCCCACGCTGGAAGTCGTGTTTTCCGTGCTCCACGCGGGCGGCAAATTCGGAGGCACCGGCTATAAGATCTCCGGCGGTCTGCACGGCGTCGGCGCGTCCGTGGTGAACGCCCTGTCCGAATGGATGGAGGTCGACAACTGCTATGAGGGCGAGCGCTACACCATGCGCTTCGAACGGGGGCAGATCGCGCGCCCGTTCACGAAGATCGGCTCGTCCGAGGGTAAGCACGGGCTTTACGTCCGCTTCAAGCCGGACGCCGAGATCTTTACCGACACCACGGAATTCGATCTGGACATCCTCCTGACGCGTCTCCGCGAGCAGGCTTTTCTGAACGCGGGCATCCGCATCATCCTGCGGGACGAGAGAAAGCTCAAGCCGGAGTTTTCGACCGAGGCGGAAGACGCGGACATCTCCCGTTTGCTCAAAGCGGCCGCGGGGCCGGAACCGGACGACTCCGACCGGGAGACGAAGAGCGCGGTTCGGTTTGACGACGACGAGGATGAGGAAAAGGATGACAACGGCGTCGTGGAGTACGATCTCAAATACGACGGCGGCATCCGCGAATTCGTCGAGCATCTGAACAAGGCGAAGCACGTCGACGTGATCCACCCGAACGTCATCTATATGAAGGCGGAGAAGGGGGACATCACTGCCGAGGTCGCGATGCAGTACAACGACAGCTACAACGACACCATCGTCACCTTTGCGAACAATATGTCGACCATCGACGGCGGCACCCACGAAACGGGCTTCAAGACGGCGATCACCCGCGTGCTGAACAATTACGCGCACAAGATCGGATCGCTGAAGGACACGGAAAAGCTCTCCGGCGAGGACGCAAGGGAAGGGCTCTGCGCGGTGGTTTCGGTCAAGCTCCCGGACGCGCAGTTCGAAAGCCAGACCAAGGCGAAGCTCGGCAACTCCGAGATCCGGACCATCGTCGACAACATCGTGACCGACAAGCTCACGGAATTCTTTGAGGAAAATCCCGCGACCGCGAAGCTGATCGTGGAAAAATCCATCGTCGCCGCAAGAGCAAGAGAGGCGGCGCGCAAGGCAAGGGAAATCACCCGCAAATCCGGCCTCCAGACGGGCTCGACCCTGCCCGGAAAGCTCGCGGACTGCCAGGACAAGCGCGTGGAGCTGACCGAGCTCTTCCTTGTGGAGGGAGACTCCGCGGGCGGCTCGGCAAAGACCGGCCGGGATTCGAGATTCCAGGCGATCCTGCCGCTCAGAGGCAAGGTGCTGAACGTGGAGAAGACGAGAGTGGACAAGGTCTACGCGAACCAGTCCCTCATCCCGATCATTCAGGCGCTCGGCTGCGGCATCGGAGAGGAATTCGACATCAACCGCCTGCGCTACGGCAAGATCATCATCATGGCCGACGCGGACGTCGACGGCTCGCATATCCGCATCCTGCTGCTCACCTTCTTCTTCCGCCATATGAGACCCCTCATCGAGGAAGGACATGTCTATATCGCGCAGCCCCCGCTCTATAAGATCAAGAAGGGCAAGACCCTCCGTTCCGCCCTCAACGACGAGGAGCGCGACCGCATCCTCGAAGAGATCGGCACCGCCAACGTCAAGGTCGAACGCTATAAAGGCCTGGGCGAAATGAACCCCGAAGAGCTGAAGGAAACCACCATGGACCCCGCCCACCGTACCATCCTCAGAGTCGATATCGAAGACGCCCGCTACTGCGACGAAATCTTCTCCACCCTCATGGGCGATAAAGTAGAACCCAGAAGAGAATTCATCGAAGAAAACGCCAAATACGCCATCAACATCGACACGATCGCCTGAGGAGAAGGGTACGCGGCTTTCTTTGAAAAGAAAGCTCGCGATGCTCCGCATCGCCGGCAAAGAAACTTTATAAAGAGAAAATTCAAAAAGGTTCTTCAGACTGCCGCAGGCTCCATGAGTGCGGGAAGTCCGCGCTGAAGCGCGTTACCTTTCAGCACAGCATCCAATTCTCGCGACAACCGAAGCCAAAACAAGCACACGCTTTACCGCGGCTCCGCAGGATTCCTCACCCGCGCTCGCTGAACGAAAAGAGACAACAGCACTTTGCGTCGCGCTGAAATGCAAACAGATTCAGCAGATTTCCGCAAACGAAAACCCGCGAGGACGCACTTCGACTTCCGCTGACAGCCAACCGCGCCGTGTAATTCGCGAATTTGGGTCGCGGTAATTCGCGCGAGCGAATTACAATGTTTCGACTGGCGATTCGAGAGCCGCACTCGCTGAAAGTTTCGGCTGATATGTGCCGCAAACGAATCGGAGCCGATGAAGAGGATCAAGAACAACAGATTGGATGGCCAAGGGGGCCCTCGGGGAGGGCACCTTCGGCCTGAGATGGTGCCCTCCCCGCGCCGCCCGCGCAGGGCAATACAAATCCGTAATTCCCAAACGCGGAGCGTTTGTTTCCTTAAAGCCCTCTCCGGCACCGTCTACGACGCTGCCACCTCTCCCGGAGGGAGAGGCAAGGGGACAGCATTCTTTGATGCGGTTTCATCAGAATCCCAAAAAATCAAGTAAACCTCAAAAACAAAAAATAGAGGATACACACCACCATGACCCTCCTCACCCTCACCCTCTCCCCCGCCCTCGACATCGAATACCGCTCGGAAAAAACTCAGCCGTCCGGCATGATCCGCACCCGCGAACACCGCATGACCGCCGGAGGGAAGGGGATCAACGTCTCCCGCTCCATCCTGAAATGCGCCGCACGGTTCGGAGAGTGTGTAAACCTCAAAACCGTCGCTCCCGTAGGTGGGGAAACGGGACAAACGCTCAAAAGACTGCTCGAAAAAGAGGGCATCCCGCTCACCGGCGTAGAAATCGAAGAGAATACCCGCGTGAACGTCTCCCTCATCCCCGACGAGGGCGAAAGCCTCGAAATCAACGCTCCGGGCACCCCCGTGGGAGACCGGCTTGAAGAGATCGAGAACGCTGTCCTCGACGGGCTCGAAAAAGACGACGTCGTCGTCATCGCGGGCTCCTGCCCGAAGGACGTGCCGAAATCCTATCCCGCCTCCCTCATCGCGAAGATCCGGAAAAAGGGCGCGTACGCCGTGCTCGACTGCGACGGGGAAGCCTTAAAGATCGCGGTGAGCGCCCCGGAGGATGAAAGACCGAACCTCATCAAGCCGAACGAACGGGAGCTGTGCGAGCTCGCCGGGATCGATCCCTCCAAGGCGGACAAAAAAGCGCTGACAGCTGCCGCCGAAGGGCTCGGGATCGATACCGTCATCACGACGAGAGCGGAAAAGGAAGCCATGCTCACCTGCCGGGTGTGGAACAACGGGAAGACCGTTTTCTTTGAGGTGAAGGAAGAAAAGGTCGTCCGCCTCAAAGGCGCCGGCGACACCTTCCTCGGCGCGTTCGTGTACACGTATTGCGTGAGAAAGGAACCCCCCGAGTGGGCGATGGAGACCGCGCAGGACGCCGCGGGCAGCTGGGTCCGAGGAGAATGAAAAGCAGGGAGCGCGGCGAAACTTCGCTTTCCGAAAGCCCGCTTTTCGAAGCCCGCTTTTCGAAGCCCGCTTTTCGAAGCCCGCTTTCCGAAAGCCCGCTTTTCGAAGCACGCTTTCCGTACGGAGAAATCACGCCGCGCGCCGGAGCTTTCGGCTCCCCGCTTCTCAGTCCATAGATCTTTATAGAAATAATCAGGAAATCATCAGGAATTTCAGGAGATAACTTGCACCATGGCAAAGCATCCGAGAGAAGACTACAACATCGAGTTTCCGGATCAGAAGATCGAACCCATCAACATCGAAAACGAGGTGAAGAAATCCTTCATCGAGTATTCCATGTCCGTCATCGTGTCCCGCGCGCTGCCCGACGCCCGCGACGGCATGAAGCCCGGTCAGCGCCGCGTGCTCTACGCGATGTGGGAGGATCATCTGACCTACGACCACGATTTCCGCAAATCCGCGACGACGGTCGGAAACGTGCTCGGCCGCTACCATCCCCACGGCGACATGTCCGTTTACCTGACGATGGTGCGCATGGCGCAGGACTTTTCCTATCGCTGCCCGCTCGTGGACGGTCACGGAAACTTCGGCAACATCGACGGCGACACCCCCGCGGCGTACCGTTATACCGAGGCGCGCATGTCGCGCATCGCGGACGAAATGCTCCGCGACATCGAAAAAGAAACGGTCCCGTGGGACATGAACTTCGACAACACCCTGCGCGAGCCGACCGTTCTGCCGTCCCGTTTCCCGAACCTGCTTGTCAACGGCGCGGTGGGCATCGCGGTGGGCATGGCGACGAACATCCCCCCGCACAACCTCGGCGAGGTCATTGACGGGACGATCTATCTCATGGACCACCCCGACGCGACGGTCCCCGAACTCATGCAGTTCATCAAGGGTCCCGATTTCCCGACCGGGGCGGGCATCCACGGCACCGCGGGCATTTACGAGGCGTACGCCACCGGCCGCGGCCGCATCATGGTCCGCGCCAAGGCGGAGGTCGAGGAAGACAAGAACCGCATCATCATCACCGAGATCCCCTACATGGTCCAGAAATCCGAGCTCATCCGCACAATGGCGGATCAGGTGAACGAGAAGAGGATCGAGGGCGTGACGGCGCTGCGGGACGAAAGCGACCACACGGGGCTCCGCATCGTGGTGGAGTACCGCCGGGACGTGAACGGGCACATCCTCCTGAATCAGTTTTATAAATATACCGAGCTCGAGTCCACCTGCTCGGTGATCATGCTCGCCCTCGTGAACAACGAGCCAAAGATTCTGAACCTCCGCCAGGCGCTGAAGGTTTACATCCGGCACCAGGAGAGCGTCATCACCAACCGGGTGAAATTCGATCTCGAAAAAGCGCTGCACGAGGCGCACATCAACGAGGGCTACAAGATCGCCATCGACAACATCGACGAGGTCATCTCCATCATCCGCTCCTCTCCCGACACGTCTGCGGCGCGTGAAAACTTAAAGATCCGCTTCTCCCTGTCGGAGGAGCAGGCGCAGGCGATTGTGCAGATGACGCTCGGACGGCTCTCCGGCATGGAGCGCAACCGGATCGAAACGAGACTGGAAGAGCTGCACGCGGCGATCGTGGAATACCGCGCGATCCTCGCCGACGAGGGGCGCATCATCGGGATCATCCGGGACGAGCTCACCGAAATCAAGCAGAAATACGCGGATCCCCGCCGCACCACCATCGAGGAGGCGGAGAACGAGATCGTGCTCGAGGATCTGATCGAGCGGCACAACGCGGTCATCACCCTCACGCACGACGGGTATATCAAGCGCCTGCCGTCCGACGTGTACGCGGCGCAGAAGAGAGGCGGCCGCGGCGTCATCGGCATGGCGACGAAGGAAGAAGACTACATCGAACGGGTGGCGGTCGCGGATTCGCACTCCTTCCTCATGCTCTTCACAACGGAAGGCCGGGTGTACCAGATCAAGGCCTACCGCGTTCCCGAAGCGGGAAGAACGGCAAAGGGCTCGAACATCGTGAACCTCATCGAGGTCGATCCGAACGAAAAGATCACGGCGATGCTGTCCGTTCCCGATCTCGAAAACATGCCGGAAGAGCAGGGCGAGGAAGCGAAGAATTACCTCGTCATGGTCACGCGGCGCGGCGTCGTGAAGCGCACGAGGCTTTCGGATTTCCGCGTGCAGAGAAGGGGCGGCAAGATCGCCCTGAGCCTCGACGAGGGCGACTCGCTCATCTATGTCGCGCTGACCCACGGCGAATCGGACGTCATGATCGCCACGAGAAAAGGTCTCGGAGCGCGCTTTGCCGAGAATAAGGTCACGGTCATCGGACGCACGGGCCGCGGCGTGAGAGGCATTTCCCTGAGAGAAGGGGACGAGGTCGCGGGCGCCTGCGTGATCGAGAACACCGAGGGCTGGGCGGAGGAGAATTCCCTTGTCGCGATTTCGGAGGGCGGCTTCGGCAAGAGAATGTCCCCGGACGAATTCGAGGCGAAGGGAAGAGGCATTCAGGGCGTGATCGTACAGCGGCTCTCGGAGAAGACGGGAGATCTGTGCGGCATTGCCACCGTCACCGAAAACGAGGACATCATGATGATCACGGCGAGCGGCACGATCATCCGCACGCCGGCGAAGGACATTCCCCATTACGGCAGATCGGCGGCGGGCGTCATTATGATGCGCCTCGGCGAGGATCAGAAGATCGCGAACTTCACGACCGTGGAGAGCGCGCCGGAGGAGGAAGAGCCGGAAGGCGGCGAAGTGGGAGAACCCGACGAAAACGAGGTCGGCGTCGTGACGGAGGATGTTGAGATCCTTCCCATGGACGAGGCCGGATACGAATCCGACGAAGAGTCCGGACCGGCTGCAGAGGCGGAGGCAGAGGCGGAGACGGAAGGGGCAGAAAGCGATGATAACGATGAAAGCGAAGAGAATTAAGTCCCTGCTCTCCGTTCTGTTGTGCCTCTGCGCGCTGCTCGGCGCCCTCGGGTGCTCCGCGATCGAGGTAGACGAGACGGAGCTGCGCGCGGCGCTCGAGGAGCTTCTGCCGAAATCGGCGGAGCTCAACGAGATCTATTTCGGAGAGGGTCTTCCCACGAACCGGGATGAAAACGCTGTCCGGGCATTCTACGAAAACTTCGACATGGACGTCGCGTCCATCAGCTACACCCCGGTCGATCCGGCATGCGGCTATGAAAACGTGGACGACATCAAGGCGGCGACCCTCGAGGTCTTTACGGAGGAGTACGCGCAGATCCTCTTCGACCGCGCGTTCACGGGCATTTCCGGCGTATTCGACGAGGGCACCGATCACGAGTACCGCGAGACCGCCCTTTACGCCATGTATATGGAGGAGCAGGGTTATCTCACCAAGCGCGTGAACGTGAAGGACGACGCGATCCCCCTCGGCAGGACTTATGATCTCGATTCCATGAAGATCACAAGGAAGAACAAAACGGGCGTCGAGGTGCAGCTGAAATCCTTCGTGAACGGCGAGCCCTCGATCGACGTGAAAATCTGGCTCGTCAAAACGGAAAACGGCTGGAGGCTGGACTCCCCGACGTATTGAAGGACGGGGGGAACGCGGCTTTCTCACGAAGAGAAAGTCCTCAATGAATTATTCAAGGGGCTGCCCCATTTCTCCGTTTTCGGAGGAAATCAGGCAGCCCCTTCATATCCTGATGGTCACACGGTCAGCTTTTCATGGAAGCCGATCTCGCAGACGGTCCCATCGTCACGAACGGTACGCGGGCGGAACATCGTCGTAACTCAGGGGGAAGGTGAATTCGTTTCCCAGGGGATCCGTGTAGATCAAGTACGGCGCGGTATCCATCAGCGAATTGAGCATTTCCTGAACGACGGCGGTCTGCTCCGCCTCCGTGCCGCCGGTTTGAGTCGGGAAAAAGTCGAGTTTGACACTTGCCGTTGTCTTGAAGTCGTTTGAGGGGTAGATCGTGACGGAGGGAACGCACGAAGTGCCGAAGAAGTCTTCCGCGGGCGTTCCGTCTCCCGCGTAAAGCGTGAAGGCCTCCGTCCGAACGTCGGCCTCGTCCAGCCTGCTGTTTTGATCCAGCATCGCGACGTCGCAGACCGTGATTTCCACGCGGAAATACTTATTTGTCTTTTGATTCAGGTATCCGTATTTAACGGAGTGCCCGAACGTCACGTACCGGCTGCCCATCCGGTACAGACCGAAGTCGGCATATTCATCCACAGATGCCGGGTCGTCCGCTGAGAAGGTAAAGGATCGCTTGTCGCTGCGGTCCATGACTTCAAGCCTGAAATCCTCAGCGCTCCGGTCCGATCCCTCCGCCTCCGCGAAAACAACGGACCAGGCCCCGTGTTTGGCAAAATTGATGCCGATACCCTCTTCGCCGATATAAAAGCCCGCGGCTATGTTGTGCGGATTGCCCTGGGGGCACTGAAAAGCGGCCATGATGTAGGTGCTGTCCTCCGTGTGGTAAAAGGAGAGCAGCCGCGCCGCGGAGTCATAGATCGAATCGACCGTCTCGGGAGCGGGGACGGCGTCTTCCGTTTCGGTCCCATCGCCCGTGCTCGTCCGTCCCGAAACGTCCGCGTCTGTTTCTTTTGGTCTGTCAGGATCGGATGAGGATCCGTCACCCCCGCAGCCGCAGAGACTCAGCAGCAGCAGGGCGGCCGCCACGATCAGGGACATTCTTTTGTGAAACGACATATTATTCCTCCTGTTTTTTAACGTGAGGACCGAACCGCGCGATTTTTCTTTTACAGCCATTCGACCTCCCCGGTCACGATGTCGTACACTGCCTCGACGACCTCGAGCTCCTCCCCGGCGAACGCTTCCCGAATCCTCTCCGCTCCCGCGCGCACGTTCAGCCGGCACGCGCGGTCGGGATCCCGCTCCCCGCCGATCGCGGAGCGGATGAGGTCCGTGATCGAGGTCACATAACCCGCGGCGTGCCCCTCCTCCGGCGCGCCGTCCCCGTGCCCGCTCTCAAGCTCAAGCGCCGCCGCAACCGCGCCGCAGCATGTATGCCCGAGCATGACGACGATACGGCAGCCGAGATGGTGCGCGGCGTATTCGATGCTTCCGAGCTGATGCTCGGCGAGCACGTTCCCCGCGACGCGGATGACGAACAGCTCGCCGGGTCCCGCCGAAAAGATGTCTTCGGGAATCACGCGCGAATCGGAACAGCAGACGACGACGGCGTACGGCTTCTGCCCGTTTTCCGCGAGCTCTTCCCTCAGCGCCCCGTCGGATTCGATTTGGTACCGGCGATTTCCTTCCTTGCAGTCTGCAAACAGCGTCCATTTTTTCCCTCCCGAAAGATGAATTTCGTGACTGCCGCGGTTTTCCGGTTTCCCGGAGGAACGCGGCGGTTCTTTTTTTCCTGCGGCTCGCCCCGAACGTTGAGCAGTTTCTCCGATCCGGATGAGCGCGCTCTCCGTGCCCCGTTCCCGGGGGCCGCTTCTCATGAAACACGCTTTCCTGTTCTTATTATAGCAGGCATATGTGAACAAATCCTCCATGCCGCGGATTCTCCCTTGCAAAGCGGGCCTCTGCGTGTTATAATGGGACGAAAGACCGTGGGCCGCCCGCTCGCCACGCCCGCCGCCCGCAAAACAGAAACGGAGGACATCGCCGTGCCGACACTGTTTGAATCCCTTCCCATTCGCCCCGGAGCCGCCGCCGTCCCTGCGGCGGCGGATGCGTTCCGCTCCCCGGTCCTTGCGGGGATTTTATCCCTCACCGTTCCGGATGCCGTCCCTGCTGCCGAAAAGCTGCTTGGGACGCCCGTGCCCGCGCTTCCCGCTTCGCTGTACAGGGATTTCGCCCGCACCGGGAACCGCGCGCGTTACGAAGCGCCCTATTTCGCGCGCAGGGACGCCGCGCTCACCCTCCTCTTAGCGGAGCGGACGGAGAAGAAGGGCCGGTTCACGGATCTGCTCGTCGACTATGTCTGGGCGATCTGCGAGGAATCCACATGGGTCATCCCCGCGCACAACGCCCCCTGTCACAAAAACCCCTTAAACTGCCTGCCGGACTCCTTCGATCTCGGCGCGGACGACGACATGCGCCACGTCGATCTCTTCTCCGCCGCCACGGGTGCGACGCTCGCGTGGATCCACGCGCTGGGGGAGGAGATTCTTGACGCCGTGACGCCCGTGATCCGCCGCCGCGTGCTCTCCCTGCTCGAAAAGCGCGTTTTCCATCCCTATCTCGACGTGAACGGGGAGAACAACTGGTGGATGGGCGAAAACGGGGAGCGGCTCAACAACTGGACGCCGTGGATCGTATCGAACGTCCTCACCGCCGTCATGCTCTGCGAAAAGGACGACGGGCGGCGCGCTCTCGCGCTCGACCGCTCCGCGCTTTTCCTCGACCGCTTCACAAGGGACTATCCCGCGGACGGCGGCTGCGACGAGGGACCCGGGTACTGGGGCGTCGCGGGCGCGTCGTATTTCGACTGCCTCGAGATCATTCGGGACATGACGGGAGGCGCGGTGGACCTCACCGCCCATCCCTTCGTGCGGCGCATGTGCGAATACATCACCGATTTCCGCCTGACGAAGGACGCGTGGGCGAATTTCGCCGACGCCTCCCACCTTGCCTCCCCGTCCGCTCCGACGGTCGCCCGCATGGGACGGCTGACGGGCTCGGACAAGCTCCTCCGTCTGGCGGCGGACCTCGCCTCCCCGGCGTCCTATCACAGATGGGTCCCCGGCAATACGACCTACCGCACGATGGAAAACCTGTTCGAGCCCCTGCCGCAGGCGGACGCGGAACGGGACGGCGGGTCCGTGTCCGGATCCACGTCCGGGTCCACTTCCAGGTCCAAGGCGGACGGGAGCGTTTTCTATCCCGATCTCGGCATCCTGATCGTCAAAAACGAAAAAACCCGCATGGCGCTCGCCGCGAAGGGCGGGCACAACGCGGAAAGCCACAACCACAATGACGCGGGCTCCTTTATCCTCTGGTCGGACGATAAACCCGTTTTCGTCGACGCGGGCGTGGAGCAGTACACGAAAACCACCTTCTCGCCTGCGCGCTACACCCTCTGGACGATGCGCTCGACCTATCACAACCTCCCCGCGTTCCGGAGTGGAGACGGGGACTGGATCGAACAGCGGGAGGGAGGCCGGTACGCGGCGCGCATCCTCTCCCGGGAAGGCGGCTTCCTCACCATGGAGCTAAAGGACGCCTATCCGGAGGACGCGGGGCTCGTCTCCTTCGTGCGCCGGGTCGGGCTGGACGATAAGGGCTTTCTCTGCGAGGACCGCTTCGTCTTCTCCGAGCCCGCCGAGGTTCGCTTCACGCTGATGTGCCCGGAGGGCTGGACCGGAGAAAACGGAGAGTTCACGCTCGGCAGCGCCGGGGTGAAGATTATGACCGACCCGTCGCTCTGTAAGCAGGAAGAGCCCGTCGCGCTCGGGGACAAGCTGAGAAGGGAATGGGGACGGGATACGCTCATCCGCGTCCTGCTCACCGCACCCGCCGCCGAAAAAGGCGCGTTCGTTCTGCGCGCCGCCCCGGATATAATCTGAGATTTACGAAGGACATAAGGACAAGAGGAGGAGACTATGAGACCGAAAACCGTTATGAGCCGCTTTTCTCTCGGCGACATGACCGCCGTCTATCTCACGGACGAGCACGGGCAGGTCGGATTTTCGCTTCTGCCCGCTTCCCGGGAGAACGACGCGGAGCTTCTCGGCGCGGACTTTGAGCAGCCGATCCAGCTCCATCTGCGCGGGGACGGGCTGCCGGGAGGATATGTGAACGGCGTGACCCTCGCTGAGACTTCCTCGCGCGCCCTGCGCTTCCGTTCGCAGAGCGTGTACCGCGGGGAAGACGCGGACGAGGTCCGCACCGCGCTCGGGCTCGAACCTGGGGGACGCGCGGAGGCGGTCCATGTGCTTCGGTGGAAGAAGGGCAGCCGCGCCGTCGAATGCTTCACGGAATTCAAAAACACCTCGGACGCGCCCCTTGTGCTCGAGCTTTTGTCGAGCTTCAATCTGAGCGGGCTGACCCCGTTCGGCGGCGCGTCGGAGGAGGAGAGAGGTCTCGCGACCGACAAAATGATCCTGCACCGGGCGAGAAGCTGGTGGAGCGCGGAGGGCAGGATCGAATCCCGCGCGCTTGAGGACATGCACATGGAGCCCTCGTGGTCGCTGAACGGCGTCCGGATCGAGAAATTCCACGCCGTCGGCTCGATGCCGGTGCGGGAATTCTTTCCCTTTGCCGCGGCGGAGGACCCGGCGGCGGGCGTGATGTGGGCGGCACAGCTCGCTTGTCCGTCCTCGTGGCAGATCGAGGTCCGGCGGCGGGGAAGAACGCTCAGCCTCACGGGCTCTCTCGCGGACTATGTCACGGGGCACTGGCAGAAAACCGTCGTGCCCGGGGAGAAATTCACCTCCCCTTCCGCGTACCTGACCGTCGGAGAGGGCGGGCTCGACGCGGTTTCCCAGCGCCTGCTCGATCTGCACGAAAAGGGTCCGGTCACGGAAAACGGGACCCTTCCCGTGATCTACAACGAATACTGCGCTACCTGGGGCAACCCGACGGAGGAGAACGTCGCGCGTGCCGCGCGCTCTCTCGAGGGACACGATATCGACACCTTCGTCATCGACGCGGGCTGGTACGGCTCGCCGCAGTGGTGGAGCAGCATCGGGGATTGGGACGTCTCGGAGGTCAAGTTCCCGCACGGCATCGCGGGCACGGCGAAGACGATCCGGGACGCGGGCATGCGGCCGGGGCTGTGGTTCGAGCTCGAATGCGCCACGGCGGAGAGCGAGCTTGCGAAGAACCATCCGGACTGGCTTCTGAAGCAGAACGGGGTCCCGATCAACACGGGACGCATGTTCCTCGATATGGAAAACCCCGCGGTGCGCGCGTATCTGAAAACGTCCGTCATCGATTTTCTGCGGGACAACGGCTTCGGCTATCTGAAAATCGACTACAACGACACGATCGGGCTGGGGTGCGATTCGCCGGACGGGCTCGGCGAGGGACTGCGGCGGAACATGCTCGCCTCGCAGGACTTTTTCCGGGAAATCTTCGCGGGCGTGCCCGGCATCCAGATCGAAATCTGCTCGTCCGGGGGACACCGGCTCGAGCCGTCGATGCTGAACCTCGGGACCTTCTCTTCGTTCTCGGACGCGCACGAATGCGTCACCATTCCGGTCATCGCGGCGAATCTGCACCGCCTGATGCAGCCGTCGAAAAGCGAGATCTGGGCGGTTCTGCGCGCGTCCGACAGCCTGCGCCGCCTGAATTATTCCCTCGTGAATACCATGCTCGGCGTGATGTGCCTCTCCGGGGATTTTGCCGCGCTGAATGAAGAACAGCTGCGCGCCGTAGACCGCGCCGTGGCGTTCTACCGGGGGGCGTCGCCCGTCATCCGGGACGGGGAATCCGCTTTCTTCTGCCCCGAGCGGCAGAGCTATCAGCATCCGGAAGGCTGGCAGGCGGTCGTAAGGCGGGACGGGAAGAGCGGCAAAACGCTCGCCGTGCTGCACACCTTCGGCGGGGAACTCCCCCCGGAGGTGACGCTGCCCGTGCCCGGCGGAACTTCCCGCATCGAGGACACGCTGTGCAGCGAGAACAACGAGATCCGCCTGACGGACGAAGGGCTCGTGATCCCGCTGCACGCGAATTTCGAGGCGGTCGCCGTGCTGCTGAGCTGACAAGGTGATCCAAGATTTACGGGAGGTTTCTATGTTTTATTCCCCGAACGGATTTGCGAAGGACCCCGCCGTCGTCCGCTTCAAGGGACGGTTTTTCCTCTATCATTCCGCCTATATTCCGGGGGAAAAACCCCTGCGCACCGCGATCGCGGTCTCGGACGACATGGAAAACTGGACGCCCGCCGGAACCATCCCGCTCGATACGGAGTGTGAGCGGAACGGGACCGGCGCACCCTGCGCCATCGTACTGGACGGCAGGCTCCATCTCTTTTACCAGACCTACGGCAACTGGGCGCGCGACGCCATTTGCCACGCGGTCTCGGAGGACGGACTCGTCTTTCGGAAGGATCCGACCAATCCGGTTTTCCGCCCCGCGGGCTTGCCCGACGGGGAGGAGGGTGCGCCGGATTCCGGCTGGTGCTGCGGAAGGGCGATCGACGCGGACGTCGTCGTGTTCCGCGGGCGGCTCTGGCTCTATTACGCGACGCGGGACCGCGCCATGAAGCGGCAAATGCTCGGCGCCGCGTCCGCGCCCCTCGGCTGTGCGTACGGACGGGACGATTTCCGCGAGGAGATGCCCGCCCCCATCCTCGAGCCGACTCTGCCGTGGGAAAAGGACTGCATCGAGGCCCCGGCGGCGATCGAGGCGGGCGGGCGCGTGTGGATGTTCTATGGCGGCGCGTACAACTGCAGTCCCCAGCAGATCGGGCTTGCGGTCTCGGACGACGGCGTCCGGTTCCGGCGGGTCTCGGACGAGCCCTTTCTGCGGAATGGGGAGCCGGGCTCGTGGAACGCGTCGGAAAGCGGGCATCCCTACGTCTTCCGCGACGACGACGGGCGGATCCATCTCTTTTATCAGGGCTCTCCCGACGGCGGGAAGACGTGGATCCTCTCCCGCGCAGAGCTCTCGTTCACCGGGGACGGGTTCGCGCTGCGGACGGAATAATAGGGCTTGCCGCAAAGCCGTATAAAAGCTTTCGCCCGCCTTTTGGGGAAGGCGGCATGGGTGTTCGGTTTCATCGAAGATGAAACCGGGCAGCGCCCCGTCCGCAGGAGGCAAAGTAATTAACAGAAGAAGGAGAGAGGCAAACATGAAGGAAACCGTGAGCAAAAATCCCATCATCCGCTCCCTCTATACCGCCGACCCCGCGCCGATGGTCTGGGGGGACACCCTGTATCTCTATACGACCCACGACGAGGACGAATTAAAGCGCAATTTCTATACCATGGTCGATTGGCGGTGCTTTTCCACAAAGGACATGGTGAACTGGACCGACCACGGCAAGGTCTTCTCCCTCGACGACATCGCGTGGGCGGACGACCGGGCTTGGGCGCCCCAGTGCATCGGGCGGGGCGGCAAATTCTATCTCTACTGCCCCGTGCACAAGACGGGCGGCGGCATGGCGATCGCGGTGGGCGTCTCGGATTCCCCCACGGGACCGTTCGTCGACCTCGGGCATCCTCTCGTCGACGAAGGGGACTGGAACGACATCGACCCCACGGTCTTTTTGGACGATGATGGGCAGGCGTACCTCTATTTCGGCAATCCCGAGCTGCGCTGCGTCCTTCTGAACGAGGACATGGTCTCCTACAACGAAGAGGTCGGTGTGTTGAAAATGCCGATGACGCCCGAGTCCTTCGGCAAGGGCGGGCACATGACGGGGACCTCCTACGGCGAGGGACCGTGGTTTTACAAGCGGGGCGAGATCTACTACATGGTCTACGCCGCGTTCGGAGAGGGCAGGGGACACAACGAGCACTTCGCCTATTCCACCGCGGAGAGCCCGACGGGTCCGTGGGTCTGGCGCGGGGTCATCATGGAGGAGGGGCCCTGCTTCACGAATCACCCCGGGATCTGCGACTTCAAGGGACATTCCTATCTCTTCTACCACACCGACGAGCTGCCGGGCGGGAGTCTCTTCCACCGCTCGGTCTGCGTCGCGGAATTCACCTACAACGAAGACGGCACGATCCCCCTCGTCGAAAAGTGCGGCGGGGTGAAAGGGATCGATTGAAGAGGTTCAAAAATATCTAATTTTCAGAAAAGGAGCGCAGTATGACGCATCTCGAAAAACTGCAGAGGGATTTCATCAATCTCCGCATGGGCACCTTCATCCATTGGAACAGCGCGACGGCGCAGTTTCATGCGAGCGCCGACGTGATCGACTGGGAAATCGATCACGAAAACAGGGGCAAGCCGCGGCTCTACCCCTTTGACGAAAAATGCTGGAACCCGAAAAAGCTCGACTGCCGGGCGTGGGCGAGGATCGCGAAGGCGGGCGGCGCGCGGTTTTCCGCGTACACCGCGAAGCACCACGAGGGCTTCTGCACCTGGAAGACGGAGTATTCCTCCCACTCCGTGAAGAACGCCTCGAACACGACCGACGTGGTGGCACAATACCTGAGCGCGTTCCGCGAGGCGGGGATCGTCGCCGGGCTTTATTTCTCGATCCTCGATCTCACCGCCGGGATCGGGCGGAAAGGCTGCACGGAGGAGCAGAAGGCGATGATCAAAGGTCAGCTCACGGAGCTCTTGACGAATTACGGCGAGATCCCCTTCCTCATGTTCGACGGGTGGGGCTCCCCATGGGGCGGCCCGAGCTACGAGATCCTTCCGTTCGAGGAGATCGACGGGCTTGTGAAGAGCCTCCAGCCGAACTGCCTCTCTTTGTGCATCGGATGGACGAAGGACATCGGGCATTCCGATATCTGCTTCTACGAGGGCGGGGCGGGACAGAAGCTCGAGGGAGAGTTCGCCGGTCCCGGCATCCTCTGCCAGAAGATGACGAAGACATGGTTCTGGCGGGACGAGGACCGCACGGATCCGCCGCGCTCTTCGGATTGGCTCGTGGGGCTGGCGCACGACTGCTTCGCGAAAAACGTGAACTTCATGAACAACTTAAGTCCCGATCCGGACGGCGTGATCGAGCCGAGCCTTGCCGCAGCCTTCGATGAGGTCGGCAAGAAGCTCGTTCTGCCCGACGAAATCACCGACCTGCCCGCGGGCTGGATGCGGAGGTAAGCATTAAGCATCAAAGGGGGAACACCGCTTCCAAGCGAAGAAGCCGTATTCCCCCCTTTTGACGAGGTGATTCATCATGGCGCTGTACGCGATCGGAGATCTGCATCTATCCTACGGGGTCAAGCCCCGCGGCGGGTCGGGGAGCCGTCCGGGTCCGACGGGCGGGATCTGGAAAAACCGCGAAGCGGTCTTCCGCCAAAACTGCCTCTCCCTCCTCACGGACGACGACACGCTCGTGCTCGCGGGGGACATCAGCTTCGGCAAAAACGCGGAGGAATGCGCGCCGGATTTCGCCTGGCTCGCCTGCCTGCCGGGGAAGAAGATTTTGCTCCGCGGCAATCACGACCGCTTCTGGGACGCGAAAAAAACGCCCGCCCTGAACGCGAAGTACGGGGACGAGCTCTTCTTTCTGCAGAACAATTTCGCCGCCTATGGCGACTGGGCGCTGGTCGGCACGAAGGGGTACTGCTTCGAGGGTCCGTTCTACCTTGATCGCCGCGGTCGGCTCGTCGGCTGGGACGAGGAGGAAGAGCGGCGCGCCGGAGAGCTTGTGAAGCGCGAGCTCGAGCGGCTCGGTACCTCGTTCGAGGCGGCAAAAAGCGCGGGATACCGGAAATTCATCCTGTTCCTGCACTATCCGCCGACCTCGCTGATCGAGAAAACCAGCGGGTTCTGCAAAATGGCTGAGGAATACGGCGCGTCGCAGGTGATCTACGCCCACAGCCACGGGGAGCATAATTTCCACACGAGCATCGAAGGCATGAAAAACGGCGTGTTTTACCGCCTCGTGTCCGGGGACTGCCTCAGATGGAGGCCGGAGAAGATTTTGGAGTAGGAGTACGCGTTACCGACAAAGACAGGGGTTAATGTATTGTCACAGCCAATACATTAACCCCTTAAAGTTTCTTTGCCAGGCTTTCTTTTTCAAAGAAAGCCGCGTATCTTCCCTCAGTCGTCGAAATTCACGCCGTACTGGATGGTCTTGCCGTCCGCCGCCTTAAGGGTATAGTAGACGACCTTGCCGGCGGAGCTGACGCGGATGCTGTCGAGTTTCTGCTGGATGATGGTCTGGGAGGTGCCGTCGCGATAGATGAACATGAGGCGGAAGTCGCCCGCGCCCGTTCCGTACAGGCCCTCGCCGTAGAGGATGAAGCAGCGGTCCGCCTCGTACTCGAACTGGACGTCGACGGCGGAGAGCTTCGCGGCGGATACGGCGTTTTCATACAGCTCGTTTCTCACCGGAGCCTCGGGCTGCTCCTGCACGGTCTGGCTGGCGACGACGGAATACGCGTTCTCCACGAGGGAAGCGAGCTCGGTCATGCCCGCCTGACGGAGCGCGTCGCCGCCGGGGGCGCCGCAGACAAGCTGGTACTTCGTGGCCGTGTTGAAATCGAGCGCCTCGTCGAAGTAGAAGGCGTAGACGGTATATTCGTCGTAATCCCGGTACCACAGCCCCGCGATCGTCATGCGCTTGCCGTCCGCCCAGAGATAGAGCAGCTCGTTGATCCGCGTGTAAACGTCGAGACCGTTGCGCACGGCGGAGCCGTTCGCGCCGACGGCGGCTTCCTCGAGGGCGGCGCGGGTGGAGGCAAACGCCTCATACCCGGCGTTTTTATAGAGCCGGAAGGAGATATTGTCCTTCTCGACGATCACTTCGTTGACGTATTCGAGCGCGGAGGACGCGTCGATTACCGGAACGCCGTCCCGGATGGAGAATTCGGCGGCGAAGCCGGGCAGGGATCCTTCCTTCGGGGAAGTCGTGCCGGAATAGAGGCAGAGCCAGCCGCGCGGATCGACGGTGGTTCCGCTGTCGCCGGTCACGGCGGGCGTTTCGGTTCCGGACGGGACCTCGGAGGTTCCCACCGCGGTCGCTTTGCCGGAATCGATCTTCACGCGCATGGCGGGATTCACGGTCCGGGTCACGACGGCGGACATTTCGGCGCGGCTGATCGAGTTTTCGGGATTGATGTTGCCTTTGTCATCCCCGGCGAGGATGCCCCAGCGGTACATGCGGTACGCGGCGTAGTAATACCAGGCGTCGTTCGGAATGTCGCGCAGTCCGCCGTATTCGATCTCGTTGATCACCTCCGGGAGCGTACCCGTGGCGGAGAGAGCGCGGTTGAACAGGATCGCGACGACGCAGCGGGGCGCTTTTTCGTTGTAATCCTCATAGTCCTCGGTAACGATCCCGCGGGGATAGCCGTAGCTGATGTAGGTGTCGTACCAGTGCTCGCCCTCGCTTTCGTCGAAGACGTCGGGGTCGATGACGCCCTTCGTCAGGAGCTGATGGCAGACGGCGGCGAGCTTGATGGTCTCGGCGATGGTGACCGGCTCGTCCGGCGCGAACTCCGACGCGGAGCGTCCGGCGAGGATGCCGAGCTCGTAGGCGTTCGCGACGTTTCCGTAATACCACGCTTCCGTGCTGACGTCGGCGAACTGGCCGGTATAGACGCGGATCCGCTCATAGTCCGCGGAGGCGGGGAGAGCGAGGAGCGCCGCGGCGAGGAGAAGGGAGAGAATGACGGTGATTTTTTTCATAGCGCTTTCCTTTTCTGTTTACGAGTTTCCGGGATTGCCGGTTCTGCGTGACGGGATCGTGCGGCGGGGTTTTCAGCGTCTCTTTGAGAGGATGCCGAACAGCCCCTTTCTCAGGAGCTGACCGCCCGTGGAAATGACCTGCGATTCGATCTTCGATTTGATCCGGTCCTTCTTTTTCTGCTCGGCGGCTTTCTTTTTCTCAGCTTCCTTCGCTTTCTTTTCGGCTTCCTTCTGCGCGGCTTTTTCGGCCTCGCGGGCGGCTTTTTCCTGTTCCGCCTCGAATTTCTTCCGTTCCGCCTCAAGCTGCGCCTTTTCCCGTTCGATCTCTTCGCGCCGCGCCTGCTCCTTTGCCATTTCGCCGAGCATTTCGTAGGCGCTTTCGTTGTCGACGGGACGGTCGTACTTGAAGCCGAACTGGGACTGCGCCATGATGCGGGTCTTCGTCGCTTCGGCGCAGGGCGCCATGAGGGACTGCGGGCAGAGGATCGCGGTTTTGGTCACGATCTGCGGCACGCCCTTTTCGTCAAGGAAGGAGACGAGCGCCTCGCCCGTCCCGAGTTCCATGATGACCTCCTCGGTCTTGAAGGCGGGATTGGGGCGGAAGGTCTGCGCCGCCGTGCGGACCGCCTTCTGTTCGGCGGGGGTATAGGCGCGCAGGGCGTGCTGAACGCGGTTCGAGCACTGGGCGAGCACGCTGTCCGGCACGTCGGACGGGGACTGGGTGACGAAATAAATGCCCACGCCCTTCGAGCGGATGAGCTTCACGGTCTGCTCGATCTTCTGGATCAGGGATTTCGGCGCGCCGCTGAAGAGCAGGTGCGCCTCGTCGAAGAAGAAGACGATGGTGGGCTTTTCGGGGTCGCCGATCTCCGGCAGGTTTTCGAAGAGCTCCGCCATCATCCAGAGCAAAAAGGCGGCGTAGAGCTTCGGATAGCGGATCGTCTCCACGGCGTGGAGGATGTTGATGACCCCGTGACCGTTCGCGTCGGTGCGGATCCAGTCGGTGATGTCGAGCATGGGCTCGCCGAAGAATTCGTCGCCGCCCTGATCCTCCAGCGGGATGAGCGCGCGGATGATGGAGGAGAGGGACTGGGGCGCCATATTGCCGTACTGCGCGGAGAAATCCGCGCGGCGCTCGGTCACGTACTGGATCATGGCGCGCAGGTCCTTCAGGTCGATGAGGGAAAGCCCGTGCTCGTCCGCGATGCGGAAGATGATGTTGAGCACGCCCTCCTGCACGTCGGTCAGCCCGAGGATGCGGGCGAGGATCTCGGGGCCCATATCCGACACCGTGGTGCGGATGGGATGGCCGCCGCGTCCGTAGATGTCCCAGAAGCAGACGGGGTAGGGGCGGTATTCAAACACGTCGCGGATGCCGAATTTGTCGATGCGCTTCTGCATTCCCGCGCTGTCCGCGCCGGGCTCCGCAAGGCCTGAGACGTCGCCCTTGACGTCGCAGAGGAAGACGGGGACGCCAGCGTCGGAAAAGGATTCCGCCATGACCTTCATGGTGACGGTTTTTCCCGTGCCGGACGCGCCGGCGATCAGCCCGTGGCGGTTGGACTGCGAAAGGTGCATATAGACCCGTTCACGGTCCGGGTCGGAGAGGCCCATATAGAGTTTGCCGTTTTCGTACATGCAGCGCTCCTTTATTGTACGTACTGAATTGATTCAAAAATCTGTCTATGATATATTATACTGATTTCGCGGCGGAAGTCAAGGCGGATTCGTCAAATTTACAGCTTTATGTCAAATATTCTGTTGCTTTCGCTCAATAATCAATAAACGGGGAAGCGGGAGAAGGGAATATCGCGTTTCCGAACTCGCTGCGCGGGGGCTGCTGAAACCGCATCAATGAGAACGCAGTTCCCTTGCCTCGCCGGTGCGGCTGCCGTACTGACGCAGTCGCACTCGCACAAGAGAGGCTGAACGCTGAACCTGCGTAAGGCTCCCTTGTGCCGACGCAGTCGCACATGAGGGAGCTGCCAGCGAAGCTGGCTGAGGGAGTCGCGCTTCCCTATTGCTTCATGCCATAGCTCAGGGAGAGGGCTTTCCCCTTGCCTCTCCCTCCGGGAGAGGTGGCATGCCGCAGGCGTGACGGAGAGGGCTTCTTTGAGCAACGAAGAGCGCATTTTAGGAACAAACGCTTCGCGTTTGGGAATTACGGATTTGAAATTGTCCTACGCGGACGGCGGCACGGGGGGACCAGCTCAGGCCGCAGGTCCCCCCGTGCGGGGCCCATTGGCCATTACATCTGTGCTCCTCTCACCTTTTCAG
>JAFYBN010000068.1 GCA_017540175.1 Clostridia bacterium | reverse complement strand
TCTGAGCCGCGTGTGGAGTTTCTTACGTTCGCCTCCGAAAAAAGCTGAAAGAAATCGCGTGCGCTGGACGAGCAGTTTTAGCTGTCGATATTCGGAAACTCCGGGAAGGTGCGAAGCACCGTCAGCGAAGCACCGTCAGAGTTCGAGTCTCATATTCTCCACGAGAAAAGGAGGTCGAAAGACCTCCTTTTCTCATGGAGCACACGGTCTGAGGCGCGTGTGGAGTTTCTTACGTTCGCCTCCGAAAAAAGCTGAAAGAAATCGCGTGCGCTGGACGAGCAGTTTTAGCTGTCGATATTCGGAAACTCCGGGAAGGTGCGAAGCACCGTCGGCGAAGCACCGTCGGAGTTCGAGTCTCGTGTGCTGGAGCACACGGTCTGAGCGTCGTGTGGAGTTTCCTATATTCGCTTGCAGTTGAAGCCATGGGAATATTGCGTGTGCCGAACGAGCAGGTTCGGCTGCCGATACCAATCGGTACGCCCTCTGTCAGCAGCGCGAAGCATACACCTATATACAGAACGCCCCTGGACCATAACGGCTCAGAGGCGTTGTTGATTCATCTTGTGCGCTTGGTATGCCTGATGATTCTCATTCCAAAAAGCAATGAAGCGGCATGGGACAGATCAGAACCTCAAAAGATGCGCTGTGCCTCACCCCGTGCTGCGCTTTGAGAAGAAAGCCGCACCGGCGGAATCATTCAGTTCCTGTCAGGTTGGCGAAGCCGCGTCTCCCTTTTTAGATTGAGCTGAGCATTACATGATCTTCCGGTACAGCTCCTTGAGATCCTCCACGCTCGTGTCGCGGGGATTGCCGGGGCGGCAGGCGTCGGCGTATGCGTCGGCGGCGAGCTGGTCGAGGTCCTCCTCGCGGACTCTGTCGTTCTTCGCGGGGATCCCGACATCTGCGGAGAGCTGCTTCACGGCGTCGATCGCCGCTTTCCGGTATTCCGCCTGCGTCATGGCGTCCACGCCTTCCACGCCCATCGCGCGGGCGATCTCGCGGTAGCGCTCACCGGTGCAGTCCTGATTGTACTCCATGACGATGGGGAGCATCATCGCGCAGGCGACGCCGTGGGGCGTGTCATAGTGCGCGCCCAGGGTATGCGCGATGGAGTGGGCAATGCCCAGCCCGACGTTCGAGAAGCCCATGCCCGCGACGTACTGCGCGAGCGCCATGCCTTCGCGGTCCTCCGGGATGTTCTGTACCGCGCCGCGCAGATGCTTCGCGATGAGGCGGATCGCTTCGAGGTGGAACATGTCGGTCATTTCCCACGCGGCCTTTGTGGTGTAGCCCTCGATGGCGTGCGTCAGGGCGTCCATGCCCGTGGAGGCGGTGAGACCCTTCGGCATGGAGGACATCATATCGGGGTCGACGACGGCGACTTCGGGGATGTCGTGCTCATCCACGCAGACGAATTTGCGCTCTTTTTCGGTGTCGGTGATGACGTAGTTGATGGTGACCTCCGCCGCGGTGCCGGCGGTGGTGGGTACGGCGACGGTCGGGACGGCGTGGTTCTTCGTCGGGGCGACGCCCTCGAGGGAGCGGACGTCCTCGAATTCCGGGTTCGTGATGATGATGCCGATCGCCTTCGCGGTGTCCATGGAGGAGCCGCCGCCGATCGTGACGATGGAGTCCGCGCCGCAGGCCTTGAACGCGGCGACGCCGTCCTTTACGTTTTCAATGGTCGGATTCGGCTTGATGCCGGAATAAACGGTGAAGGGGATTTTCGCCTCTTCAAGCAGATCGGTGACTTTTGCGGTCACGCCGAACTTCACGAGGTCGGGGTCGGAGCAGACGAAGACGTGCTTCCATCCGCGGGCGGAGGCAAGCGCGGGGATCTCACGGATCGCGCCCTTGCCATGGTAGGATACAGGATTGAGAATGATACGGTCAGCCATGGAAATGTCCTCCGGTGTTTTTTTTAATGTCTTTATTATACCCCTCAGATGTGACGGGGGTGTGGAAAAGATTTGAATTTTACGGACTTCGCCTTCTCCTTCCCGCCCGGGCAGTCTTCCGGCGGTCTTCGAGTGCCCTGCGCGCCGCTTTCCTCACCTGCCCGATCCTCGAAAAAAAGCTGAATTCCCGCGTCACAATCCTTGAAACCTCATGTCCGTCCGTTTTGCCGAAAAAACGGTTGCGCCCGAAGTGAAACTTCATGTCCGTCCGTTTTGCCGAAAAAACGGTTGCGCCCGAAGTGTTCCCCCTGCGGCAGAACGATGAACGCCGACTCCCAGCAAAAGCGTAAAAGCTGACTTCTGACGGAAGAATCCTTGAATCCTGGCGGGGAATGTGGTATAATACGGGGTAAGCGCCGGACCGGCTGAAAGGTGAAAGGCGGGGAGCCTTCGGGAACGCTCATCCGGTACGAGCTGACGGAGATTATTCGGCTGTACTTTTCGAGTATTTACCGCGAGATCGAAGCCGGGAAGCTCAGTTTCCGCAGCTTCACTGCCCGCGCGCTGTCAAAAGGAAGGGGGAGGCACAGCTCCTGCCCTTCCCGTTTATACCGCTGTTTGATTTGTGAGGGATTATGAAACGATTCGCCGCATTTTTGCTTGCCCTGCTGTTCTTTGTCTCCGGCTGTACCGGGATCACGGAGAGTCAGCTTCCCACCCCGGAAAAAGAAGAACAGCCCGGGACCGAACCTTCGGAGCCGGAGTCCGATGAGCCTGAAGAGCCCGAAGAGGAGGCCGCCCCGGCGGACGAACAACTTCCCCCGGCCGGGTCCGCTGACCGACTGTATCTGCCCGAGACCGCGGCGAAGGAGATCCGCTTCCCGGACGACGAGGCCGTCTATGTGGCCTATGCCGTCAACGACGAGCGGGCCGGAAAAGTGCGCGGTGCGGATCCCCACCCCGTCACGGAGAGCAAACGGGTCGAGGCTCTTCCCGAGCTCGGCTACCGCTTTGTCCGCTGGTCGGACGGGAGTACGGATCCGGTGCGCATGGACACGGCGGACACGGTCGCGGAGAATACCGTCTTCACCGCCATCTTTGACTATGACGTTCTGGACATGCCCATCGTCGCCATCGACACCGAGACCGGCCGCGACGTCACCTCGAAAACCGAGTTCATCGGCGCAAAATTCCGTCTCTGCGCCGCGGAGGATCCGCGGGAGGAATTCGAGTCGGAGATCCAGATCCGCGGGCGCGGCAACAACGCCTGGGGATATTCCAAAAAGCCGTACAAGCTCCGTTTCCCCGTGAAAGTCAATCCCCTCGGGATCGCGGAGAAGAAGGACAAGGTCTGGGTCCTTCTGGCAAACGTCTCCGACCAGTCCATGCTGCGCAACAAGGTCTGCTACGACCTGTCGCGCGGACTGGACGGCATCGCCTTTGCCCCCGCCTCCCGCTCGGTCGAGGTCTATCTCAACGGCAAATACCACGGCGTCTATCTGCTCGCCGAAGAGATCCGGGATTCTGAAGCCCGCGTGGTGATCGACACGGCGGCGTGCGAGACC
Organism: Clostridia bacterium; assembly: GCA_017540175.1. Taxonomy (GTDB): domain Bacteria; phylum Bacillota; class Clostridia; order Oscillospirales; family CAG-272; genus UMGS1696. The sequence goes on along the minus strand of JAFYBN010000068.1, from coordinate 107,976 downwards.
GACACGGACATCGGCTATCTCGTCGAAATGAGCTCCTACGCGAGCGTCGACCGGTTCACCGCCGCCTCCCGCCCCTATATGGTCCACAGCGACCTTTCCTCCGATGCGAAGATCAAGAAAAAGCAGATGCAGTACATCGAGGACTTTATCACGAAATGCTATGCCGTCCTGAAGACGGGAGAGAGGGCGGAGATCGAAAAGCTCATGGACCTCGATTCCCTTGTCGACACCTACCTCGTGGAGGAGTTCGGCAAAAACTTCGACACCGGGCACGACAGCTATTACCTCTACAAGGAAAAGGGGGGCAAGCTCTTCTTCGGCCCCATCTGGGACTTTGACCTCACCCTCGGCAACGCGGACCTCTCCGGCAACGCGGCCTCCTATGAAGGGCTCTTCACGGCCCTCACCCTCGGAGCGGACGGCGGGAATCCGTGGTACTATACCCCCATGAAATTCGAATGGTTCCGCAAAATGGTCGCGGACCGCTGGAACGAAGTCAAGGAGACGGTCTTCAAAACCATGCCGGAGGACGTGCGAAAAGAGGGAGCCGCCGGGAACCGCTCGTATTCCAGAAACTTCGAACGCTGGGCCATTCTGGGCACCCGCCAGCACTCCGAGCCGAAGATCATCCAGAGCTTCCGCAGTTACAAACAGCATTACGAATACCTCGCCGAGTGGTCGGAAAACCGCTATGCCTGGCTCGACAAGTTGTTCAATGCGCCGGACTTCCTCACCATGAAGCTCTCCCTGGGCGGCACCGCGGACGAGGCGGACTATGCCGACGATCTTGCCCGGGCCGCGTTTGCCGAGAAGAAGGACTTTGTCACCGCCGTCCGGATCACCGACGTCGATTACGACGTGGAGGGGTACAACAACGAGAACGGCGAAAACCTCTTCGACGGCGTCGTCAATTCCAAATACTGCTTCCCCTGCGAGGGAACGTGCGAGATCGAATTCACCTTCGGGGAGGCGGTCAGCCCCACCCAGTACGCCTTCCAGACCGCGAACGACACCGCGAATTATTCCGAGCGGAACGCCAAGCATTGGAAGATCTTCGGCTCGAACGACGGAAAGAATTGGGATGAGCTCGCCCGGGTCGATGACGGCAGGACCAGACTCAAGGCCGTCAACTTCACCTGGTTCGTCTTCGACTTCGACCGGACCGGGACCTATACGCACTACAAGATCCAGTTCAGAAACGACAATCAGATCGTCCAGTTCGGCGGATTCGCCCTGCTCGGATGAACGCGGACTTCGCGAAAAAATTGCGTTTCTCCGCATGCAAAGAAGCTGCCGCAGGACGCCGGTCCGTTCCCGGGCCCTGCAGCAGCTTCTTCTCTCTTCGTGCGCCCGGCAGCCTTGACGAAATCCCGGGAATCGGCAAACGCAGTGCCGAACGAATAATTGCAGAAACTGGCGTGATTATGACACAATTCCGACGAAGGACGGTTCACCCGAAGAACCGACTTTTACCGAATTCCGATTCTGCTCTCAGTATTGAAAAGCCCAAACCGCCGACAAATCCGAAGGAACGGGTCTGCCGCCGGAAATCAGATGATCGCCGCGCGGGCGCGTTACTCCTTCATCTCCATCACCGATTTGGTGAAGCGATCGAGCTGCTTGCCGATGACTTTCCCGATCTTCGCGCAGAGGGAAGCCGTGTTGTCGGACTTTGGCAGGAAGATGTTCGCGGTAAACTGATTCTTCGTGTCGGAAGACCAGATGCCCGTGCCGAGGTCGTAGAAGGAGGAGTCGAACACGATCCGGAGCATATCGGAGGAGTCCTCGTTCCGGGCAACCTTCGTCATCAGCACCTGTTCGATGTACGCCGGAACGGATTCGATATAGGAAAAGTACGCGAACGCGTCGAGCAGGACGGCGGCCTTGTGCAGATCGTCCCCGTACAGGGTCTTCGGGAGCACGGACTGCGCGCCGCCCTCGACGAGGGAATAGTACTGCGCCTGGCTTTCATCGAGCTTCGGCGGGGGCAGGATCCCGATGCCGAACTCGATATCCCGCATCCGGGCCGCTTCGCCGACGTATGCCGCGATGAAAAGCGCGCGGTTGTTGTAGAAGATCGGGGACTCCGCGCCGCCGCCGATGTCGTTCGTGCCGCTTGTGTAAATATCGTTGCCGACATTGAGGCCGACGAGCTTCGAGATGACGTTCAAGGCGTATTCGTTCCCGGGAATGGCAAAATGAAGGGTGCCGTCCTCGTCCCGGTCGATGTACTTCACGCCCGCGCCGGCGAGCATCGCGCTGTAATGCCGGGTCACGGAGGATACGATGCCCCATTGATCGTTGTCCTTGTCCATCGAGCCGTCGCCGTTGAGGTCCATCACGCCGAGCGCGCCGAGCCCGTACAGACGGTCAACCGTCCAGACGCCTTCGCGGACCTCGCTGTAGAGATCGGTCCCGGTGGCCGCGTTTTCCAGCATGTCGCTGTTGAAGACGTAGCAGTGGCGGGTGGAATAGTTATAGAGGCTGAATGCCCCGGACACCGCCGCCTGAATGCCGTAGAAATTGTACTGCTCCGTCGCCGCGCCGTCCCACCAGGGCATGGCGAGATCGACGTCAAGATCGTTCCACGGCAGAAGGACCCCCTGCGTCAGCACGCCGGATACGGAGGCGTCGAACACCATGCAGGTATCGCAGACGGGATCTCCGGCATTGACCGCCGTCACCATGTCTCCGCCGGCCGGGTTGGCGGTTTCCCGCTCCTCGACGGAACAGTTGTAAAGCTCCTCCACCTTCTGCTCGCGGGAGAAGAGGGCGTCGTTCAGCACCTCCCCGTTCAGCTCCGGCGCGAAGATCTGCGTGTTCGCCCAGTCGAAGGAGGCGGGCATCATATTCATGATCGTGAGGACCGCGCCTTTCATGTCCTCCACGGGGGGCGCGGGAAGAGAGTCCTCCGGCTCGGGCGCCGTTTCGGGAGACGGGGCGGATGCCTCCGGGCTTCCGCCGCCGACAGGGGCGGCACCTCCGTCCCCGGTTTCATCTCCCGCCGCGCAGGAGAAGAGGCACCCCGCCGTGAGCAGCACGGCAAGGATCAGGCAAAACTGTCTTTTCATGGGAATCGCGCTCCTTTCTTTCGGCCGTCGGAATGTCCCGGAAATCTGCGGTGCCGTTTTCCGCCCGTGCCGCCGTGGGGCGCCGGAGATCCCGGCATGCGTTGCGGGCCGGCGCTTCTCCCCGGTGCCGCGGGCGGGAAATTCTATTTATACTGCTGAACGCCGTTCGGCGTCCGTGTGAAATCGACCGGTTCCGGTTCCGATTATCGTATCAAATTGTCTGCGAATCAAATGCCTATGCGTGAGAATCGGGGGGCGGAGGCGGCAATCGGTCATTTCGTTTTCCCGGGTTTTGCCTTCCGAAACAGCTTTTTTCTTCCGAGGGCGATGAGGGCATTGTACGGAAACGGACGGAGGGCGCGGTCCGCTTCCTTCAGCATTTCCCGGATCGGGATGCTCTGGGGACAGTGCTTTTCGCACTTCCCGCAGCCGACGCACTGGGAGGCAAAGGCGGGTTCCTTCGTCAGTCCCACGGTCTGGATGAATTCTTTTCGGGCGGTGGCGGTATCTTCCATCGCCATGGCGTTGTAGCAGCGGAAATAACCGGGGATATCCACGCCCTTCGGACAGGGCATGCAGTACCGGCATCCGGTGCACCCCACCTTCTCACGCTCCCGGATCCGTTTCGTGACTTCCCGGATCACGGCGAAATCCTCCTCCGTGAATTGTCCGATCCCCGCGTGCGAGGCAGTCCGGCAGTTTTCCCGGAGCATTTCGGCGGAGTTCATTCCGGAGAGCACCACGGTCACCTCCGGCTGATTGTACAGCCAGCGGAAGCTCCATTCGGCCCTCGTCCAGCCGCGTCCGCTCTTTTCCATCACCTCGGACGCCTCCTTCGGGAGCATGTTCACGAGCTTGCCGCCCCGGAGCGGTTCCATGATCACCACGGGGATCCCGCGCGCACCGGCGGCCCGCAGTCCTTCGACGCCCGCCTGGGAGTGCTCGTCGAAGTAGTTGTACTGGATCTGACACAGGTCCCAGTCGTAATCGCCGAGGATTTTGAGAAAGCCGTCCGTGTCTCCGTGGTAGGAGAAGCCGACCGCGCCGATCTCTCCGGACCGCTTCTTCTCCGCCAGCCATTCCAGCGCGCCGACGGATTTCAGCTTTTCCCACATCGCCGGATCCGTCAGATGGTGCATCAGGTAGCAGTCCACCCGATCCGTGCGGAGACGTTTTAACTGCTCGGAGAAGTATTTGTCCAGAGAAGCGTTCTTCGTCACCAGATACTGCGGCAGCTTTGTGGCGATGCGGATGCGGTCCCGGAGGGCGTTTCGTTCGACGATCTCCCCGAGGGCTTCCTCGCTTCCGCCGTAAATATAGGCGGTGTCGAAGTAATTGATCCCGAGCTCGACCGCTTCGAGGATCTCACGCTCCGTCTCTTCGAGGTCGATCTTCCTGTCCCTGCGGGGGAAGCGCATACACCCGAAGCCGAGCACGGAAAGATCGCCGCCCTGTTTATCTTTTCTGTACTGCATGAGATCCCTTCACCTCCGAAAATCCCGATTCGTTCGGCTGCATTTTTCCCTTCATCCCGTCAGGCGGGAATCGATCCCGGCAGCGGTTTCTCAAATCCGTGCGCATAACGGCTTTTCCTGCGGCGTCGTCTTCCTGTTTTAGTACCCGAGGAATTTTTTCAGATCCTTGTCGGGCAGAAGCTCCTTCTTGCCGAGCCCGAATGAGTAGTCCGGAACGATTTCCAGGTAGCGGTCGAGGAATTGTGCATAAGTCTTTGCCTCGAAGCAGGTCGGCGTGATGAAAAACTCCCTGCTGCCGCCGGTCGTGCGGTCCCCGGCCGTCACGCTCACCTTGTAGTCGCCCGACTGCAGCTTGTAGAAAACATAACTCTCAAGATTCCAGCCGTGCAGGTCGATATGTCCGAACGAAGGGGCATAACTTGCTGTGACTTTATTGGCTCTCAGCGCCGCGCTCTGATAGTCGTACTCCACACTCTCGATAAAGCGTTCGGCGCTTTCGACGTCGTACACCGAATACTCGCCTTCGTCCCGGTATCTTCTGACGAATTCGAGATCCCCGTCAACCTTCCGTATATCGTACTGCCAGGTATCGGCGAGCATCCTTTTGTCAAGCCAGCGATAATCCTTTTTGACGTGATCGAAGGCCTTTTCCAGATATACGTTGATGTCCGTGCCGAGCTTGAATTTCTCTTCCGGATTCGAGCGTTTCACGGTATCGTGCGTATATCTGACCAGAAAATCGATGAACTCGTCCGCGGTGCCGCCCTCCGTCCACGGGGTCACGATGTCCGAATCGTCATAATAGTTTTTGCTGATCCGACCGAAAACAACTTTGCCGTGAAGGGGCGCGATCTGCCAGACCGGCGTGCATTTTCTCATCATCGTGAGGGTCGCCCAAGGGAATTCCTCGCGCAGCTTTTCGAGCGCCATTTCGTAATATACGTTGATATCCGTCCCGTACTTGAACAGCTCCGGATCGGCGACAGGGTTTCGGTTCAGCATCTTTTCGCGCTTTTTCTCGTTCTCACGTTCCAGCTCTGCCGCGAAGATGCGGTCGACACCGAGCGGCGTCCACGCCCACACCTTGTCCGAGCTGTGGCTCGCCAGCGCCGACGAGTAAATAAAAGCTCCTCCGGCTTTGTGCCGCCACTTGTTCCATCTGCCTGCCGCCAGACTGCCGTCCTTCATGATCAAAAGGCAGAACTGCTCCTGTTTCGGATTCTTTCTGTCCGCAAACGACTTGAACCCCTCAAACTGAACACTGCGGCCGCCTTCTTCTTCGGGCCCGAGATTGATCCAGCCGATCTCTTCATCTTCCAGGCAGTCCGTGAGGTCATAGCGGTCGAGAGAGTGCCATCTTGCCACCGCTTCCGAATCCACAGTGTCGGCAGTTCCGCGGAGGAAATAACCCGCCGTGGGCTGCCCGTTCCCGGACGGATACCAGCCGCCCGCGGTATAATCCCCCGTTTTCAGCTCGAGCAGGCAGTATTCTCCGTACTGCGGCATGTCCCCGGCTGAAACATCGTGAAATTCGTTAAAAGACAGGCTGAGCTTTTTATAGTCGACGCAAAACATGACTTCTCCTCCATCATCTTGAATTTGCTCATCTGCACCGGCCGCGCGCAATGCCGCAGTATCGATGCGCCGACCGGTTTCAAACCGGTTCCCAGTCGTATCCCTCCGCCGGGCGAAGGCTGTCGAAGACCATCCAGAGCTGATCCCTCAGTCTCCAGTAGAGGTCCTCGTTGACCTCGCTGACGGTGCCTTCCCGTCCGTAAGCGGCGTACAGATACCGACGCTCACCGTCCTTGCCGCTCAGCTTTCCGAGGAGCTCGGTGTATTCATCCGGCTTTGTTTTTCTGCGCTTCAGACATTTCAGACGGACCAGAAGTCCTTCGCAGCCGGGCTCTTCCTCCCACAGCAGGACCAAATCCGCGTGATTGCCTTTGTGCCGGACGCCCACGAGGTCTTTCCAGCGGTCCGGCATCTCAAAGGAATACATCTCTTCAATGATCTTCATAATGACGCTGCCTGAATCCGGTTATTCTCGAAGCCATGGAACGGGAATCGGTCAGATAACCGGACAATCCTTTCCGCGGGCTTATTTCAGCGAAGCCGCAAAATCAGCGCTGTCCCCGATATAGTCGTTATCTTTTGTCCGAATGGAGATCTGCCCGGAGGAAGGCCTGCCGAGAAGAGCGTCCATCGCTTTGATTTTTTCCATATAATCACGCTTCGCGCCCATGTGCGTCACAACGTAGTACACATCGGGCGGCAGGCTGTCCCGGTACTTTTGGATCAAGGCTCTCCCGACGGCGCAGGGACCCTCGGCCCATACGGGCATGCCGATCAAAACCCGGTCATAGGAGGCGAGGTCGACGTCCCCTTTGACGGATACCGCGGATATCGTGTTTTTGACCGTCGCGAAGCATGCCCCGATGTACCCGAAGAAGCCGCTTCTGTCCCTGCCGTCCGTGTACTCGGCAAGATCGGCGCCGAGGATCCCGGCGATCTTCTCCATCACCGCTTTTGTGGTATTCGTTCTCGTGTAGTATAAGCAAAGCGTCTTCATAAGATATCTCCTTACGGTTCTGTGATATGAACCGCATTTGCGGGATATTCATCCCGATGAGCTGTCCGCTTCATTCCCCTCTGCGGGAAATCCGGAATCGGAACTTCGCGTCGTCGGAATACCACAGCGGGAAATTGGTGTTCCAGACATTGTTGTAGAGGTTGAAATAGAGGGTTTGCTCCCCGAGCGGCTCGTTCCACGTCAAGAGCCGTCTTCCGTACGGCGCGGCGAGCGGCGCGTCGAGGGATTCGATCTCGTATTCCGGTCCGCGGGCAGCCCGCATTCCGTGGAGCGTCTTCATGTACACCGATCGTTCCGGATCGATCCAGTACCCGAGCTTGAAGAGCTCCACATGGTCCGTGACCTCGGGCAGGCGGAGCCAGAACGCCTCCGGGAGCCGGTTCGCCCGCTTTCCGAACCAGCGGAGCTCGACATAGTCCGCCCGTTCGAGCAGCCACAGCTCCGGCAGTCCGCAGAAATCGCGGATCTCTTTGTCGAATTCGAGGCGGAACACCGAGGTTTCCCCGTCGCGCCACGCGCCCGTGACGCGGGGCTCGTAGATCCCGCCCGGAACGGACGGCATTCCGACCTTGAGGAAGGAGCCGGTGTTGTTGTCCCGCACATAGGCGTGAAAATACCGCTCGTAGTCCGCCCATGTGAAGAGCTCGTAGGACACCTCGGCGCGGGGCGTCCCGTCGAAGGGCGTCATAGCGGTGGGATCGGGTTTCTCCACGGTTACCGCGTCCGAGAGATCCACGCCGAGCTGCTCGGCCGCGCGGATCACATACTCCCGCTGTTCCTCCCACGAGTGCTCGATCGTCCCCCGCGTCCCGCAGGCTTCAAGCTCGTCCGGTGTCCAGTCCGTCTTGTTTTCCCGATCGAAGAAAACGTGGCTCATGCCCCAGGTGTGCTCGGGGACAAGCAGGAGCGAATCATTCAGCTCCTTCCCCGCAAAGGACGGGACCGTCCGGAGAATGTGGCGGAACGCGCTTGTCTTCTTCGGATCCGACGCCGCGCCGTAGATCCAGCTGTCGCCGATCTCTCCCTCCACAACCGGCAGCTCCGCTCCGCGCAGGACCCTTGCCATATCGTCGAGCGTCGCCGCCCGGACCGCCGCGCCGGGATACCGCTCACGAAGATTCTGATAGACCGCCCGGAGCTGATCCCTGCCCTGCGGACCGCAGTTGTCCCCGGTGAAGCCGAACGCCAGCGCGACCTCGCCGACTTCGCAGACCCCGCCGTATTCGCCGCTGTAGATCACGGCGATCTCGGCTCCGTCGTGCCTCCAGCGGAAGATTTCCGGGACCTTCGGGACGGGCGTGCCGGGATTGACGCCGATGTGCAGAAGCTCCACGCCCCGGGCAGCGAGCAGGGGAACAATCCCCGCGGTGTGTCCGGGCACGTCCGTCATCTTCGCCGAAATCGTCTTTCTGCCGTACCGCTCGTCCAGCCGTTTCGATACGTCGAGGCAGGCCTCAAGCAGCGCGGGGTTCATGTATTCCGTGTGGACGGTAAACGGCATGGCATGCCAGGTGACAAGACCGTCCCGGATGGCGGCGTCCAGCGTGCCGTCGTCCTGCTTCAGAGCCTCTTCGATCAGCCAGGCTCCCGTCGTCCAGACAAACGGGCACTCCGAGCCCTCGCTTTCCCGCGCGACACGGACGGCCGCCGGGAGATACTCCTTCAGATACCGTTCCTTGATCGCGGCGGCATAATCGGTATAGCCGATGTCAAGGTGGGTCTTGAATACGAGAAAAACTTCTTTGACCATGGTTTTCCTTTCTTCTGCATTGGAGCGGATGATTCGTACAGGAGTATTATAACTTGTTTTTTCGCTTCTTCAATAGGTTTGAAAACATAGGTTTCAAAAGACGGCGGCAGCAAGAGCGGCATGACCCGGGCGGCTTGATTGTCCCTCTGCGTGCCGCGGAGCGTCGGCTGCCGGCGGACGCCGCAGGAGGCGGGCAATGCGGATCGGATCAAGTCCTGTTTTGCGCAAACTCGCTGAGCGGCAGGGCGCTCCACGCGTGGCAGTCGCTGCGCGGATCATAGGGCGTCTCCGGGAAGGTGGTGCAGTGCAGATCGATGAAGTCCTGCCACGGCTGCCAGAGCTCCTCCGTCCTGGAGTACATTCCGACCATATCGAGCGCCCGGAACAGGTAGTAGCCCTGCATGAAGCTGCACTGCACGAGGCTCTTGTCCGTCAGCGTCTTCTCCATCACCGAACGCGCTCTTTCCCCCTTCGCAAGGCCCGAAAGCACCGCGTAGATCTGGGTGTGCTGGCTGTATTCCTCCGTGAAGGGCCCTTCTTTGTAAAGACCCTTTTCCCCGTCCCAGCAGCGTTCGTCCACCAGACGGAGCAGCTTTTCGCACTCCCCCTCGTAATACGCCGCGAGATCGGCCCGGTGATACCGGGGGAGGAGGCGGATCAGGCTTTTCGCCGCATAGACAAAGAACAGGTTTTGAAGCGCGCTTTCCCCGTCGCGCGCGGCGTTCGGCGTGCATGCGCCCCGCTCGGACCACTCCCTCGTCCAGTCGAAATAATCCCAGTACCCCTGCGGCGCGAGCAGGCCGCTCTCCGTGCGCGACCGGAGGAAGGTCTCCACGATCCGCTCCGCCGTCGGAATAAAGGGCCGCACAAATTCCCCGTCCCCGGTTTGATCGACGTAATCCCCGAGCATCATCACGAACCACAGGGCGAAGGCCGGGATCGTCTGCTCGTCGCGGGAGGGAAAGCGCGCCTGCGTCAGTCCCGTGTTCATCATCGACTGAGCAAAGAGACGGATGGCCTGGCGGGGGAGATCCAGCTCGTCCGTCGACGCATAGGTGAAGAGCATTTCGAGCCGGGTGTCGCAGGCGTACATGAGCTGTTCGTAATAGGGGCAGTCCTCGTAGGTGTCGTGGGCGCAGAGCCGGAGGGTGCGGAACGCCACGTCGTACAGTTTTTCGCGCCGCGCATCGGTGAAGACCGGCTTTTTGCTGTTTTTCAGCGGGTACATCGTCTCGACATACGGCTGGGGCAGAACGGTGAGCGGCTCGTCCGCCGTTTCGATGTCCACCTTGACGAACCGGAAGGTGCGGAAGCGGAAGGGCTCGTACACCGCGTCCCCGCCGACGGTATAGGTATCGCGGACACCGTGGATAAAACCGCTCGCGTCGTCCCGCACGCCCTTGTACTCCTGACCGTTTTCGTCTTTCTGGTAATAACTCTCGGCGTAGGTGAGGGTGACGCGGCTGTCCTTTCCGCCCCGGAATCCGATCCGGAAATAACCGGTGGTCAGTTCTCCGGCGTCGAGCACGAAGCTCTCTTTGCCGTTTGCGGGCACGGTCCTTTCGGTCCATCCGGGGATTTCGCGCTGTGTGCGTTCGAGAAGCGCGATCGGTCTGGGCTCGAAGTGCTTGCTCCGTCGCTGTCCGTAGGCGTCGATCTCGATGAAGCTCCCATATCCCGCGGCCTCCATGCGGCTCTCGTCCCATTCCTCCCGGAAGAAAGGATTCGCGAGAGACTCAGCGCCGTTCACGTCCTCGTTTGCACCGAGCAGGAAGAGCTCCTCCGCGTTGAATCCCTGTCCGGCGTCCGGCCACACGCGCCAATTTGCGGGATCGCCGGGATCCGTGCCGCCGAAATCCCCGACCAGGCAGACGCCGGGCCCGTCGCTGTCCCCGTAGCAGTAGTTGGGACCCTGCGTGCGCTGATCGTGCGCGGCGGGCTTTTCGGGATAGGAGAAAACCTGCATCACGATGCGGTTCTCGCCTTTTCCGAGCTGCGCGGCAATGTCGATCGTATCGACGTAAACGATCTCCTTCGCGCTCCTGCAGGGACCGAAGAGGATGCTTGTTCCGTTGACGAAAAGCTTGAACTGGCTCCTGCCGGTCACTTCCGCCGGAAACACGGACGGGACGTCTTCGAGAAAAAAGCGGAACCCGAACCACATCGGGACGATCCGGCTGGCGGGGTCGAAGCCCGCTGCCGCGAGCACGCCCGGAGCCGGGGTAATGAAGTGGTATGGATCGGCGTGAAAAGGCATGGCTGAACCTCCTTGATCTCTGTGCGCGGCCGGAGTCGGGCTCCGCCGCTGATCGTTATTGACAGCGCGGCTGTGACGTCACGGACCTCGCCGGAGTGGTTTCCGTTCCTATTATACTGTGTCGATCTGACCTTGTCAACCCTCAAGCCGCGGTTCGCAGACAGCGTATAGACAGTCATATGCGGGACTGCGGCAGATCCGGCAGAGGTCATCCGCTTCTTTTGGGGACACAGCAAAGCGGAACCCGAAGGAGGCGTCCCCGGGAACTGCGGAAAGCTTCGGGCCGCAGCCGGACAAACGGATGGATGCTACGGGAAGAACGACTTTTATCCGATCGCTCATTGCGTATGTCCTTTCGCACAGCGGTTCGTTTGGCCCCGTGGTACCGGCCCGGCATGTGTCAAAAACCCGCTCGGCTCCCGGAAGGCGGACGCGGCGGGTGCTCGGCGGACGGGGTGCGGCGTGGGATCCCCGGCGGACGGCGACGGAAAGGAAACGAAAAGCAGGTTGCGCAGCGCGAAAAAAGTGTTATGATATAGGGGAAGGAATGCCGATACGGGAAGATCGGAAGCGTTTTTCAAAAAAGGAGCATCGTTGAGATGGACACACGGAAGACAGGCGCATGGATCGGAAGCGAACAGAAAAAACCGGGGCTGACCCGGAAGGAGTTCGGACAGAAACTGTCCGTGACGGACAAAACTATTCCCGAAGGAATACGGCACGGGGACGGGACGGTGCGGTTTTCGCAGAATGAGTTTTCGGCGCCCCCTCTTTCGGATAAGCCCGAAGGGACGCGTTCCGCCGATCGTTCCGCGGCGCGCGGCACCCCTGTCAGGTGCCTGATCCTTGCGGAAGAACGCTCCGATTTTACGGACGTGCTCGAAAGCTGCGGCGACTCCGTCACCCGCGTGACGGCGGAGGAAGCGGTCGGCAGGGATCTCGCGGAGTACGATTCCTTCTGCGTTCTCGCATACGGAAAGGTGCTCGATCCGAGGCTCCGGGTCCGGCTGGAGGCGGAGGCGGCAAAGGGAAAGCGGATCTTCACCGAAGCGCTGAGCAGCTTTCTCACGATCTTTACCTATTCCGAAAGACCGGAGGACACCACCCGACGCCGTCTGGTCGTGCTTCAGCCGAAAGAGTCCGAAACGGCGATCCCGGGTCTTGAAACCGGCGATCTCCTGGACGACATGGGCAACGCCATGATGCAGCCGAGCCTCTCCGCCCCGGATATGACGCCCCTCTTGATCTACAGGGAGCATGTGATCGCGCACCGGCATTTCAGGGCGTCCCGGGAGGAAATTCTGAAGGACGGCAAATTCGGGCTTTGGACGGTGGGGGAAAACGTCATGATGAGTTCCTTCACGCTCCACAACTTCAACAAGGCGCGCTTTGCTCCGAGGGATTCGTGGCGGAAGCTGATTTCGTGGATCGCGGAGTGGATCACGCGCTCGGCGCCCGCGGTTCTGCCCGAGCCCGTCGTCCGATACGGACCGGACGCGGATCTCACCGATGACGGCGCGTTTGAGAAACACCGGCGCGACGCCGTGGAGCGCGGGATGCGCTGGCTCGGACAGTTCCTTGTGGACGAAGGCGCCGGCGGCATCCGGGAAGGGCTCCGGCATACCATCGATCCCGAAGGGCGTCAGGCGACGGCCGACGGTGTTCGGAACGACTGCACCGGGGAATGTGCGGGGGTGTTCCGGTTTTATGCCCGGCTGACGGGGGACAAAGAAGCGGACCGCGTCGCCGACCGCATGCAGGAATTCTGCTTCGGCACCATGATGATCCGGGGAGGCTTACTGGACGGCATGATGCGCTGGTGCGACACGCAGTGGAACGCCTGTTATCAGGACGACGTGGCGCGCGCGATCCTGCCCGTCCTCTTGGAATCACTCTTTCTGGGGAAGAGCCGGTATTTTGCGGACGCATGCCGGGCTCTCGATTTTCTCGTGCGGACCACGGCGAAGGACGGGTGCCGGGTATCCCGGACCGACGTGCCGAATCTCACGGAGGACTCGATCCGGGCGCTGGCGGAAGCGGAACACGGGCTCCCCACGGCGCACCACAACGCGTATTATCACGCCGCCCTTCTTTTGGCGTATCGGATCGGCAAAAATCCGGTCTACCTCGACACGGCGCGGCGCGGGCTGGAAACGCTGATGGCGCTCCACCCGAATACCGTGCGGGAACAGAGCGAAACCGAGGAGTTTTGCCGCCTGATCCTGCCGCTCGCCTGTCTGACCGAAGCGACCGGCGAAAAGAAGCACCGGGATATGCTCGAGCGGGTGACGCGGGATCTTCTGACCCACCGCTGGCCAACGGGCGGCTATTTCGAATGGGACACGGGCTACACGGCGCACTACTCCCGCGAATCCCGGGACGAATGCTCCCTTCTGACGGAAAACGGCGATCCCGTGGCGGATCTCTTGTACTCCGTGAACTGGCTTCCCCTCGGATTTGCTTATGCGTATCACGCGACGGGGGATCGGCAGTACCGGGATCTGTGGCGGGACGCGGCGGCGTTCTGCCTGAAAACGCAGATCCGCTCCGAAGATCCTCTGACGGACGGAAGCTGGTGCCGGGCGTTCGATCTGGAGCTGGGAGAAGCGTACGGCTGTCCGCACGATATCGGGTGGGCCGCCTGCTGCAGCGAGACCGGCTGGACCGACGCGGAGATTTTGATGGGGCTCATGCTGCCCAAACTCCTCGAGCGGAGCAGGAAGAAGACGAAGTAAACGCGAAGCGGAAAAATATACAGGATCTCGGGACTCGGGCGGCGGCGTTCATTCCCCGTCCCGCACGGCGCGGAGCTTCTTTCCGGAATAATCCGCGGCGACGGTCTCTCCCGGTTTCAGGATCAGAAATTCCTCGTCGTTCCACGTCCCCTCCGTCATCATGCGCAGAAGACGAAGATCCCCGTCCAGCTCGCGCAGCCGCCAGCCCTTGCGTTCGGCTTCTTCTCCGGCGCGCCGAAGATTGTCCGGTGAGTCGTGGACTTCCGAATGGATGAAGCCGAGGGTCGAATAGTTCTTCTCCCAGCTGCTTTCGACCTCTATCAGGTAATCCGCGTTGTCCTCGCCGTACTTTTCCGCGTATTCGAGCCATCTGCGCCGTTTGAAGTCGTCGCTGTCAAAGAGCCGCGCGCTCTGCTCGAGCCAGCCGCTGTTGAGCCAGTACGCGCCGTGGGCGTCGGCGAATTCCTTGAGGTACCTCTCCTGCGAGCCCATGAAGAGCGCGATGCAGTCGTCCGTGCGGGGGATCACGATCGGGATGTCGCGGCAGCGGATGCCGACGACCGCTTTCGAGCAAAGCCCGTAGCCGAGAACGATTGCGTCCGGGCGGTGCTCAAGCTCCCGCGCCTCGATTTGCCGGTACAGCTCGTCCACCGCGCCGATCAGACGCTCGCAGAGGACCTCGGGCGTATTGTGCAGTCCCCGTCCGACCCAAGTCAGGTCGATCTGGTTGTCGCTGACGGCAGACAGATATCCGAGTTCGCGCTCGAAAATACGGCAGGCAATGATATGGATGCGCATCGGGCATTCCTCCCGTTGTTTTTTTGATTTTGTGATGACACAGAACCCCCGCGGGATCCTTTGCAGATCCGAATCGTTTGATCGTTCTTCTGCTGTCCCGGGAGGGTTCTGTCGATATATCACACTGTATGACAGGTTTATTATAACTTGTTTTTTCCGCTTCTTCAATAGGTTCCCGAACAAAAAATGAGAAAAGGGAAGGGGATGACACTCTCTCGGCGGCGCGCCGGAATGCTGTCCGCCGGGGGGCGGGGCGCGATCCTGTGTTTCCGGTTCGCCGAAAAAGGCAATGGGGCTGTCGCATTAACTCTAGGAAACGGAGAAATGCAACAGCCCTCTTGCTTTTCAGAGCCGACAGCTGTCCTTTTTCTCCTTTATCTGAGGAGCCGGTTCAGCAAGCTGAACCCAAAAGGACCAAAAAGAGGAACTCTTTCTGTGTCTTGGGTGTTCCGAGGTCTGCGGACCTCGGGTCAGGGCGCTGCAGCAGTTCGCAGAGCGAACTGCAACACCCACACCACCTTTTGAAAAAGGTGGACGAAAACTTTTGGGACTATTTGCGACAGCCTGATGAAGCGGGAACAAAACTCTTTTTTTGAAATCTCCTGCCCGCGAAATGCGGCCGCTCCGCCCGGCAATGCCTTCCGCCCGGCAATGCCCTCCGCCCGGCAATGCCGCTCCGCCCGGCAGTGCCGCTCCGCCGGACACGGAAGCGCTCGGTTCATCTTTCCGGTCTCACGCACATGCCTTCTTTCAAATCCGTGTCCCATCCGACGGCGACCGCGTCGGACGAATCGATACTGCCGTAGGAGAAGCCGAAATAAACCTTGCCGTCCTTCTCTTTCTCGATCGCGAGCGGGCAGGCGTTCACGACGAACGCGGGCTCCGGGAACTCGTCCGAACGGCTGATTTTCCAGACATACGTCCCGCCGTCCTCCCCCGTCCACACGGCGGATGAGGGGAGCACGTTCAGCATCCGCCCGCCCGCCTCCGCGAAGTTCGGGTAGTCGTATGTCACCTCCGGTGAGAGCGCCGCGCGGATCTGCGGCCCGAAGAACACGAACACCGCGACGGACGCGAGAAAGAGAAGAAAGAATGTGATGGTGACAATTCGTTTGATTTTCATTTCAGTCCGTAATCTCCCAGTCCTTCCATGACTTCATCCTCAAAGAACGAGAATAACAGCAGAGGTGCTAAGAAGAACATGAGCGTCGCCGCAAAGCCGAGAATATCCCCCGGCTGAATCTCGTTTAAGAGGATCGCCAAAGGGTATTTCTCCCGTGTCTCCATCAGAATGATCGGCTCGGCGACCGCGTTCCATTGCTCGGTGAACGAGAGCACCCACGCGCAGATGATCCCCGGCCGGATCGTCGGGACGATGATGTGCCAGATGATTCTCAGCGTCGAGCCCGTGTCCAGCCGCGCCGCCTCGATCAGCTCGTCCGGAACCGATTTCATCACCTGCGTCAAAAGAAACGCCGCGAACGGCACGAAGATCCCCGGCAAAATCATCGCCCCGGGGGAGTCGTAAAGCTCAAAGCGCCGGGAGACGATGTACTGCGGCAAGAGCGTCACCTGAAACGGCATCATCATGACGATGATGTAGAGGTAGAAAATCACGCTCCGCCCCCTGAACTTCACCTTCGCGAACACATACGCCGCGAGGACCGACACAAGAACCGTCCCGAGGCTCGCCGATAAACTGATGACAAGCGAATTCGCCAGCCCCCGCAGATATACCGGCTTCCAGACATAGAAATCCACGAAGGGCTTCGTCCCTTCGGAAAACGCCCGAACCGCCACAACGATCACCGGCGACACAATAAACAAAGCAAACAGAACCAAAAGCACGGACGCCGCCGCATCAAGAAGGTTCTTTTCCTTTCCCCTTTTATAAAGCTTTTTGCCAGGCTTTTTCTCGAAAAAGCCGCGTCTCCCCTCGCTCCTCACCATATCGACTCGCTCCATTTCTTCTCCGCGACGAAGACGACCGCGACGACGGTGTAGACGATCACCGCAAAGAAGATCGCCGCCGTGGAGATATACTGGTAGTTCAGCTTGGCGAAATGGTTGTTTAAGAAGTTCTGGAGCATGTAGACGCCCTCGTCCGGGTAATTTCCGTAGAGGAGATAGCTTTCCCGGAAGATCTTCAGGGAGTTCACCACCGAGAGGATGAACGTAAAGAAGAGCGTCGGCGCGATGTTCGGGACCGTCACCCGGACCGTCTGCTGAAACGCGTTCGCCCCGTCGATCCGCGCCGCCTCGAGCATGCTTTTGTCCATGCCGGACAGAGCCGTGAGCATCAGCATCACGTTCAGCCCGCCGTACTTCCAGAGGAAGATGAGCAGCAGGGAGTTGAACGGCGGCACGAAGTCCGAGATATAGGCGTTCCAGAGCATGACGATGGTCGCCGAGGGCAGGATCACCGGCAGGAACAGCGCGGATTTCACAAAGGGAAGCCGCCGCGCGAACCGAACCAGCAGCAGGGCGAGAGCAAGGGAGATCGCCATTGTCAGCGGGACGGCGAGCAGGGTAAACTCCCCCGTGTTCTTCATCGCCAGCTTGAAGTATTCGTTCTCAAACAGCCGCCCGAAATTGTCGAACCACACGAACTTCTTTGTGAAGGCGTTCTCGGTGAAGGCGTAGTAGAACGAATAGACGAAGGGGACGATGAAGAAGGCCAGAAATCCCGCGAGGGAGGGGAGCAATAGGAGAAGGTCGGTTTTCTTTTTCATGGCGTCATCCCTCCCTCAGCCTTCGAGGACCATCTTCGCCCGGTCCAGAATCCGTTTCACCGTGTTGTCCAGATCCTGTTCGTCGTTCAGATACTTCTCCTCCTCGGCAGAGGCGTAAACCATCCATTCGTCGTAGAACGCGGGCTGAAGACGGACATGCCGGAGCGCGTCGAGATAGAGATCCCAGTTTCGCCGCGCCGCGTCCGTCTTCATCTTCTCTTCTTCCTGCCGATAGAGCGGGAAGCTGTAATCGTCGATCAAGCAGACCTTTTCCCGCCGCTCCGGGTCGAGGACACAGGCCAGGACTTCGGCGGCAAGCTCCTTGTTCTTCGACTGCCGGTTCAGGACGAAATAGGAGATCACGGCAGAATAGTTCCGCTCGCCGTCAAAGGTCGGGATAAATGCGAGCCTTGCCCCGGCGTTCAGCTCGTTGTCCGCGCCGAAGAGATCTTTTGACTGATAGGAAGTGAAGAGCAGGTCGTCCTCGTCAAGCCCGCTGTTTTTCCAGAAAAGTCCCTCGTCGAGCATTTTCTTTTCGGTTTCGAGGAGCCGCTTCAGCTGAACCCCGTCGGGATCGAGGACCTTTCCGCTCGTCGGATCGAGATACCGGTTTCCCCATCCAGTGAGCGAGAGCATCATCCCCCGGCTGGCGGCGCATCCCTTTTTCTTTGCAAGGACGGCGAGATCATAGTAATCGTCCAGCGTCCACGTCCCGTCAGAGATACCCGGCGCGTCGAAATCCGCGTCCGTCAGGCCCATTTTTGCGGCGGCCTTTTCGTTCACCACCCGCCACATCGACGCGGATGTCTGCTGATACGGAACGCCGAACATGTGCCCGTCGTAACAGCACAGCCGGTACGCGTCGGGGAGCATCTTTTCTGCCTCCGCCCTGATGACGGGATAGTCCTCGAGCGGCGACCAGAAGCCCTTGTCCCCGAAGAAGCGCCGCCCCTCCGCCTGAAAGAGGTCAAAATCGTCGTCTCCGGCGAGCAGTTTCACGTTGATCTGCTCTTCGGTGAGCCGTTTCAGCCGGATGCGGATCCCCTCGGCGGCAAAGTGCGTCACAAGAGCTTCCCCAATGCCTTCGGAAAACGACCCGGCACGGGGATCGACCGCCGGGATCACAATAAGCGTAACCGTTCGTCCGTCGTCGGTCTCTCCATCGGTCCTCACGCCCGGCGCGTTCATCACCGACACCGTGCCGTCCGCGTATCTCACGATGAGTTGACCGCCCGCCGCGCTCATATCCTCCGGCGGTTTTCCTCCCTCCGGCTCGAAGGGCAGGACCGCGCCCTCTCCTTCCCGGAAGTCCCACACGCGGAGGACGAATTTCTCATCGAGGATCGACCTCCCGTCCTCGGAGATCCGACCTCCCCGGCTGGCGACCGCATAGAGGGTTTCGGAGGAGGGATCCCATCCGGCGCAGACGATATAATCCTCCCACCGGATCGGCAGATCGCTCTGCATGGATCGGACGTCCGTGCGGTAGAAATAACAGGTGAAATCCGTCGGCTGATTCATGATCCAGACGTGCTCCCCGTCGCAGGGAAGGACACGCGCGCGGCCTGCCGCGAGGGGATCGCCGGAAATACAGTCCCCGCTTGCCCGGTTCAGATAGACAAGGCGGTTCCCGGGGCCCCCGTCGTCCTTCGCGGCGGTATACGCGGCGACGGCGGTGTCTCCCGCCACGGCAAAGGAGGTGATTTCAGGATCGTCCCCGGGGACGTTCAGACGGAAGACCTCTCCGTCCCAGAGGATAACGCCGTCCTGGGAGCAGAGCACGGGCTCCGTCCCCTCCGATCCGTTTGACGCGATAAACGCCGCCTGAAATCCCTCGGGGACCCGTTCCGCGTCCGGCGTCCGTTCCTCCGTCTCGGGAGGTGTGCTCGGGGGATTCTCTTCCTCCGGCAAACGCTCCCCGGCTTTGTGCGCCTCCCCGTCCTCGATCACCCACAGCTCCCCGTCGATGAGCGCGAAATCCTCCGCGCTCTGAGCCGCGACGCCTTCTTCGAGCTTCGGAGGCTCGGAGGGCGTTTCGGGCTCTGTCTTCGCGCATCCGGAAAGCAGCGTCAGAGGCAGGGTCAGGACGAGAAGCAGAGAAAAAATGCGTTGAGATTTCATCGTTTGCTCCGTATGTCGTCATCCGTTTCACCGCCGTCCGTCCGCACGCCCGTACGCACGCACAGCACGGGGACGGCAGGATCGGTTTTTCATTTTTCCGTCATCAGCCGCGCCGTTTTCATGGCGTCGTCCGCCGTGAAGGGACCCGTCAGCAGATAGGAGCAGATCCCGTCCTGCCACAGAATGGCTGCGCTTTCCCGGTCGAATACGAGAACCGCCGACCGCCCCCCGATTACGATGTTTTTCACCGTGCGCCCGGAGACGGGGATGACCGTCACACCGCCCGCGGTGAGCAGGCACTGCTCGTACCGCACGCCGAGTGCGTATTCCTCGAGATATGCCGCCTCGGTGCGGTAGGATGCGGTCCTTTCCCGCCCGTCCAGAAACGCCGCGGCGGAGAGGGGCGTGATGATTCCTTCCTTTGCGGGCGTCCTGTCCGTCTCGAACGAGATCATCAGGTTCTGCCCGTACGCGTCCGTCTCCGAGGTGAGCGTCCACACAGGAACGTCCGCGGCGGCTCTCTGCGAAAGAACGAACGCGGCGGCGACGCCGAGCACGCAGACGAGGACGGCGGCGGCGGTTTTCGCGTGTCTCCGCACGGCGTCGCGCAGGGCGCACAGACGGAGCCTCCGTCGGATGCGGCGCTCAAGCGCGGGCGGGACGGGCGCGTCCCCGCCGTGCGAGACCTCTTCCTCTTCAGGTTCGAGCGCGAGCTTCAGCACGGCGTCGAACAGGGTGGAGGCGATTTGATTTGTTCTCACGTTGTCGTTCACAGCGATCCTTCCTCCTTCATGAGCTTAATGAGGGCTTCCCTTGCCCGGAAGAGACGGACGCGCGCGGCGCCGTCCGATATGCCGAGGACCTTTGCGATCTCCCGCGGCTTCATGTCCATGGAAACGCTCAGCCGCAGGATATCCGCGTACCCGTCGGGCAGCTCTGCGATACAGCGCCGCGCGGCTTCGACGGTCTTCGCGGAGAACCAGGCCTGCTCCGCGGACGGCACGGACAGGGCGGCATCGGGCGGCGAGTCCTCTTCGTCGAGGGGCTCCTCCGGGAGCTTTTTCCGCCGCCGCAGGATGTCGAGGCAGATATTTTTCGTGATGATCGCGCACAGCGACCGGGCGCGCGGGGAGGGGACCTCGTCGAAGCGGTCGAGGTTTTGCAGGATGCGCTCCACGGCGTCCTCCGCGGCGTCCTCCGCGTCCGGGGTGTCGCCGAAAAAGCCCCGCGCAACGGAGAGCAACAGGCGGCCGTATTCGTTCCAGATTTTTTCCGCTTTGTTCATGAGCGTCCTCACAAGGATATGGGATGCCGCGGCTGCCGCGGCGCGTTATCCGTTCAGCACCATCTTCGCGCGGTCGATGATGCGCTCCACCGTGTAGTCGAGGTCCTGTTCGTTATGTAAATATTTCGCGCTTTCTTCTTCCGCGAACGCGACGAATTCCGCCGTATAGGGAGCCTGCGTCCGGAAATACGGCATCATGGCGAGATATCGCTCCCAGTTGGACCGCGCCGCGTCGGTCTTCATCTGCTTTTCCGCGTTTTTGTAAAGCCACAGATCCCATTTTCCCTGTGCGAGCTGGGTATAACCGGCGTCCGGGTCAAGCATGACCGCGAGCAGTTCTGCCGCGGCGTCCTTATGCCGGGAAGCCTTGTTCATCACCGTGTAATCGAAGGAGATCAGGAATCCGTGCTCTCCGTTGACGGTGGGCTGCCACGCGAGCTTTTTCCCGGAGCTTACCGCCGTGGTATTGTCGAAGCTGAGATAGTTGTGAAGAAGCACGTCGGGGCTCGAATCCCAGTTCGGGGTCTGCGTCTTGTCCGTCAAAAGCTCCTCGTCATGCATGCGCTTCATGTGAAGCAGGAGTTTTCTGAGCGCCGTTCCTTCGGTGTCGGTCAGGGTCTCCCGCTCCGGGTCGAAATACCGCGCCGCGTATTCGCCGAAGGTGATGCCGAATCCCGGCGAAATGCTGCATCCCGCGGCTTTTGCACGGACGGCGAGATCGTAATAGTCGTCCAGCGTCCACGTGCCGTCGAGCATGCCGATTTGCTCCGCTTCCTCATCCGTCATGCCGATCTTTTCCATCGTTTCCTCGCGTATGCAGTCGAAGAGCCCGCCCGAATACCCGCTCGTGGGAACGCCGAAGAAATGCCCGTCGTACGAACACAGCCTCACCGCGTCCGGAAGCATTTTGTCCATCTGTTCGGCGATGGCGGGATAGCTTTCGAGCGGCTCCCAGAACGGTTTCGAAGGGTTAAAGGTGAGGGAGGGGGCGGCAAAGAGATCGAAATCGTCGTCGCCCGCGAGCAGCTTCACGTTGATTTGTTCCGCCGTCAGTTCCTTGACTGTCAGGCGAATATCGGCGGCTTCCGCATACGGGTTCAGACGCTCCATGACGGATTCGGAAACCGGCTTGCCAAGCGGAGTGCCGCTCACGACAAGCAGCGTCACGGCTCTTTCGTCATCTTCCGCGTCAAAAGCGGCTGAGGAAACCGTTACCGTTCCGTTTTCGTTCATCACAAGGAGATAACCGTCGGACAGCAGATACTTGACCGCGTCGGTCCCGAGAATGTCCGGTACGGCGACGGAATATGATTCCCGCGTTTCCGGATCATACGCGGTCATGCGGCGTTCCCACCCTCCGGCACTGGGTCTGTACGCCACCTCGCCGAGGTACAGAAGCCCGTCCGCGGCGTCCCATCCGAAATCCGACCACACGTCGGGACGCGAATAAGGGATATCCGTCTGCATGGTGCGCACGTTGTAACGATAGACGAATACGCCCGAGATCATGCTTGTGTTGAAAACCCACACGCGCTCCTCATCGCAGGCCGCGATCCTTGCGAATCCCGGCTGAATGGGATCGGCGGTGATCGTGTCGCCGCTCGCGCGGTTATAGAAAATCAGACGGTCAACTTCATCCCCGCTGCCCTCGGTATGTCTGTACGCCGCGACGGCGGTATCTCCCGCGACGGCAAAGGAGGTGACCTCGGGCTCTTTTTCCGGGATGGGCAAAAGGATCGTTTCACCGTCCCAAAGCACCGTGCCGCTCTTCGTGCAGAGAACGGGGCTTTTGCCGTCCGCCGTCAGAAACGCGGGTGTGAAGTCCGACGGGGCGGCAAGCGTTTTCGGATCGTCTCCGACCGTATGGACCTTGCCGTTCTCGATCACCCACAGCTCCCCGTCAATGAGCGCGAAATCCTCCGCGTCCTCCGCCGCGACGCCCTCTGCAAGCCGGGGTGCCGCCGGTGCTGAGTCCGCGGTTTTGTTTTCTTCGTTTTCCGTCTCCCCGCACCCCGCGGGAGAGAGGAGCAGG
Organism: Clostridia bacterium; assembly: GCA_017540175.1. Taxonomy (GTDB): domain Bacteria; phylum Bacillota; class Clostridia; order Oscillospirales; family CAG-272; genus UMGS1696. The sequence continues at coordinate 85,127 of JAFYBN010000068.1, read as the reverse complement.
GCGAGGATGAGGAGGCATGCGATCGTTCGTTTCACAGCATTCTCCTTTCTCAGCCCTCGAGCACCATCTTCGCGCGGTCGATGATGCGCTTCACCGTGTAGTCGAGGTCCTGTTCGTTGTTCAGATATTTCTTTTCTTCGGCCGCCGCGAAATCGAGCCAGTCCGTCTGATACGTCCGCCCGAGCCGGTAGTGCGCCATGACGTGCAGATAGAACGCATACCGCTCTTTCGTTTGGTCGTCCATGTTCCAGATATCGACGTAGCTGCCCGACCGGATCGCCTGTTCGCGGTTCGCCTCGGCGTCCGCCGCGAGCTTCGCTTCGCGCTCGGCGCGTTCCTCCGGGCTTGACGCCGCGTCGAGGTATTCCTCCGCGTTCCGCGAGAAATCAAAGGTGTAGAGCTCGAAATCCCTGTAATAGTACACGCTTTGCTTCGGGTTCGTGTAGAGGCGGTTCGCCGGGTCGATCATCTCCGCCAGCACCGCGGACGCCGCTTCCTTGTGCAGCGACCGGGGGTTCATCAGAAGAAAGCTCGAGATGTCGCTGTATCGCTCTTCACCGTCAAAGGTGGGGCGGGTGACAAAAGCCGACGGGCTCCCGTAAATCAGGGAGGTCATGGGGGTGCTCCCGGAAAACAGCACCTTGCCGGACGCCTCCGCCTCGCTCGGGCTGCCGCTGTAGAGCAGACCGCCGTCATAGAGCTCCTTTTCCCAAAGCAGGTATTTTCTCAGTACCGTGCCGTCGTCGTTCAGGGTCCCCGTGCCGAAGGGATCAAAATAGCTCCACATGTATTCCACGAGTCCGACCGCGGTGACGGACGAGCCAGCGTAATACCCCCTCTCGCGCACCTTCTTCGCGAGCTCTGTGTAATCTTCGAGCGTCCACCCGGGCTCGGGCTTTTCCACCCCGCAGGCGGAGGCAACCGCCTGATTCCACGGCAGGAAGCAGTTCGAAAGCTGCATGGAGAATGGCAGGCCGAAGATGTGGCCGTCTGCCGAGCAGATTCGCACGATGTCGTCGAAGAGCAGGGCAACCTGTTCTTTGATGAGCGGGTAGTTCTCGAGCGGCTCCCACACGGGGTAGTTCAGGTTGAGCAGCCGTCCGTTGGCAAAATAGAGGTCAAAGTCGTCGTCCTGCGCAAGGAGCTTGGTGTTGATGGCCTCCTCCTTCATCTTCTTCACGGTGAGCTTTACGCCGTGGTCGCGTTTCAGTACATACGCGATATGACCGAGGGTCTCCTGTATGATCCCGTTCGTCTCCGGCACAAGCACGGTCACAACGCCGCGCTCGCTGAGATAGTCGCCGCATACCGAGATCACACCTTCCGCGGGCTTCAGCACGACTGCCGCGCCGTCCAGAAACAGGAGCTTGGTCGGGAGGAGGCGGATCGAATCGTGCGGCTCCGCCCTTGCCGAGTCCTCCGGGTTTTCGGGATTCCAGACGCGCATATACGAGCCCCCCGCCCCGGCGGACGAGTCGAGAGCGCAGAGACGGTTCGCCGATGTGTTGAAGCCGATCGCGTTGTAGCGTTCTTCGGACGGGACGGGAAAGACCGCGCCGCGCTTCATGGATTTCACGTCAAAGGAGTAGAGGAGCGTGGTCGATATGGCGGTCGTGCTCGTCCAGCAGACGTAGATCAGCGAACCGCCGCCGTATGAGAGATGGCAGCTGCCGTTTTCCATTGGCGTGTCTTCGATGAAATCCCCGTTTGAGAGGCGGAAAAAGCCCAGCCGGTCCGGACCGTTTTCGCCCTCGCGCCAGAGAAAAACGATCGTGTCTTCGGCGAGGACCAGTCCGCTCGTCATGCACCCCGCGGGGATCGGCAGGGAAAAATCGGAGGCATCTGAGAAGCCCATGCTGGAGGGCGTGCCGAGCTTTACGGTCCCGTCCGACGAGCAGAGAGCGAGCCGCTCCCCGTCCGAGGCGAGCTTCGTGACGTAAAAACCGTCGAAGAACAGCGCGCCTTCCTTTCCCCATGCCTCCCCGCTCCGCTCCGGCGCGTCGAGCCGGTACACATTGCCGCCCGCGCACCAGAAGAGCGAATGGCCGCAGACCGCAAGGTCCAGCCAGCGAAGATCGTCCCCCATCGGGATCGCCGCGTCGGGAATAAGGCCGGCTTTCGGCTCGTCCCCGCTTGTGATCGGGGCGAGGAGATCGTCCTGCTCCGCGCCTCCGGCCTGTGACGTCCCATTCTTTCCCGTCTGCGGCTTTCCTTTGTCCCCGGTCTGCGCTTTGTCGCCTCCGGGTGTCTCCGCCAACCCGCTTTCCGCGGCGGTTTCCGTTTTCCCGCATCCGGCAAGGGGCAGGAGCAGGGCGAGCAGAAGAAGCAGCGCGGTCGTTCTTCGTTTCATGATTTCCTCCGAATTTTTCGTTCTGCCTATAAAACGCAGAAAACGGCGGTTCGTTACAGAGGAAAACGGAGATTTTTCACTTTTTTCGTCCCAACCTTGAAACGCCTCTCACTCGAACAGCTCCGCCTGCATGACCCGCCAGACTTCGGCGGCGAACTCCTCCGGGGACCTCTCCCCCTTGAAGCACGCCGTCCACAGGCCTTCGATGTGGAGAAGCCGCGTCAGCCGCGAGAAATCGAAGGAATAAGGTTCATAGTGATCGAGCAGCGTCCCGTATGTCTCGTACTGCTCGAGCAGACGCTCCGACGGCGCTTCTTTCATGGTCGATTTGTATTTCGCGTAATCCGGATAAACGTAGGACGCGCACGAGAGGTTTTCATCCCTCAGAAGCTCCTCCTCCGTCAGCGTGTAAAGAAGCTTTGCCGCCGCGTCCTTGTTCTTCGACGCGCGGTTCATGAGCACCCATCCCCCTCCCGTGATGTAGGACGTCCCTCCGACGGACGGCATGGGCACGCGGTCGTATGCGTCGATCCCGCGCAGAACGGCGGACGGCGGGATCATGCCCCACGGGATGAGGAGGAGCTTTCCGGTCGGGTTCGCGGCGTTTTCGTCACGGATCACCCCGGTCGGGATCAGGCGTGCGAGGCGTTTTTCCATCTCCTCCGCCTCACTCCTCGTGAGTTTCCCGTCCGCGAGGCTCTGCGTGATCTCGCACATCAGGGTGGTCAAAAGGGAGGTGGAGCAGAGGAACGGATCGCCCTCCTTCCATGTTTTCGCATAGTTCTCCGCGAGCGCGCAGAAATCGTCGAACGACCAAGAGAGGGAGCTGCCCGCTGCCGCGGCCCGCGAAAGATCGAGCCATGCCCCGGCTTCGGGATTGAGGGCGATCACGCCCATGTCCGCCGCCAGCCCGAATGGCATGGCAAAGAGCCCGTTGTCCGCTTTCTCGTTCCGGCAGAAGGTCTCGGCGTAGGGATACATCCCATCGAAACGGGAAACGAGATCGGGATACCCGTCGAGCGGCTCGTACGCCCGGTTTTCGAGCACCGCGCCGAGCAGGGACGCCCCGTTCTGCCCGTTGATCAGGTAGAGATCGAAATCGTCGTCCCCCGCGAGCAGCTTCACGCGCACCTTTTCGTCGTAGGACGCGTAATTCAGTCTTTCGATCACGACGCCGGTGTCATACTCCTTCGCGAGCCGGATGACGAGGGCTTTCATCCGCGTGTCGATGCGCAGATCGTCGCAGAGAATCTTGAGCGAATCCGTGAGGTCTGGGAGGTTTTCCGTCCGCACAGCCCCGGCTCTCTCGGAGAAGAGGCAGACCGTCCGTCCGCGCAGAGTCAGCCGGTCAAAGCCCGTCAGAAAGCCTTTTCCGGGATACGCGGGATCCTCCGTTCCGGCAAGATAGGCGACCTCGTCCTTCGTTTTGCCGTCGTAACGGAAAAGAGTGTGATACCATGTTTCGCCGACGGGGACCGCGCCCGCAGAGAGCAGATAAAGCGCTTCGTCGGTCACATCCGCGGCGTTCAGCGCGGCGCAGGAGGCGAGATCGTCCGCGAAGTCATACCGGAGCCTGAATTTCCCCGATTTCGCGTCGGCCGCGGCGGCAAAGCTGCCGAACCGCGCTTTCATATGCTCGGCGTCCGACCACGCAAGCACGGCGAATTCGTCCCCCTTCTCCCGCCCCGCGAGGGACTTTACGACGAAGCGGTTTCCGTAGGGCTGATAAGCAGGCGGCACCTCGTCGAGCTTTCCGGATCTGCGTTCCAGCCGGACAAGGCGGTGTCCGCTCTTCTCAGGAACGGCGAAGACGGCGTAATGCTCCGTCACGCACATGCAGTCGACCGTCTCTTCCATCGGATACGAGAGGAGCTGTGCCCCGTCCGGGGAAAGCTCCCGGTAGACCCCGCCGCCCCAGACGCACACCGCCTCCCCGCTCACGCAGAGCTTTTCAGCGTCCACGGCGGCGAAATCCGCGCGGACGCCGCTTTGATACGCCTCGACCCTGTCCCCGGACGCGAGGTAAATCAAGTCCTGACGGAAATCGGCGTCGTGCGGCGTGACAAACTGCGGCGGGATGCCGACCTCTTCTACCCCGGCGATCTCCTCCCCTTCCGCGCCGTCCGTCAAAACCGGCTCGGCAAAGGAGACAAGACCCGGCTCGGGCGAGAGGGACTCGGCGGGCGGTTTTTTTTCACAGGCCGCCGGAAAGATCAGGGCCCCCGCGAGAAGCAGCGTCAAAAATCGTTTCGTTTTCATGTTGAGCCCTCCGTCCTCCATCCTCTATATGGATCGCCGCGTTTTGCGGCAGTGCCGCGCAAACCTCATTCATCCAGTGCCCCGGAGCCTGCCGCTCCTGTTGTGCGGGCTTCTGCGCTTTTTTCCGCGCATTTCTCCCCGTCGTATTCCGCCGCGGAAGGAGCGATCTCTTCGCGGACGTCCGCGCATGACACGGGGAGACTATTGTGATAGTCCATCAAAATACTATCACAGTAGTCTGCGCCTGTCAAGCACGCCCTGCGATATTTTACAAATTGTTCAAGGACGCGGGGGGCGCGGATTTTCACGGCGGTCGGAAACGCTGCGGCGGCGCGGGGGGCGCCTCAACGAAAAAACCGCCCGGAGAGGGCGGGGAAGCGCGGTTTTGCGGCGTTGCGCCGATCACCGGGCCGGTTTTGAGATCGCTTTTTCCGTCATGCAGGATCAACGGTTCCACTTGCGCACATCATGATGCTGCTGGAGCACGATCTGACCGATCATGAGTACGGTCTGCACGAGATAGGCAAGCCAAGTTCTCACGATGATGATGTGCTTGATTCCCGTACACGCGGAGATCGAAAAGATTGGCGACAGAGCGGTGGCAATCGGATTCTGTCCCGGAAACTTCGCAAACCGTTCGTAAAGAAGGGTCGAAACCTCGAATATCACGGCAAGAACGAACAGGATCGCTGTGAGGATCCCGCCATCCCCATGAATCGTATTCATCAGGATTTCCTTCCATGAATTTCTGCCGCGCATCTCATGCGTGAGGTCGTCCGATGATTTTCGCGTATAACAGATCCAAAAGCAAAGCTGAAAGATGAAAACCATGGTAATAAAAATCGGAGAAAAATCACGTTCTCCATACTGGTCGTGATAGAAAATGGCAGTGAGGATCGGGCTCGATGCAATCGTCACTGCGAAACTGAGCAGAACGGACTTGAACAGAGCCCAAAAGACTCTCTTGATTCTCTTTTTTGATTCTTTCTGCACGGCTGCCTCCTTCGGTCTTGTATTTCAATACGAATGCGGCAAAAAACAGTATTAACCGTATTGAAAATCGATTCCGCCGCCTTCCTGATCGGCGGCAGCTTCAGTTATTTCCGCTCCCGCCGCGGCGCAGGCGGTTCTTGTCCCATCGCTTGCCTGCCGTCACAAGACAGAGGGCGTATTCCGCGGCGAAGCAGAGGGTCGCGAGCAGAGCTCCGATGATCTCCGGGATCGGTATGGAATAAAACCCGGCCTGCTGGACCATGAAAAAACCGATGAACGAGGATCCAAGCGCTCTGGCTGCCCATACGATGAAGGTCATCCCCGCATAAATCACGTGATCGAGCAGACCGATCCTCCGGTAAACCGCCCGGAAAACGGTTTTCAGATCAAAGCCGTTTTCCGTAACGCGCAGAACCTCTGTTTTGAGCCCGATGTTGTTTCGAAAGAGGAACAGGTACAGCGGAATGATGTATAGGATGGCAAACGACAAATAAACGAGAGCAAAGCGAGCGGAGCGGGCCCCCGTATCCGTCGGGTCGATGTTCGCGGCGAGCACCGGGGCAAGCGGGGCCATGACGACGAGATAGATCGCGAGGATCGCGAAGCCGCTGATGACAAACCAGCCGATGCGGGAAAGCACGAGCTTTGCGCTGACTTTTTCGTTTTGCTCGGTGTTCATTGTTTTCTCCTGCCTGATTCTTAGTTTTGTTCTTTTGCGTTCTGGGTTTCCCCTCCGGTCCTTGTCCGCACCCCTCCGGCGTTTTTGAAAATCACCGTCCCCGTGTCGTCCGTCGAGAAGGTGTATTCCACCCAGCCGCTATAGCCGTCCGGTAAGGGCCGGGAGGAGGGCTCGTGGTGGCGGAAGAGACCATCACACATCGGGAAATATCCTTCGCCCGTGCCGCTGTATTCCGTCAGCTCCCACACGAACGGGCCTTTTTTCTCCGCCGGCTCGTCGTCCTTTGTCCCGACCCGAAGGAATTTCACAAGTCCCACGCCGGGCGCGTACCAGAATTCGAGGTGCCCGGACCAGGGTTCCACGGGCGCGGCCGTCTCCGCGGCGATATGACGGCAGCCCCGGAATTCCCCGGCGGGCGTGCGGACGGTTTCGTCCTCACCGACTGTGAGCGAGGTCCTGACGACTTTCGAGAGGAACATGTGGGCGTTTGTCTCGGCAAATCCGGGAACCCATGTGTCCGACCAGACCGCGCCCCCTGCCGCCGCGGCGATTTCATAGAGGTCCTGATACAGGAGCGCATAGAACCCCGGTCCTTCGCCGCCCGCTTTCGACGCGAACCCGCCGTCCCACGCTCCCGTGAAGAGCGATATGCCTTCCTCTGCCCGGGCTGCCCGGGAGGGATACAGGATTTTGAAGGAATTTCGGACGCCGCGTTCCGTGCATTCGGGCGTATGACTCGGATCGGTACGGAAAATCCGGCGCATGCAGTCCGCGGCGGCTGCGGTGTGCGCTTTTTCCCGCGGCGTCGCCGCCAGCTCCTCCGCGCGTCTCAGATACGGCTCCACGTCGGGAAGAGAGCCCCTCATGCTGTACAGATCCCGCGCGGCTGCCATATTCCCCTGCCAGGATGCCGTATCGTACTCCGCCTCGGCGTATGTGCTCACGCTAGCCGTCACCCGCGCATCCGAAGCGAAGACGATTTCGGTCGTCTGCTCGTCCCGCCAGACGATCCCGCTCCCCTCGCGCTGTGCATGGTAGGTCCAGCGATTGTGCGCTGCAAAGGGGATGCGTCCTTCTCCCGTCACCTCCGCGGAGGTCAACAGAAACCGGATGTTTTTGTTCCGGTCCGTCTGCCTGACGATCCCGACGCCGGGGCAGACGACGGTCTCCACGTCGACGGGGCGGTACTCGTCGCCCTTCGTCTCGTAAATCAGGCAGTTTTCATACACGCCCGCGGGAACCTTGACGGGACCGTCCGCACGTCTCAGCGAAAGCGTCACTTTGCCGTCCTCCGAGATCCGCGTGTCGCCCGGCATCATCTCCGGATCGTCGATCAGCCCGTCGCACCGGGACAGATTCCAGAGCGGCAGCGCGTCCATATCCCGCTCGGGAATGCCGCGCATGTAGCCCGGCTGACTGACGAAGAACCATTTTCCGTTTTCTTTTGCGTAGGACTCTCCCAGACAGATGATCTGTGTCCGAGCGGGGTCCTTTGCCGCGGCATACCGGGGTTCCATGCGCAGGGCGGAGAGGGCGGCTGCGTAATATTGGTGTGAGGGCGGCAGACAGTCGGAGACCTTTTCAAAGGCGGCGACCGCTTCCTGCAGCCTGCCCTCAGCCGCCAGCGCTTCGCCGAGCCAGAAATACAGCGAGCCGAGCGGGATCCGAAATCCCGCCGCTTCCATCTCGGGGATCCCGTGCTCGCGGATGAAGCGGATCCTTTCTTCTCCGCGGTATCTCCAGATCTCGTCAAAGACGATGTTCCGCATCACTTCTTCGTTCCGGCCTTCAAGCGCGGCGGCTTTGATCCGTGCGCGCAGGCGGTCGTTGTCCTGCCCCGGGACCCACCACATCCCGCGGAGAAGAACGTCCGCGAGCAGTTCGCTTTTTTGTGACGAATCATCCATCCGCTCCACAAGGGAAAGCACGGATCCGTATTTCTCGGCAAAACCCGTTTTGTCGTTCTTTTTTGCCCAGCGCTTCAGCTCTTCGATCTGCCGCTTCACGCGGGCGGTCAGCTTTCCTTCTTCCTCCTCCGGGACGCCGAAGCCCCGGCGCAGCTGCTTCCGTCCCTCTCTGAGCCTCCATTTGACCGTCCCCTCCGGAACGGAGAGCCGGGCGGCGATGTCCCGGACCGGGTATCCTTCGAGGTAGTGCAGTCGTACCGTGTCGCGCACGGAACTCCCCAGCGCGTCCACGGCGTCCCGCAGTTTTTCGCCGGTTTCGGCCTCCTGCCATGCGTTCAGGGAGAGGACGCTTTCCGCGTCATGGCCGGGGAACGCGTCAAGGTCCGCCGAGAGCTCTTCCAGACTCACCCTGTAATGCTTTAAGAGGTTTTTCGCCCGGTTTTCCGCGACGCGCAGGATCCAGATCCCGAATTTGTCGGGGGAACGCAGTTTGCCGAGTTCAGTCCATGCGGCGAGGAAGGTGTCCTGCGCCGCGTCTTCGGCGGAGTACGGGTTTCCGATGATCGCTTCGGCTTTTTGTTCGACTTTCCGCCCATACCGCTCCACCAGCTCGGCGAACGCGTCCTCCTCCCCGAGCAGGGCAAGGCTGACCAGTGTCCCGTCGTCCATGTCTCTGTATTTCGTCACGATGCGGCTCACCCCCCGTTTCCTTCTTCGGGGGCAATACCCCCTCATATAAATTGACAATTCTGCGAGGCAAAAGGTTTGATGACTCCGAAAAATTTCTAGAATAATATCTGCGTGTTTACAGTATAGCAAAAAACGCCGGGTCATGCAATCTTTTCGGAATACAGAAAAAATTATGCCGCGGCTCGTCCCGGAAGACCGGCGGGTCGGCCCGCGGCGCGAACCGATCTCCCCCGAGGTGCCGGGGCAGCCTCCCCCACCGGACTTTCCGGACCGGGCTTTCCGGCTTGACTTTGTGTTTCCCGATGTGCTATAATACCGGCGGAAGGAGTTTTGCGCGATCGGCGGAGGACCGAAAGACCGGAAGGCCTTGAGACGTTCCGTCCCGCATCAAAAGCGAAGCTCCGGGTTACAAATACACGGATCGGGAAAGGAGACATTATGATTCCGTACAACGAACTGACCGCTCTCTACGTCGCCCCGACGGGCGCGTCCGCCCCGCCGGCGCCGGACAGGGAACCCGCTTTTGCGAGCATCGACGCCGCCCTCGCGTTCGTCAAAGGCCTGCGCCGCGTCGGCGTGGATCAGCCCTTGTCGATCCGTCTCGGCGCGGGCACGCACCGGCTGTACGGTCCCATCCGCATCGACGGGGACGTGACCGGGATCACCATCGAGCCAGACGGCGGCGCCGAGGTTCGCCTGATCGGCGGCAAAAGGATCGAAAACTGGGAGAGGGACAGATATAACGGCGTGCCGTGCTTTTCCGCGCCCCTGCCAGGCGGCTGCGATTTCACCGACCTCTACGTGAACGGCGAGCGGGCGAAGCTCACCCGGTATCCGGCCGAGGGCTGGCTGTACGCGGACGACGTGGAGAACCACGAGGGACAGCTTTTCTCCTCCTCGAAGTGGTTCGTCGCCCGGGAGGGGGATTTCAGGGATTTCAAAAACATCGACCGCGTGCAGATCAGCTTCTGCCATTATTGGATCGACGAGCACACGCCGCTTGAGAGCTACGACCCCGATTCGCGCCGCGTGACCATGCTCTACCCGTCCCGGTTCAACATCGCAGGGGACAGGGGCTCGGCGTCCGCGCTCGAATACTGCCTCGAAAACGTCGCGGAAACCTTCGGGGGTCCGGACGAATGGTACGCCGACGGGGAAAAGATCTACTACGTCCCCCGCGACCCGTCCATGATGCCGGAGGACATCGAGGCATACGCGCCGCGCATCCACAAGCTCTTCGAGCTCTGCGGGACGCCGGAGAAACCCGTGAAAAACGTCCGCATCCGGGGGATCCGGATGGGCGTCACGCGCGGGGAATACGGCTCTCTCGGGCAGGGAGCGTCCGGGGAGGGAGAGCCCGTCCGGTACGCCTCCGACGCGCAGGCGGTCGCTCAGGCGGACGGCGCGGTTTCCTTCCGGTATGCCGAAAACTGCTCGATCGAGGACTGCGCGCTCGAGAACTACGGTCTGCACGGCGTCGTCGTCGGACAGGGATGCCACGGGATCGCCCTGCGGCGCACGCTGTTCCGGGACGGCGGCGCGGGCGGCGTGAAGATCATTGGCGGCCACTCCGGCTCCCCCCTGACGGAGCGCACCTTCGGCAACACCGTGGAGGACTGCCGGATCGAAAAATGCGGGCGGCGGTACTTCGCGGCGTGCGGCGTCCTCGTCATGCACTCCTACGAAAACACGATCGCGCACAACGAGATCTCACAGCTCTTTTATACCGGCGTCTCGGTCGGATGGGTCTGGGGCTACGGGGAGAGCGTCACAAGGGACAACCGCATCGAAAAGAATCACATCCACCACCTCGGCGCGGGGATGCTCTCGGACATGGGCGGCGTGTACCTGCTCGGAAAACAGCCCGGCACGGTCGTGAGCGGAAACGTGATCCACCACGTCCGCTCGAAGAATTACGGCGGCTGGGCGCTGTACACGGACGAGGGGTCTTCGTACATCACCCTTGAGAACAACATCTGCTATGCCTGCTCCGACAACGCCTATCATCAGCATTACGGCTCGATGAACACGGTGCACAACAATATCTTCGCGCTCTCCGGCGGTCAGGAGATCCGCGTTTCCCGCTCCGAGCCGCACCTGTCGATCCTGTTTGAGAACAACATCCTGTACGCAAACGGCGATCCGCTCTTCGCGCTCAGTTCGGAGCAGATCGAGCGGCGCACCGTGTCCTCGAAGAAGAATCTCGTCTGGGATCTGAAGGGCGAGCCCGTGTGGTGCGGCGGACTCAGCCTCGCGGAGGCGAAGGAAAGAGGATTTGAGTTCGGAACGGTCCTCGCGGACCCGAAGTTCGCCGACCCCGAAAACGGCGATTTCACCCTCGCCGAGGATTCCCCGGCGTTCGAGCTCGGGTTCCGCCCCATCTCCGTGTCGGACGTCGGACCGAGAGCATAAAAAGCGCGGGTATTTTCAAATCCCCGTCGGAAAGCTCCGGCGGGGATTTGTTCTGCCCTGCCCGCGGAAAGACGGGACAGCCGCTTGTTTTTGGCAATTTTTTTGTACAAAATCGTTTGCGGTTCTTAAAAAACCGGCGGAAGGCTGTATAATATATCCAGAGTTATTGTCTGCACGGTTTGATATGCGCCGCGCGGGTTGCGGGCGGGCGAAATCGCCGCGCAAAACCGCGGACGCGGGATCGAGCCGCACCGCATCTATTTCCGGGATTGGAGAAAAAGGTTATGAAACAGAAACGAATGATTTCCATGCTGATGGCGCTGGCGATGGTATTCACCCTGCTGTCCGCGCCGCAAACGCAGACCCGTCCGATGAATCCTATGTGAACGCGGCGGGCGAGGACATGGGAATGAAGTACTGCACCCATGTCAACGATGGAGAGACGAACTGGTCGGGCGATACGACGGACGGCTGGTACGCGCTCACGACTACTTGGAACTTCGATAATACCATTTATGTGAACGGTACCGTCAACCTGATCCTCTGCGACGGGTTTACTCTTAACGCAAAGAAAGGTATTGTCCTCACCACGGGCTCGCACCTGATCATCTGGGCGCAGAGCGGCGGTACCGGCAAGATCGTAGCGTACGGCGCGGACTACTGTCCCGGCATCGGCGGAAATGCGGACAGCGGAGATTCCGGAAACCTGACGATCAACGGCGGTGAGATTCAGGCATTCGGCGGCATCTACGCGCCGGCGCTCGGCAGCTGCGGAGGCAACAGCGGCGTCATCACCGTCAACGGCGGCCGCGTCCATGCGAACGGCGGTCACATCCACGACACCAACGACGGCGGCGCTCCCGGCATCGGCGCGAGCAATAAGCCGAACGGCAGCGCCGGAACCATGAACGACATCTGGTTTTACGGCGGTGAAACGACCGCTTACAGAGGCGCCGGGAATTATGCTCCGATCGGCGACAGCACGAATTCTACCGGCTGCATCCACCTCGCTGGCGGCATGAAGCTTGAGTATGCCAGCCTGAATGGAGGAAAATTAACCAGCTATGACCTTGGGCGTGTCGTGATTGAGCCGGAAAACAACGCGGGCCCGGCGTATACCGTCGGCACGAGCTTCGACGCCGCGCTGGGTACCGTCACGACCACTCTGCCCATGGCGCGCCGGAATGCTGTCCGCCGGGGGGGGGGGCGGGGCGCGATCCTGTGTTTCCGGTTCGCCGAAAAAGGCAATCGGACGGAACATCTTTCAGATGTCCGTCCGATGAAGCGGGAACAAAACTCTTTTTTTTGAAATCTCCTGCCCGCGAAATGCGGCCGCTCCGCCCGGCAATGCCCTCCGCCCGGCAATGCCGCTCCGCCCGGCAATGCCGCTCCGCCGGACACGGAAGCGCTCGGTTCATCTTTCCGGTCTCACGCACATGCCTTCTTTCAAATCCGTGTCGAAGCGGAGGAGGAACAGCGACGGGAGGAACGCTTCGGGCGGTCGGAAAAAACCAAGTCTTCGATGCACAGACCGCGGATCGGTTCCGCGGGGAAATCGAAGCAGAGCCACAGACGGCAGCTGACGTTCTCCGAGGCTTATTCGATGGCGCAGAAGGGAGGGATGGGATGAGAGCGTTCGAAATGATTTACCGGGACGAGGTCTCGTCCAAAGCTGTTTCCGTGTACCGCTATCTCCTCGACCGGCAGGGGAAATACGAATTCTGCTACGTCAGCCACAGGCGCATGGCGGGCGATCTGAAAATCAGTGTCTCCACCGTCAAACGCGCGCTCGACGAGCTGGAACGGAAGGGATATGTCGGCATCGAACAGCAGCGACGGGCCAACGGGTCAAGGTGCTGCAACATCTATCGGTGCAAGTCGCCTTGAGCTACTGAAAGGATCGCTGAAAAGAAAAATCCGCCGCCAAGGGAGAAGTCTGTCCTGGCGGCGGACCGGGGACCGGGTCACGGTGGGCGGTCTTGAACGGGGAATAGGAAAAAAGTGAAACTGCCTGAAGAAACCGATTGAGAGAAAGCACCTCAAGGACGCAAAATGTCTTTGAGGTGTTTTTCTTTGGATCAAACGGATGGATTGGTATCAGCGGCACTCTCCGGCAGCATGATCTGCACCCCGAACATCCCGCCGCTCTCGAAGTATTCCACCATGCCGTTGTATTTCTGCGCGATCTCCGCGACGATCTTGGTCCCGTAACCGTGATGCGGGCCTTTTTTCGTGGTGCGGAGTTCTCCGTTTTCGTCCAGCACCCGGTCAACGACCGAGGCGTCGATGTTGTTCTTGCAGACGATGAATCGAGTTCCTCCCGAATGGGTAAAGAGCAGCTCGATCCGTCTGTCCTCGATCTTTTCCTCCGCCTCCACCGCATTGTCGAGAATGTTCCCGACGAGGGACGCGAGGTCTGTTGGCTCGATGTCGTCGAGGCTGTCCACCGTCCCGGTGACGACGATCTCCGTGTTTTCGAGCCCCGCGAGCTTTGCGTCGATGAGATAGTCGATCACGGCGTTCCCGGACGGCGCGAAGCGTTTCCCGCTCCCCGCCTTTGCGAGATACCCGGCGAGAAGCTCCCGGCACCCATCGGCATCTCCGCTGTCAAGCAGTCCCGCGGCGGCGGTCAGCTGGTTCTTCACATCATGCCGCAGCTTTTCCGCGTTTTGCCATGCGGAGAGACCTTCCCGGTATCGCTCGGCTTCGGAGGCGGCGACCTCACTTCTCAGCCGCAGATCATAAGTCTGTTTCTCCGCGGATGACAGCAGACTGAGAAGAACGTACAGAAATACATCCAACAGGCAGAAGATCAGCGCGACGACGAGCAGGCTGACGCGCTGTGCCTGACTGCCGCTCTTCATCGTGGCGTCGATGGTGAATCCGAGGCCGAGCACGGCGATGAGGGAGAACGCGAAGGTCAGCCATCCGCCCGCCCTGCCGAGATTGTCCCGCTTGAGATACCGCAGGATGATCCCGAGGAACGCAAGGAGCAGGACCTTGTGGGTCATGACATATACAGCTCGCGCGATCCCGTCCCCGCCCATCAGAATCGATTCGAAATCCCGGAACAGCAAACCGAAGACAAGAAACAAGAGGGACGAGAGCGCGATCAGAATCCCTTTCAGAATGCAGACGGACACAAGAGCGCGGATCCGGTGCCTGCCCGAAATGAGCAGGGCATATGCGAGGATCAGAAGAAACTGGATGACCGATCCCCACAGCCCGAGGGAGGGGAAAAACCGGTCCGCCGTGATCTGAAACAGGAAGGGGACGAGCACCGCGGGCAAAAGCAGCCAATTCTCACGGAATCTTCCGCCGCAGAACCGGGTGACGAACCACGCGCCGAGCAGGGCGTCCGCGAGATCGGCGCAAATCTCCACGATGAGCGGCATCATGTAAAGAGCACCTTCTTTCTCGCGTGACGCATATACGCCTCCCTGAATCCGCTCCACTTCCGCTGGCTGACGGTGAAGGATCTTCCGTCGATCAGGGTCAGCCGGTGATCCGCGCCGACCGACCGTATATTGTCCATATTGACAAGGACTGCCGCGTGGATGCGGTAAAATGATGATCCGGCGAGCTTCTTTTCCGCCTGCGTCAACGTGCCTCTGCATCGGTAGACCATACCCTCGCCGCAATGGAGCTCGTAATAGTTCCGCACGCTCTCCACGCACAAAATATCTTTCAGAGGAAGAGACAGCGGCCCGTCCACGGTATCGAACGTCCCGGTCTGCGCATCGTCGAGGATGCTTTCGACGATCCGGTTGATGACGCCGGGCAGCTCGTCCCGGATCTTCGATTTGCGCAGGAAGCAGACGGGGTTGAAGCGGAAGGAATCATAGACGAAATTGTCATACCCGGAGACAAAGACGATCCGGGTAGAGGGGGATTTTATACTCAGGGCGTCCGCCAGCTCGAAGCCGTTCATGTCCGGCATATCGATATCGAGAAAGAGCGCGTCGAGGGGATTCAGCGCGATGTAGTCGAGCACCTCCGCGGCGGAATGGAAGGTTCGAATATAGCATTCGATCTCTTCCGGGAAACGCACCGTCATGCGCCGCAGGTTTTCGCTGAGCAGATCGGAAAAGACTTTATCGTCGTCGCATACGCCGAAAACTATCATGGAAAAATCCTCTTTTCAGTCTTTCATTTTAATTATACCATGCCGGGCGGATCCTTTGCAAGTCCCTCCGTCCGGTTTGCTCCATTATAGCACAAAAAATCGGGGTTTCGGGTTTCGGGGATAAGTGATCGATTTTTGGGATAAACGATGAGAGCGGTCGTCGTTTATCCCTTTTTTGAGGATGTTATCCCTGTTTTCGGGATTGCGGTTTTTTCATGGTATAATGGTGTCGCTCCCAAAGAAACATTAACATCAAACCAATGGAGGATGCCATGAGAGATTTTTCCCACGCGTCGTGGCATTCGATAAAAATGAATTGACGATACGAACAACCATGCCGGCACTAAGGCGTTCAAGGAGGTCACCATGAGAGAGTTCTCCCCTGCATCATGGCATTCGATGGAATAAACCAGCACAAGCAAAAGATATTTTTAAATTTGAGGTATAAAATGAACACCAACACATCTGCAAGGCTCGAAAAAGCCATCGCCGTTTATAAAGATTTCTTTGAAGATAACCCGGATATCGAAATTCTCCGGCTGAAAAACGGATATTGCTTTGCCACATGGCAGCCCGGGCTTCACCGCTATGATTTCGGTCCTACCTATGAAACGCTTGACGAATTTCTGAATCGCCTTACCGCATGGTATGCGATCTATCTGGAAGATATGGCTTCGCAGGGCGAGCGAGACATTACGGACGAAGAGAGAGCCGAGTTTGTCCGTCTCGCCAGAGAGAAAGGAAATTACCATGAATTACAATAAAACAGCCGATAAACTTATCCGCGACAGCATCCCGCATTTTTCCCTGCACATCGCGTTCGCGTTCATCCTTTATCTGTCCGTCCGTCTGATCGCGCTTCTTCCGGCTGTTGTCATGAGCAGGATCATTGACGTCTACATTCCGGACCGGAACGTGAAAGCAATTCTGCTCAGCATCATCCTCTTTGTCGTCCTTCCCGTCATCAACGCAGGAATCAGTGCGTTTCAGCAGCACAGAATCGCCGTTTCCGGTCGGAAGCTCGGTCAGGTGCTTTTCATCAAATGCTTTGAGAAGATCGTGTACCAGCCCTTGCGGTTCTTTGACACTAATAACTCCGGGGAACTTGCGACCTATTGCCGGTCTGAAGCGATGGAATATGTCCTCCTCTGGATTATGGACCTCCCGCAAATGCTGTCCAACTTTGCAGTGAGCGCGGTCGTGTTCGTGATGCTGATCCGCGTTCATCCGCTTCTGGCTGTGATGCAGCTCTTGTACATTCCGATTCTGATCCTGCCGAGCAAGTGGTTCGGGAAAATGACCGAGCGGTTTGCGGAGCAGATGATGCAGTATCGGGGAAAAAGCGGGCAGATCGTCTCTGACACGTTCCGGGGAATCCGAACAGTCAAGAGTCTCCTGCTTGAAAAGCGGCAGATTACCAAGCTGGAAACCATCAACAAAAACACGGTCGATATCTGGTCGAAGTCTACCGCGCTCGAAAACATCCACGGCGTATGGATCAACGTGCTTGTCGATTCCCTGTTCATCGGGGTGACCTTCGGTCTCGGCGCGTACTTTGTGATCCGGGGAAGCGTCACCATCGGAGGACTGATCCTGTTTTTGAACTATATGCCGCAATTCTTCAGCATCGTGAAAGATCTGTCGCATATGAATTTCAACTTCCATAAACAGCTCGGACAGTATAAAAAGCTGTTTGAAATCCTGTCTATGGAAGATGAACGGGATATCCCCTGCGATAACCTCCCGTTCTCCTGTAACCGCGGGATAGAAGCGAAGAACATCACGTTCGCCTATGACGAAACGAGGGGAAATGTCCTTGACAATTTCTCCGTTAACGTGAAGTCGGGCGAATGGCTGGCCGTGACCGGACCGAGCGGGATCGGCAAAAGCACACTTCTCCAGTTGATGATCGGCAATTACCCGATAGAGAACGGCGAAATCCTCTTTGACGGGACACCCGCCGCAAAGATCAGTCGGAAGAAAATCCGAGAGAACATTGCTTATGTTGCACAGGAACCCTATCTTTTCCCGGGAACACTCAGGGAAAACCTCGAACTGGCTTTGCCGAACGGCAGTACCGCTCGTTTTCTGTCGGCTATGGAGGATGTGGGACTCGGGAAATTCGTCTCGGAACTGGCGTACGGTCTCGATACAGAAATCGGAGAGAATGGCGTCCAGTTATCCGGCGGACAGAAACAGCGCATCGCCATCGCGCAGGGGATTCTTCGCGGTTCCCCGGTCATGCTTCTCGATGAAATCACCTCCAATCTCGACACTGAGACGGAGGAGGAGATCTGCAACATGATCCAGAAGCTGCGTCGGGAAAAGAAGCTGACGCTGATTTCCGTAACGCACCGCCCCATGATTCTAAAATACGCGGACAGGAGTGTTGCGCTGGGATAATAACAGAAAAAACAATACGTTTGTGGCAGTATTTTCGGGATGCTGTCACCAATCTTTTCCACACACAGATCAATCATCGCTTATCCCTGATTTCCGGGATAAATGTTTTTCTGGATATCGCTTATCCTTTTTTTAGGATGTTATCCCGGTTTTCAGGATCGAGGGATTTCGGTGATATAATACAGTCGAAGCCAAAAACTCAAATTCAAACAACGGAGGACTATCATGAAACGCTTTATTTCCATGCTGACGGCAGTTCTTCTGACCGTCGCGCTCCTGCCCTGCGCCGGTTTCGCGGCAGACGGCAGTCTCGCAAACTTCAAATCCGACGGGGAAGCCCCGGTCTTTTCGGACGTCTTACCGGATGACTGGTTCGCCCCCTATGTGCGCGCCGTGTCTGAAGTCGGGCTGATGATCGGCGACGGCGAAGGTCGTTTTGATCCCGAAGGCGACGTCACACTCGCCGAAGTCTATGCAGTCGCCGCGCGGATCCACGCAATCTATACCACAGGTTTCAAAGCAGCAGCCGACGAATACGAAAACGATGCGGATAAACCGTGGTTCTATGGGTATGTGAAATACTGCATGGACAAGGGGATCATGAACGGCGAACCGGGGGACGTGACCCAACCGGCATTCCGGATTGAGTGCGCGTCTCTTTTGTCCCGCGCCTTGTCGGAAAAAGAACTGACAGAGATCAACGCGATTGCAGACAACGCCATCCCCGACCTGCCTTTATCACAGAACACGGAGAATGTGTACCGTCTCTACCGTGCGGGTGTGCTGACTGGGATGGACGAAGCCGGTAACTTCTGCCCGGAATCAAAAGTTCGCCGCTCGGAGGTGGCCGCCATTGTCTCGCGTCTGATCGATCTTTCTCTTCGGCGCTCTGTCGCAGGTTTGACCCATACTGCGGAAGACATGAACATAAGCCTGACCGCCGAAGAAGCAGCGGCACTGCTGCGCGCCGCCTTGACCGAAGCATATGAGAACACATACGGTGCTTTCACGCCTTTGGACAGCAAACCGGAGGAGTCCGTTCCGGATGCGGAATACCTGCGCTGGGTAATCTCGCATCTTGAAGTATCGGAAGAAACCGAAGACGGCTATACTTTTCCTGTCATCTTCCCATTCTTTGTGGATCGGTATTCCGGTATGATCTGTAAGGTTTATAACGGCTTGCATCCCGTTGTAAAGGTCTTTGATCCGCTCTCCCCCTATGCGCTTTCATTCGCAGGATAACCGGATGTGCTGATTTGAAAAAGAAGGGTACCCGCGTTCACGACGCAGAAATACGACGAAATCAGTAAGATCACATCCAGAAGAGAGCTCCGTATTTATAGGCAGCGTCGGCTTCGCAGAGGACTATACGGCGAAGATCCTGTCCCGCGTGTCGATCTGGCTGGCGGAGCATAAATAAGGTCATGATTCGCCGCACCGATATCCGAGATCGATCAAAAACAAGGAGACAGAAATGGGACACATCACTGAAACCAAAGGAGGATTTCGCCGCGGAACAGCTCTTCTCGCGCTTCTGATCCTTCTTATGCCATCGGCAGGATGCCGGAAAGCGGCGAGACCCGCGTCACAGCTCTATGACGTCGAAATAAAGGAAGAACAGCCGGCGGACCCCGACCGCGAGTACAGCGCCCCGCAACCGTCGGCCGAAGACAGCTCCGAGATCAAACTTGATCTGCGTGGGACGATCTCTTTGATCGACGGTACTCCCGTCCTTCTTGAGGACGATATGCTTCTCTATACAAAAATGAACCAATTTTGGAATGATACCGGCGAGCACACAGACTGCGAATACTTCATATATGACTGCACATCGGGGACGCACCGTTCCGCGGGCGTGCTTTCGGATGTGCGCATTTCCGGCGGGGACTATCTCTACGCTCCTAACGGCAGGATATACTTTTCGTGGCAGATGGGAACGGAGGAAAAGAAGCTCTCCCTCTATGAACTGGACCCTGAACGGGGAGAAATCCGCGCCGTTTACGAAAGCGCTTCCTCCCTCCCGTTTTTGTTCCTTTCCATGTTTGATGAAGAAAGTATCCTCCTTTTCGAGCCTGACCAGAAATCCGCACTCGAATATGCGTACCGGATCAAGGTATATCAAATCACAACCGAGGAGGTCACATTGGTGCTGGAAACTGCCTTCAGCAATGAAACCGGAGAAGGAGAACAGATCATTTCGACCTATGCGTATGAGGGGAATATCTGGCTTCTGTTGCGTAAAAGTGACGGTGAATACGAGCTGGGGTGCCTCTGTCCGGCTACGGGCGAACTGTCAAGGGTGACGCTCGAAGGCTTGCGGGAAAGCATGACGGTTGGCGGTACCGAATACGGCGCATGGAGAATCCATATGAGCTCTGGCGTCGTTTGGGTTGAGACACTTGCGGATAAGATCTGCTGTTTCAGGACGGAAAACGGAAAGCCGTGTGAGGAGGCTCTACCCGGGTATTCGATCACCTCGAGTTTTGGAAGGTGCAGCGATGGGCGTCAACTGGTATACAAATACGGCGGGACGGAATTCTTGCTTTATCTGTCGGGTGGGGAGCCGCGCCGGACATCCGAGCTAAACCTGCCCGGTAAAAGCGGCGGGATTCAGCGGGCTTTTTTCGGAAATGACGGCGAGGTCATTGTCATCGTATCAAAAGACGACGCTGGCATGTTCCAAGTTTTCCTGTATCGTGTCGAATAGCCGCATCCTCATAAAACGAACCTGCTGCTTTCAAGACAGCGAAGGGAATACCTTTCCTTCTTAATTACCGGACCGGAAGACCTTTGGGTGGCTGATGATTCTGCCGTTCCGTTGCGATCCGCTGCCGTCGGCGCACAAAAACAGGACGGGCAGCCTGAGCTGTCCGTCCCCATCATGGGAGTCGCTTCCGCTGAATATCCTCATGAGATACAGCGAAAAGCGTACGCCCTTTTTGGATTTTAGACCCCGATCCCACCCTCACGAAACGTCAATGCCAGGTAGTGAGAAGAACGGTAAAGATGCGGATGTAAGCATGCTGAGCATAAACATGCGAAAGGATTCGAACCTTACGGCAGTTCTTCTGACCGTCACGCTCCTGCCCTGCGCCGGTTATGCGGCAGACGGCAGTCTCGCAAACTTCAAATCCGACGGGGAAGCCCCGGTCTTTTCGGACGTCTCGCCGGAGGACTGGTTCGCCCCCTATGTGCGCGCCGTGTCTGAAGTCGGGCTGATGATCGGCGACGGCGAAGGTCGTTTTGATCCCGAAGACGACGTCACACTCGCCGAAGTCTATGCAGTCGCCGCGCGGATCCACGCAATCTATACCACAGGTTCCAAAGCAGCAGCCGACGAATACGAAAACGATGCGGATAAACCGTGGTTCTATGGGTATGTGAAATACTGCATGGACAAGGGGATCATGAACGGCGAACCGGGGGACGTGACCCAACCGGCATTCCGGCGCATCAGCTGAGCGATTCCCATGTGATCGTGCTCACGACCGCGGACGGGCACACGGCGACGGTCACGGTTTCGGCGCTGTCCTACGTCAATACGATACTGAACAGTTATACCGATGAAACAAACGAATATCACGTGAAGGCGCGGAACGCGGCGGCCGCGATCTGGGCGTACGCTCAGGCCGCCCACGCGTACAAGACCCCCCATTCGACCGGACGACCGGACGACCGGACGACCGGATAACCGGATTATCGGCGAACCACCGGGTGTCGGATCGGGATCCGTTCAAGGTTGAGCGATCCCGCCCGCCTCCGCCCGAAAACAGAAAGAGCCCCGTGTTCGACAAAGGAACACGGGGCGATTCATTTACGGACGGATCTTTTACAGGCGGATCGTCTGGCTTGTCTTATTCCCGGTTTTCGGAACGGAGACGGGGAAAGCCCGCGCACCGAAAAGGGACGTGAGGACCGAACCCATGCGGGACGCGGAAACCGAATTTCTGAGGGCCTTTCGACCCATAGGATCCGTGGAAACCGCGGAACGCCTGAGGGGATTTCAGCGCGTGGAAGCCGCACGGAGCATGATGACCGTGGGAACCGAACCCGTGATGACCGCGGGGACCGAACCCCTGCTGACCGTGGGGGCCGAAGCCGTGATGACCGTGGGGGCCGAAGCCGTGATGACCGTGGGGACCGAACCCCTGCGGACCGTGGGGACCGAACCCCTGCGGACCGTGGGGACCGAACCCCTGCGGGCCGCGGGGACCGAAGCCCTGCGGGCCGTGAGGACCGCGCCGGGGGCCGCCCCTGCCCGGGAACCTTTCGTCCCAATCCGCGCGGAGCTTTTCGAGAAGGGAGAGCAGCGTTTCCTTTTCATCCTCCGTCAGACAGGAGAACAGATCCTCGCGGCGGTCATGGGTTCCGGCCTCCGCGGCTTTTTCTTTTCCGGCGTCCGTGAGATGGACGTTTGCCGTGCGCCGGTCTGTTTCGTTTTCCGTGCGGGTGACATAGCCCGCGGCTTCCAGCTTCGACAGGATCTCGCTCACGGAACCGGGCTGGATGTGAAGCCGCTCCGTAAGCTCCCTCTGGGTCATGCCGTCCGAGGCGTCGAGGATTACAAGGATGTTCTCCTGGCTCGCCCTCCCCCTGCCGGGCATCATGTAGCCGATGCCGCGCAGGGCATGGAACAGCTTTTCGTCGGTTGAGCGCTCAGACAGCACGCCCGTGCGGGCAAATTCCTTCCCTCTCGCGCAGCGCGGTTCTTCGGGACTGCAATGGCGTCTGCAGCCGGGACATTTTCTTTCTTCGTTCGTCAAGATTTTCCTCCCGATACAATGGTATTTTGATTAGGTACCTTGATTATACCACGGCTCTTCGGATTTGTCAAGGTACCTTGCAAAAATTTTTCAAATTTTTTGGTTTTTTTTGGCAAAAACCGGC
This sequence comes from Clostridia bacterium, assembly GCA_017540175.1. Classification (GTDB taxonomy): domain Bacteria; phylum Bacillota; class Clostridia; order Oscillospirales; family CAG-272; genus UMGS1696. Next base: position 62,421 of record JAFYBN010000068.1, on the reverse strand, counting down.
GGACGGGCGGCGGGGCACCGCGGAGCGGGCGGGCAGACCGGACCGACGAGCCGGAACGGGGGCGGTTTTTCGGATTTTTTCTCCGTTTTTTTCGCATATGTATTGACAAAAGGGTTTTATCGGCGTATAATTATGCACGTCAAATGAAGCGGACGGGAAATACCCCCCTGCGGGGTGACCGAAGGAGTGAAACTCTCAGGTGCCGTGAGGCGAAGACTGTCCGTGGATGACGCTCTGGAGAAGCCCGGAACCATCCGGGTGCCGAAGGTGCAAAACCGGTTTTCCGGTTAATCTCTCAGGCAAAAGGACAGAGTACACGGCATTCCTCTTTCGGGGGAACGCCTGTCCGTTTGTTTTGAGAGTCTGCTTCGGCGGACTCTTCGTTTGTTTTCGGGGCATTTTTCATAAAAGGACGGTGTTCTCAATCTCATGCAGGCCATAACAGACGCGATCTCAAAAATCAACGACGCGATCGGCAGCGTGGTGTGGGGCGTGCCCGCGCTTGTGCTTCTGATCGGCACGGGCATCCTCATGACGGTCGCTACCCGCTTCTTCCAGTTTACCCGCTTCGGGCACATGTGGAAGAATACCATCGGCGCGATTTTCCGTCAGAAATCCATCCGCAAGAGCAAGGACAAGAAGTCCATATCCCAGTTCCAGGCGCTGTGCACGGCGCTGTCCGCCACCATCGGAACGGGCAACATCGCGGGCGTCGCGTACGCCATCACGGAGGGCGGTCCCGGCGCGGTGTTCTGGATGTGGATCGCCGCGGTCGTGGGCATGATGACGAACTATTCCGAAAACGTGCTCGGGATCTTCTTCCGCCGGCGCAATGAAAAGGGAGAGTGGTCCGGCGGCGCGATGTACTATCTCCGCGACGGCGTGGGCCGCATGAAGTACGGCAAAATCGCCGGCCGCGTGCTCGCCGTGCTGTTCTCGATCTTTGCCGTTCTCGCCTCCTTCGGCATCGGCAATATGGGCCAGGTGGTCTCCATTTCCGACAGCATCAAGACCGCGACGAATACGAGTGACTCGAAGATCGTGCCGATCGCGGTGGGCGCGACCGTGACGGTCCTTGCGATCCTTGTCATCATCGGCGGTCTCCGCCGGATCGCGGAAACCAACGAACGGATCGTTCCCTTCATGGCGATCTTCTACATCATCGGCTCCCTCGTGATCATCTGCATGCACATCGGGCAGATCGGCCCGGCGTTCGCCTCCATCTTCAAGGGCGCGTTCAATCTCCGGTCCGCGGCGGGCGGCATCACGGGCGCGATCATCGCGAAGGCGATGACGTGGGGCTTCAAGCGGGGCGTGTTCTCCAACGAGGCGGGCCTCGGCTCTTCCGTCATGGTGCACTCCGCTTCCAACGTGAAGGAGCCCGTCGTGCAGGGCATGTGGGGCATCTTTGAAGTCTTTGCCGACACGATCGTCGTCTGCACCTGCACCGCGCTCGTCATTCTCACAAGCGGCGTGGTGGATCTGGAGACCGGCGCGTCCCTGTCCGGCGTGGAGGAACTCGGACTTGCGACGGAGGCGTTCACGAAGAATTTCGGCACCTTCGGAGGCATCTTTATCGCGGTGGCGGTCTCCCTCTTCGCGTTCACGACGATCCTCGGCTGGAGCTTTTACGGCACGAAGGCGTGGGAATACCTCTTCGGCACCCGCTCCACGATCGTTTATAAGGTCGCGTTCATTGTGGTCATCATGGTCGGCTGCACCGTGAATGCGTCCCTTGCCATCAACCTGTCCGACACCTTCAACGGACTCATGGCGATCCCGAACCTGATCGGCGTCGTATGCCTGTCCGGGCTTGTCGTCCGAATCACGAAGAACTATTCGGTCCGCAAGATCAAGAAGACAAAACCGGATGAGATCCCCATGTACTCCGCGCTGCCCGAGGTGCAGAAGGAGCAGGAGGCGCGGGACGACTGATTGGGCTGCCGCGGCGTCCGGCCGTGTGAGCGTTCATCGATTGGGCGTTGGCGCTTCGCCGGTCGGTCGGGTCTGCCGCGAAACCGGTTTGAAGTTTTTTCCCCGGGGCGGGGCTTCCGCGTTCTCCTTTTTTCAGGAGCGGAAGCCCCGCCTTTTCCGGATCCGCCGAAAGCGGAAAAACACCCGATCCGCTTGACACGAGCCGGGATCGCCTGTATAATGAGCTTGGAACAAAGAAGTCCGCCCCCGAAACAGAGGCGGAAAAGCGAAGAACAGGGAGGCTGAGAAAATGGAACACACGGGAAGCTTCAGAAAATACGAAAACGGACCCGTCTTCGGAGACGAGACCACGGGAACGATGTTCGACGCCTTTGTGCGCCGTCAGCCGGACGGAAAGCTGCGGATGGACGTGTCGTGGAGGCCGCGGGATTCCTTCGCCGTGACCTTCTCGGACGACGGCATCCATTGGAGCGAGCCGCAGATCACCCTCGGCCCGGATGAGACCTCCGGCTGGGAACAGATAGTCAACCGCTGCTGCGTTCTGCCCGACCCCGCGGGGAAGGGCTGGCTGATGTGGTACACCGGACAGGTCTGGGACTGGGGGACCGGGCACGGCGTCTCGAAGATCGGCGTCGCGCGCTCGGACGACGGGATTCATTTCGAGCGGTTCCACAAGGATCCCGTGCTCGTGCCGGAGGCGGAATTTGAAAAGGAATCCGTCATGAATCCGTTCGTTCTGTACGACGGCGGGAAGTTCCGCATGTGGTACGCCGCCGGGGAGACCTATGAGCCGAACATCATCTGTTACGCGGAATCACGGGACGGTGTGGAGTGGACGAAATACCCGGACAATCCCGTTTTTTGCGCCAATCCCGAAAAGGAATACGAGCAGGAGCGCATCGGGGCGGTCGATATCCTGCGGGAAGAGGACGGGTACCTCATGTTTTACATCGGCTACCGGGATATCCATACCGCATGCATCTGCGCCGCGCGCTCGGAGGACGGGATCACCGGCTGGGAGCGCGTGCCGGAAAACCCGCTCGTCATGCCCTCCCCCGGGGAATGGGACACCGATTCGTGCTACAAGCCGACGGTCGTGAAGGAAGGGGACGGGACGATCCGGCTCTGGTACAACGGCAGGCGGGGCGGCGCGGAATTTATCGGATACGCGGAGGGCCGCATCGCCCCGCAAGCCCCGCATGCCGACTGACAACGGAAAAGCAGCCCCGTTCAAAACAGGGGGACTTGCCGCATCCCATTCTCGCAGGAGCAAACAAAAAGAGCCGCCGGATCTGAATGCGGCTCTGCGGGATTCTTGATCCGCGTTTGCTGAACAAGCAAAGAATGCCCGCCTGCGCTTGTTTTTTAAAGGAACAAACGCTTTGCCCGAGTTCGCTTTGTGAACTCGTGGAATTCGCGCGCAGCGCGACTGCCGTGCCGACGCTGTCGCACTCGGCGCGGCGAACTTCCGTGTTTGGGAATTACGGATTTGTATTGTCCTGCGCGGACGGCGGCACGGGGAAGTCTGCTGAAACCGATGCTATCTTTGGAACAAACGCTGCGCGTTTGAGTACGGATTTTTATGTCCTGCGCGGACGGCGCCTAGCGCGACTGCGTCGGCGCGGGGCACACATCTCATGGCCGACTACTTTCGCAAGCGAAAGTGGTGCCCCCCGGCGGGGTCCCCTTGGCCATCCAATCTGTTGTTCTTGATCCTCTTCAGCGGCTCCGACTTGTCAGCGGCACATATCAGCCGAAACTTTCAGCGACTGCGGCTCTCGAATCGCCAGCTGAAACATTGCAATTCGCGCTCGCGCGAATTTGAGCGCGACTGCGTCGGCGCGGCAATCCAAATTCGCGAATTACACGGCGCGATGGCAGTCGGCGGAAGACGACGTGCATCTTCGCGAATGGAAGTCAGCCTTAATCTGCTATGCCTGTTACCGTTTCAGCGCGACGAAAAGCGCAGCTTTCACCCCTCGTGTTGCGAACGCGGGTGAGGAATCCTGCGGAGCCGCGTTAAAGCGCGTGCTTGTCTTTGCTTCAGTTATCACGAGAATGGGATGCGGCGCAGAGCGCGTCAATTTTCAGCACAGCATCCTATTCTCGCGACAGCTAACGAAAGAATTCGCTGAACCGGAACGCGGCTCCGCAGGATTTTCTACCCGCGTTAGCTGCGCGAACAGAAACGACATTACTTCACGTGCGCTGAAACGCGAACAGGTTCAGCAGATTTCCGCAATCTTATACCCGCGAGGATGCACCCCACACTTCGGCTGACTGCCAAACGCGCCGTGTAATCAAACGCGCTCGACTTCACAGTAGGTTTCGGCTTCAAGTAATCAGGCCGCGATGAACTCGCTTGATTCTTAAGCTGACGCCGTGCGCTTCGCAATCGGAGCAGCTGAAGAGGATCAAGAACAACAGATGTCATGGCCAAGGTGACCCGCACGGGGCGCCACTTTCGCTTGCGAAAGTAGTCGGCCATGAGATGGCGCCCCGTGCCGCCGCCCGCGCAGGGCAATATCTCGTACCACAAACGCGAAGCGTTTGTTTCCTTTTTCTATCGCGCAGCGTTTGTTCCATACAAATAGGCAGCAAACCGTCGTATGGACAACGTGCTTTTCGCTTATTTCGAGTACCCGAGCCCTCTGACCCATTCCCGCACGACGTTTTCGGAGTCTTTCACCCGGCTCCCCCGCACGGAGAGCGCGTCGGCCGTGTTGACCGCCGCGCCGGGTGCGAGGGTGGAAATCGTGGACAGCGCGCTGCCCCCGTCGGAGGTCCCTTCGTGCGAGAAGAAAACGTAGACCGTTTTCCCGGTGAGGTCTATGCCTTCCAGAAAGGTCCACATCGGCATCGGCAGATCGTACCACCAAACAGGGAAGCCGATGAAAACCGTGTCATATTTATTCATTTGTTCGGCGGTGAGCGAAACGGTGATTTCCGGACGCTCGCCGTCGTTCTTTTCTTTTTTGGCGCGGTCGACGGTGGCGTCGTAGCTTTCGGGATACTCCTCCTTCGCCAGTACCCGGAGAATGTCTCCGCCGATCTCGTCGGCGATCCAGTGCGCCATGCTGTCAAGATGCCCCGACCAGGTGAAATAGACGACAAGAACATTCGTGTCCTTGGTCAGATCCTGCTCGTCGACCTGCGGCGCGCGGGTTCGTTCGGCGCAGCCGGCAAGCGCCGCCGTCATCATCACGGCAGCGAGAAGAAGCGACAGTAGTTTGACGGTTTTTTTCATGATTTTCTCCATCCTTTGTTTGATATTTCTTTCCCAAAACGCGCAGGCGCGCGTGAGCCGCTTTTTATTCCACCGATTTCAGACTCTCCGCCATCGGGATCCGGGCGATCCGCCGCCGCATGAACAGATGCACGACCGCCTCGAACAAAAAGGTCATGACGAGGGCGAAGACAAAGGTCAGAAGCGCGATGCGCGGAACGAACGAGACGAGATCCACCTTGATCTGCCCCATCACAAAGCGGTGGAGGAGGATCCCGAGCGGGATCCCCGCCAGTGAGCCGAGCAGGGTCAGGACCCGGTTCTCGCGGAACACATAGGCGGCTGTTTCGCCGCGGTAGAACCCCAGCACCTTGATCGTGGCGATCTCCCGCACCCGCTCCGTGATGTTGATCTCCGTCAGCTCGTACAGGACGATGAACGCGAGGAGTCCCGCGCAGACGATCACGAGCAGGACGATGTAGTAGAGATTGTGCAGAAAGCTTGCGATCCTGTCGCGGACCGCCCGCGTCACCGTGACGTTGACGACGTCCTCACACTCAAGCAGCATCGCGCCCCCTTCGTACGGATCGAGCTCCGCTGGCGCGCGGATGTACGCCGTTTTGATGGCGGCGTCCTTCCCGAACGCCGCGCGGTAGGTTTCGGGGGAGAGATAGACATAGCTGTTCACGCAGTTGTCGCAGACGGATTCCAGCATGAGCTGTGCCATGTCTTCTCCCACGGCAATCGTCAGCGTCTCTCCCGGCTTCACCCCGAGCTGCTCCGCCAGATGCACGTCAACCGTGCAGGAGCCGTCTTCGGGGAAGGAGACGGGCGAGCCGGAGCGCTCCAGCGTGATCATGTCTTCGAACCCTTTTCCGCTCTCCTCCGGAACAACGAGGACCGAGGTCCGCGCGGTTTTCGCACTGCGGACCTCGACGGAGCTTTCGTGCAGCCAGAGGATGCTTTCCACGGCGGGCAGCTCCTCGAGCTCTGCCCGTTCTTCGCCGGAGAGCGGGTCCGCGGTCATGACCTCGTAATCATAGTGCGCGATGCGGCCGTACTGGATGTCGACGACTCCCGAGATCGAATCCCGGATCCCCGCGCCGGTGATCAAAAGGGCGGTGCATCCGCCGATCCCGAGGATCATCATCCAGAGCCGGTTCTTGTAGCGCAGGATGTTCCGCGCACAAACCTTGTGCAGAAAGCTCATGCGCCGCCACAAAAACGGGATCCTCTCGAGAAATACCCTGCGCCCGGACTTGGGCGCTTTCGGACGGATCAGCTCCGCGGGCCGCTCGGCGAGCACCGCCCGCCCCGTGATCCACGCCGTTCCGACGGAGCAGAGCGCTGCCGACGCAAAGGAGACCCCGAACAGAAGGGGACTCGAGACGTGCGTGAGCCGCGCGATCGGGCCGTACATGATTTCGTAAACCTTCCAGATGATCTCCGGAATGAGACTCGTTCCGAGCAGCCAGCCGCCCACGGAACCGATCACGGAGGCGGACGCGGCGTAAAGCAGGTACTTGCGCGCGATGGCGCCGCCGGAATACCCGAGCGCCTTGCGCGTGCCGATCTGCGTTCTTTCCTCCGTGATCATGCGGGTCATGGTCGTCGCGCAGACCAGCGCCGCCACGAGAAAGAAGAAGATCGGGAACACGCGGCTGATGCCCTGCACGATGGCGGCGTCGTTTTCAAAGCAGGCGTACCCGACGTTCGTGAAGCGGTCGAGCACATAGTTTTTCCGTTTTTCCAGCGCGGCGAGCTCTTCTTTCGCGTCTTCGAGCTCCCGCGTTTTTTCGTCGAGCGTCCGGCGGTTTTCCGCGATTTCCTCTTCCGCGTCCCGAAGGGCAAGGTTCAGCTCGTCCCGGAGAGAAACCGTGTCCGCGAGCTTGCCCCTCAGCTCGTCCGCGGCGGCCCGCGCCTCCTTTTCCCGCGCGTCCAGCTCGGCGTCCGCCTGAGCGAGGGCGCTCTCTGCGGCGGGATGATCGGCGGGCAGCATGCCCGGCGGGATGCCGAGCGCCGCGGAAATCTGCTCGAGCGCCGCGGCGCGCGCGGATTCCCTGAGGGAATCGAAGGAGGCGAGCGTGTCCTCGATCTCCCCGATCGCGTCCTGCAGCTGCCGGATCCCGTCCTCCGCCTCTGCGATCCCGTCCTCTAACTTCGGCAGATCCTCCTTTTCCGCTTGGTCAAGCGCCTCGCGCGCGTCGGAGAGCTCCCGCTCGCCGTCGGCGATCTCGCCCCGGGCGGGGGCTGTCGCGCGGTCCATCCGCTCCGCCGCGGCTTCTTCGAGAAGGGCTTCCGCACGGGGGAGGATCTCGTCGGAAAAATCGCGGTATCCCTCCGAAAACGCCTCGGGCGCGTCCGTCAGGGTGACGTAGGCCTCGGTATAGGCCTCCGAAACGAAGGCTTCGGGCGCGAGATAGACGAAGCAGGAAACGCTGCCCGTGCCGAGGGCGGTGGTGCCGCGCTCATAGTTGAGATAGAGCGGGGAAAAGCAGAGTCCGGTCACCGTAAACTCCGTCCCCGTGAAATGGGACTCCCCGTCCCCCGCCGCCCCGGACAGCGCGAACGTTTTGCCGACGACGTCCTCCGGGAAAAACCTGCAGTCCAGCGCGCATTCGTCCGCGCGCTCCGGCAGGCGTCCGAGCGTGAGCAGGGGACGGTTGACGCGCTCGGGCACCGACAAAAACCGCGCCGCCGCCTCCGAGCCGTCGTTCGCCAGAAAAAGCCCGTCGAAGGCGTACCCGCCTTCCGCTTCCCGGACGAAGTCCGCGGACTGGAGCCGCCGGACGGCCTCGTCGTCGAAGCCGACGCCGCAGATCAGATGAAGATCGAACAGATTCTGCCGCCCGAGATAGGCGGAGCCGGTCGCCACCATGTCGTCGCGGCAGATCCTGAGACCCGCGAAAAAGCCCACGCCCAGACCGAGGATGGCGATCATGGCGAGGTAGCGGCCGGGATTGTGAAGGATCTCCCGCAAGAGCGCCGTCAGATCGAGATGCTTCCTTTTCATGACCGGCTCACCATTCGATGTCCTCCGCCGGGGCGGGGGAGGGATTGACCGTCACGTCCGTCACGGAGCCGGAGCGGACCTTGACCACCCGGTCCGCCATGGCGCAGAGCGCCTGATTGTGGGTGATGACCAGAACGGTTTTCCCGTCCTTTCGGCAGGCGTCCTGCAGCAGCTTCAGAACGGTTTTGCCCGTGTCATAATCCAGCGCGCCGGTCGGCTCGTCGCAGAGAAGCAGCTTCGGATTTTTCGCTATCGCGCGGGCGATGGCGACCCGCTGCTGTTCGCCGCCGGAGAGCTGGGCGGGGAAATTGTCCATGCGGTCTTCGAGCCCGACGCTTTTCAGAGCCTCCGCCGCGTCGATCGGACTGCGGCAGATCTGGGAGGCCATTTCGACGTTTTCGAGCGCCGTCAGGTTCGGGATCAGGTTGTAGAACTGGAACACGAATCCCACGTCGGAGCGGCGGTATTCCGTGAGCTCGCGCTCCGTCATGCGGGAAACCTCGGCTCCGTCCACCGTAATCGTTCCCGAGGTGGCGGAGTCCATTCCGCCGAGGATATTGAGAAGCGTGGTTTTCCCGGCGCCCGACGCGCCGACGATCACGCAGAATTCTCCTTTTGCCACCGTAAAGCCGGCGTTGTGAAGCGCGGTGATTTCGACCTCGCCGGTTTTATAAATCTTGCTTACGTTCTCGAGGGATACGAAGCGGGCGTTTTTGTCTCCGTCCCTCTGTTCGTCACGAATCATGCGGCCTCCGTTTTTGGCTTTGCGAAAAATGATACGCCCTGATTATACCATATTTGCCGCATGATGACAAGCGGAATCGGGAAATCGGGGCGCGTCCCCGCGGGGAAAGACAAAGAAAGCCGCCGCGTGAGCTCCGGAGAGCGGTGCGGCAGCTTTGCAGGTATTCGAATTCGTTTGCCGGTCCCCTTCACGCGAGCGTGAAGGTCGTCTTTCCGAGCAGAAGACCGGGGTTCTCGCAGAGGCGCACTTCCTTTGCGCCGCGGACGTTTTTCACCGAGACGGTCTGCGGCAGGCGCATCGGGTGAGGCGCGCCGGGCTCCTCCTTCCAGTCGTCGTAGATATAGAGGACGTCCGTCTCGGGGACGGTCAGCCCGTCGATCTCCACGCTCCGCGGCAGGGCGCATTCGTAGCCGAAATCATGCGTCCCGCGGTTTTTCGCGTGAAAGACCGACCGGGAGCCGCCCGCCGGATGCCAGACGCAGTTTCGGATGACGAAATCCCCGCGCCAGGTGCAGCCGTAGTCCTCGCGCAGGTTCACGAAGGCGTATCCGAACGCCTCGGTGTCCTCGATGACAAAGGTCCCGTACCCGATCGCGTTCAGGCACTGCCAGCCGAGGCGGCAGCGTCGGATCGTGCAGTTCGTGACGCCCATATGCGCGTCGAAGCGCGACATCACGCAGTCCTCGAAGGAAAGGTCGCGGCAGAAATTCGTGCCGATCAGCCCCCAGTAATTCCGGTTCATGATGTCGGTCGTCTGCGTGACGCGCCGGAAGGAAACCTCGGCCGCGCCGCCGCAGTTCAAATCGTAGGATCCCATCGGGACGATGACGCCGCCCGTCCCCATCGTGTAATAGATCCGGTGCCCGGTCAGCAGGCAGTCGGAGACTTCGACCTTCGCGCAGTCGGAGATCGAAAGAAAGCCGCCGTAGGGCGCGCCGTGATCGGGCTCGTCCGTCACGAGGTGGGTGATTTCCGAAATCTTCGTTTTTGAGCGGCGGACGCGGATGTTCCGCGCGTGGTAGTCGTACTTCGATTCCCGGCGGTTGGCGATCGTCGTGAAGGTCCCGCCCGTGAGCGTGAGGACCGTGTCCGGGAGGGTCCGCGCCGAGCATGCCGTGACCTTGTCGAAGTCAAAGGCGATGGGGGAGGGCAGGGAACCGTCGGGACGGACGAGAAAGCTGTCGCGCCGCGCGGTGCCGTTGTTCTGATTCCCGCCGAAGCGGATGAAATCGCGGTGCTCATCGTTTCGAACCGAGACGAAAAGCTCCCGTCCGGTAAGATTCTCAAGCTCCGTCTGCCCCTCCCTCAGGCGTTCGACGGAGAAGGGGACCTCCTCTTCCGCGGGCGGCACGTCGAAGATGGGAGATCGGAAATCGTCGAGATCGCGGTCGTCGATGAGGAACGACGCCCCGGTCCAGACGGTATCCGTGCGGATGACGGCGGTCGCCGCCTTCGGCGCGATGTAATAGACCGCGCCTTCCCGCGCGCACACGGGGAGCCCGAGGCGGTTCGCTTCCTCGTGCGCGGCGGCGACGGCGGGCATGTCGTCGTGCCGCCCGTCGCCCACGGCGCTGAAGGATTCGTATCGGATAAAGTTCTCCATTTCATTCTCCTTGCCGGATGATTTGCGCCCGGTCCGCTCGGGCGGCGCGTCAATTAAACTTCGTCCACCCCGGCAGCCAGCCGCGGTTCGCCTCGAAGAGGCGGGAGACCATTTCCCGGATTTCCGCCATCGAGCAGACGGACGCGGTGAGCGGATCGTACAGGCAGGACCAGAAGATCTTCTGCGGATCGCGCTCCAGCGCCCCAGCGACCGCGAGCTCTTCACACGCGGCGGACACGTTGTTCAGAGCGGCAAGTTGCGGCGGCAGCGCGCCAACGTGAATCGGCTCGAGCCCGCGCTGCGAAGCGAGGACCGGGACCTCCACACAGCATCCGGCGGGCAGATTGTCGATCAGCCCGAAATTGCGGATGTTGCCGTTGAAATGGAACATTTCATGGCCGCCGAACACGGCGTTGAAGATATAGGCGGCATATTCCTCGCCGCGGTCGAGCGGGAAGGACGCAAGATCGAACCGGCCGAACTCGCGGATATGCCTCTCCTCCGTGGTCTCGTCCTTCGCCTCCTCCCGACGCTTCAGGGAGTCGTGGCCCGGATTCCAGTTCGTCCCGTGGGTGCAGTATTTCTCGATGAGATCCGGGCGCTTGCGGAACCACCAGTTGTATTCACTGTTGTGTCCGCTCGACTCCGTGGCGTAGTAGCCGAGATGCAGGAACATCTCGTTGCGCACCTGTTCCTTGTTGTAGATCTCCTCGCTTTCGAGGATCGCTTTGCGGATGAGCGGGATCGCGTCCTCCCCGTTCCAGTCGAAGCGCAGGTAATGCGCCTGGTGGTTCAGACCGGCGCAGAGATAGGTGACCTCGTCCCGCGGCGCGCCGATGAAGCCGCAGAGCATGGCGGCCGTCCCCTGCACGGAGTGGCACAGCCCCGAAATCGTCACGGTGTCCGTCGAGCCCTGCAGGGCGCGGCAGAGCATCGCCATCGGATTGGTGTAGTTCAGCCAGAGCACCTTCGGGCAAAGCTCTTCGATATCGCGCAGGATATCGAGCATGGGATAGAGGGTGCGCAGGAAGCGGAAGACCGCCGACGGCCCGCGCGTGTCGCCGATGTTGATGGAGCAGCCGTAGGATTCGGGGATCGCGATGTCGTTGTAGAGATCGCGGTTTGTCCCGCAGCAGATCGTCGTGACCACGCCGTCCGCCCCGGAGAGGACTTCGCGCCGTTCGGTCGTCGCCGTCACGCGCGCGGGATAGTTCCCCTTTTCGACGATGCCGTCGACCGCCTTCTTCGAGAGGGCGAGATTGGTTTCGTTGACGTCCACGAGCGCGATCTCGGCGTCGCGGAAGGCGTCGAAGGTGAGCAGGTCGCGCACGAGATTCCGCGTGAATACCAGCGACCCGGATCCGATGAATACGATTTTCTTAGCCATGATCAATCTCCTTTTTTATAGTCTTCGCCGCGATGCTTCGCATCGCAAGCTTTCATTTCAGAAAGCCGCGTATCTCCGTGTCGGGTAAAAAATCCAGTCGAACTCGAAAGCGAACCGCCCCGACACACGAGAATTTGCAGGCAAATTCTCGCATAGTGCAGCCGGTTACCCCCTCAGTCCTCGATCTCCGCGTAAGCCTCGATCGTCTTCTGCACCTGCTTCGAGAAGAGCTTCTCCTGTCTTGCCGCGAAGGAGGCGAGATCGGCGCCGCCCTTCGCCTGCATGTGGGTGAGCAGGCTGCTGTACACGCCCCACGAGCCGTAGCAGGTCGAATAGTCGAAGGTCCTCGTCCCGGTCAGGATGTCCAGCATTTCGTTGGTGTCCTTATCCCGCGCGATCTTTCCCTTGAGGGTCGTTTCGTAATACGCGTCGATCAGGTACCGGTCGGAATAGACCGCCATCGCCTCGGTGACCGTGCCGATCATGTCGAGCGCCGCCGCGCTGACGGGGACGCACATCGCCTGCGCCGTCGCCTCCATCGAGGTGGTGTAGTACCCCTGCTCCTCGGTCTTCATCGGGAAGGGGATGACGCCGAAATCGTTTTCCATATTGTTTCTGAGTCCCACCACCGAGCCGAGCTGCATGATATAGTAAAGGCTCATGTCGGTATAGAAGGCGTTGTATCCCCAGTTGTTGTCGTTCACGATGACGGTCAGGTTCTTTTCGTTGAGCATGGCGCAGACCTTTTCCACCGCGCCGATCACGCCCTCGGACGCGACGTTGAGCGTGAATGTGTCGCCGTCCGCCGTGTGCTCGAGGATCACGAGCCGCTCGCCCGCGCCGTTGATCAGGGAGAGATACTGCCCGATCCCGGTGACGAGGCCGTAATTGTCCCCTTCGTTCCGGATGCCGTCGCCGTTTGTGTCCGCGGCCGCGGCTTCCATCGCCTCCGCCATCTTGTCGAGCGTCCAGCGGTATTCGCGTACGACCTCGTAGGGATTTTCAAGCTGACGGTCGCGCACGACGGTCTTCGAGAAATACATCGCGCTGCATCCCTCGATCGTGTGCACGTTGATGTCGTTGCAGGCGAAGAAGAGCTTGCCGTTGATCGTCAGCGCCTCAACGGAGTCCCCGTCCCACCACGGTGCGGAGAAGTCGAACTCTTCGATCCGGTACAGGTTCTTGAGATGCCCGGACTGCGCCGCGGGGATCAGGGCGTTGATGCGCTCCCAGACCATGGAATAGTCGTCCCCGCCGGATTTGACCGAGCGCGAGACCAGACCGACCGCCGCCGTCGTCTCCTCGGAGGTCACGTCCACGTTGTACTTTTCCTCGACGAAGGCGTTTCGCTCGAACACCGTGTCGTTGATGATCTCCCCGTTCACCTCCTCGCTGTTTAAGGAGATGATCCACCAGTCGGAGTTCACGTCGCCGAGGATGTGGTACTCCGCGCCGCCGAAATCCGCCTCCGGCAGAAGCGTCAGGGGATCCGGCTCCTCCTCCTCGACCGGCTGCGCGGCCGGCTCGTCGGTCGAAGAGACGGGCGCGGAGGTTTCAGTCCCCGTTTCCGCGGTCTTCTCACTGCAGGAGACAAGCAGGAGCAAGCAAAGCAGAATTATAAGCAGTCGTTTCATGGGATTTTTCCTTTCCATCCGTCAGCGCCTTTTGCTTTGTATTTATAAAGTCTTTGCCAGGCTTTCTTCAGAAAGCCGCGTATTTCCTCCGTCACTCCCGCGCCGCCTCCGCCATGGCGAGGATGTTTTCGGCGGGCACATTCGGCAGAATCTCCTCGTGGCTCGGCGAGATCACGATGTTCGGGCCGAGGATATCCCGCACGCGGCGCACTTCGTCCTTGATCTCTGCAGGCGTCGCGTTGACGAAAAAGCTCTGCGCGTCGATCCCGCCGACGAACGCGAGATCGTTCTTGAACTGCTTCAGGCTGTCCGCGCTCATGCCCGCCGCCCCCGCCTGGATCGGGTGCAGCACGTCCACGCCCGCGTCGATCAGGTCGGGGATGATGCGGTAGATCGAGCCGCACGAATGGAGCATGATCTTTTTGCCGTACTTCTTTCCGACGGCGATCAGGCGCTTGAACGAGGGCATGACGAATTTCCGAAACAGCTCCGGGGAGATGAAGAGGTCCCGCTGCGTCCCGAAATCATTGCCGAAGAACATGACCTCCGAGCGGGAGCCGAGCCCGGAGAAATACTTCTCGTTCGCCGCGACGTAATAGTCGACGATGCGCTCCGTCACCGCCTCGACCACCTCGGGGCACTCGTACATCTTGATGAAATAGTTTTCCATCCCGAAGAAGTCCGCGACCTGATGGAAGAAGGGCGACCACAGGCCCGTGAAGACCATCTTGTCCGGGAAGCGCTCCACCGCGCGGTAAACGTCGGTGAAATCGCAGTAATCGGGATCCGGCCACGGGTATTTCTCCACGTCGGCGAGGGTCTCCGCGTCTGCGAAGAAGCCGCCCGCGCTGAGCGTTTTCCTCTCCGTTTGATAGCCGGGATCGATGGCGGGGAGTCCCTCGGGGTGACGGTATCCGCTGTCCGCCGAGATCCACCGGCAGTCGTCGTTCAAAAATTGAAAGATCGCCTCCGGCGTCGCTTCGATCCCCCATTTTTCCGCGTAGATCGGGATCGTTTTTCCGTTCGGGTGCCCCGTCCACATGACGCCTTCCCCCGTGCTCTTTCGGTTGAAGACGGCAAGGACCTTTTCGCGTGACGTCATGCTGTTCTTCTCCTTCGTTTTCCGATATTCCGCCTCCGGGCGGTCATTGATTCGATTCGATTATACCATATCCCCCGGGAAAAAGTCAACGGGATTTGAGGGGGGAAATGCTGAACTTAGCTCTGCTTCTCCCCCTTGCCCCCGTTGACTTTTTCGGCGGAGCATGTTATAATGGAAACAGATTCAAGTGGAAAAGCTCACCCGTATCTCACCGATCGGAGGTAACTCTCATGACGACGAAAAAACGCCGTGCCATCGCTTTTCTGACCCTGCTTGCTCTCCTCTTGTCGTTCGCGCTGTCCGCCTGCTCCCAGTCCCCTGAGAACGCGGACGAGACGAAGCCCGCCGAGGTCGCCGAAGATCCCGCGGCGGCAGCCGAGGAGGAGGAGACCGCAAAACTGCTTCCCGATCTCCCACAAGGCCTTAACTATTCCGGCGCGACCGTGCTCATCATGCAGCACCCGTTTTCCGCGGGCGACTGGGCGGACTGGCTCAGCCGCGACATCTGGTCGGACGGCATCACGGGCGAGCCGATCAACGACGCCGTCTTTGAGCGCAACGCCTACGTGGAGGAAAAGCTGGGCGTCGTCATCCGGGCGGAGGACGTCGCCGACATGCCGGGCACGATCCAGCGGCAGGTGACCTCCGGGACTGCCGATTACAACATTTCCACCGCCCGCATCCAGAGTCTCCCGGCGACGGTGACGAAGGGGTATCTCGTCAATCTCTACGATATGCCCCATGTCGATTTGACGAAGCCGTGGTACGACGAGCGCTGCATCGCCGACGCCTCCTATTACGGGCTGCTCTACTATGTGACCGGCGACATGATCATCCTGGACGACGACTCCACCGGCGCGATGGTGTTCAACAAGCAGCTCATCGAGGATTACCACCTCGAGGTGCCCTACGATCTGGTCGAGGAAGGCACGTGGACGCTCGACAAGATGGCGGACATGGCGAACACCGTCGCCTCCGATCTCAACGGCAACGGAGAGGTCGACATCGAAGGGGACCGCTTCGGCCTGCTCTGGCAGCGGGACGCCATCGTCAGCTTCATGCACGGGAGCGAAGCGCGGATCGTGGACAAGGACGAAAGCGGCGAACCCTACTATACCATCACCTCCGAGCACGCGAACGACGTGTTCTCGAAGATCGACGGCATCTTCTTCGACCCGACGGTCGTACAGAACATGCACAATTATTCCTCGAAGTACCCGGACATCTACGTCGGCGAGTGCAACATCTTCCGCGCGAACAACGCGCTCTTCATGTGGATGCGCATGCGGGTGGCGCAGAATCTGCGCGACATGGAGACGGACTTCGGCATCATCCCCGTCCCGAAATACGACGAGGCGCAGTCGAAGTATTACAGCACCGTCACGAAATACACGGCGGCGACGATCTGCATTCCGAACACCTCCGCGATCGACTGGGATATGACGGGCGCGGTCGTGGAGCTGATGAACGCCGAAGGACACTACGGCCTGCACGAGGCGTATTACGAGAACAACCTCGGCTCGAAGATCTCCCGCGACCGGCAGTCCACGGAAATGCTCGATCTGATCTTCTCGAACCGCATCTACGACGCCGGGGAGATCTACGAGCTCGGCTCCATCTCATCAAACCTCTATTCCCGCTCCGCGGAAAGCGCGATCAATCTCGCGACCATGCTCGCGAAGAACGCGAAAATCATGGAGCGTTCGCTCGATAAAACCTTCGTGACCCCGCTGAAGGAGCTTGCGGAGGCGAGCGGGCGTTCGGAATGAGGCGTTTCCGCCGGGATCCGACGGGGCGGATTTCATATGCCGCGTGCCGGGTTGGGGAAAGAACGCCCGGACGGGAGCGGCAGAAACCGAACAGACAATATCCGTGAGGTGAAGTATGAGTAAGAGCGGCAAAAACGGGGGCGGCTCGAAGCTGAGGGCGGCGTGGGGCAAAATCGTTCACAATCCCACGTTCACGCTCAAAGAGCAGTTCGGCTATTCCTCCGGAATCATGGGCAATTCCATGGCGCAGGATGTGGAGGCGTACGCGCTGACGCTGTTTCTGACCCGATTCATGGGGATCGCCGCGTCCTACGTCCTCATTCTCGAGCTGGTCGCGAAGATCGCGAACATCATCGTCGACCCGGTCGCCGGCATGATCCTCGACCGGCGGGGGAAGCACGGGCGCAGCCGCGCGAAGGCGTTTGCCCTCGTCATGCCGCTGCCGCTCGCGGTCTCGTCGATCCTGCTCTTCGTCGTTCCCGGGATCGGGCTCTCGGCGAGGATCGCCTACGTCTTCGTCTTCTATCTGATCTACTGCGTCGCCGACGGCTTCTACGACATGGCGCTCTCCACCATTTCGGCGAGAATGACCACCAATCCGAAGGACCGCAAGAATTTCTATACCGTCGCGCAGTTCGCGTCGACGCTGGGCGGCATGCTTCCGAGCGGGCTGATCCCGGTTTTCGTCGCGCTTTACATGGACAAGGAGGCCTTGATCTACCTCCTCTTCGCGATCTTCTTCGGCGTCGTGGGCTTTGCGCTCATGATCGTGCCGTATTTCACGCTCACGGAAAAGACGGCGGCGCCGTGGCGGAAGGAAGCGCCCGTCGCCCTGAACTTCAAGGCGCTGATGCTCAACCGCCCCATGTGGTGCCTGATCTTCTCGCAGATCGTCGATTCGGTGCGGCAGGTGTGTTATTCGGGGCTCGCGTACTTCTATCTCGAGACGCTCGGGTCGTTCTGGATGGCGTCGGTCGCGGGCACGATCTCCGCGGCGCTCTCGTATCTCGGCATCGCCGCGGTGCCCTTCATCGGCTCGAAGCTCTCCTCCCGCGACATCATCATGTACGGATACTTCTATACCGGTATTTTATACGTCGTCTTCCTGCTCGTCGGCTACAAATCGCTGCTCGTCGTCGCCCTGATCGTCGGCTTCGCCGGTTTGCCCAACGGCGCGATGAGCTCGTCAAGGAATATCCTGCTCGCGGATTCGACGGACTATATGGAGTACATGACGTGGAAGAAATACGGGGAGCCGGTCCGGTCGGAGGCGATGGTCTTCGCGCTCCGCTCCACCGCGGCGCGGATCAGCGGCTTCTGGAAGAGTTTGCTGTTCCCCGCGGGGCTCGTGCTGATCGGGTATGTCAGCGCGAAATCCTTCGGCTCGACGACCATCAGCGTGGTGCAGTCGACCGAGACCCTGAACGGCATTTTCTACCTCATCACCGTCTCGGGCATCGTCGGCAACATCGTTCCGGGCATCATCATGTCCTTCGATCACTACACTGGGAAGCGCAAGGAAAAGATCCTCGCGGAGCTTTACGAAATGAGGGCACAGCGGCAGGCGGAGTGGGACGCGGAGCATCCCGCCGCGCCGCAGTCGGCTGCGGCGCAGCCTGTGAAAGGAGGGAGCGAGTCATGAGAGAAAGAACGAAGAGACGACTCTTCCCGCGCGGGATCCGCCCCGCGGCCGCTGCGCTGGCGGTTCTGCTCCTGTTCTCGGCCGTCGGATGCGCACAGGAAAACAAATACGTAAACGTCGGCGTGGAAATGTCGACGGCGGGGATGAGTTTGTATCTCACCAACACGGTGAACGGCTTTCAGAAGGTTTCGAGCTACGTCTTCTTCGCCCCGTCTTCCCCCGCGGCGCTCGACAAGCTCCGGCAGCAAAAGCAGGGGATCGATCTTGCCTACCTTCCCGCGAAGGACCTCGGACTCATCCGGGCGGGGGACGGGCTCACGGTCGTGTTCCCCGACTGCTTCGAGGAGAGCGGGGAGCTGAAAGGGGTCTGGGTCGCGCGGAACACTTGGCTTGAGGGTGCGCCGAACTATTCCTATAAATTCATTCTGGGTCTGGCGATGAGCGCGGATTACCGGGCGGCGCACATGAACATGAGCTATCCGGACGCGCAGGAGAGCGTCGGGGCCGCGCGGGACGTCGACTGGGCCGATTACCCCGAGGTGATGCAGTACTGCGCGGTCTACGCCGTCTCGAACAAAGAGGAGCTTACGGACGAGCCGTTTTGCGCGAAGGACGCCGAAACCCTCCTCGCCATGTTCGAGGGCTTTTCCGAAAGGAGCGGCAAGGGATACGCGGCGTGCCGGGAAGCGTATGAGAAGTATTGCGGGGACGGCGCGGAGGCTTTTGAAAAGCTGTTTGATTTCAGCCTTGCCGTGCGGGCGCTGAAGGAAGCTGCGAACGCGGAGTGACGCCTCGCGTCCGTCGAATGCCGGGAATCGGGTTACGGGTGCTGTCGGGCATTCCGGAGGGAAAGCGGCGCGGCCGCGGAGAGGAAAGGGAAAAGCGATGAAGAAGAAAAAGAAAATCACGATCACGGTCCTCTGCTCCTGTCTCGGCGTTCTGCTCGCCGCGGGAGCCGCCGCCGCGATTCTTTTGCCCGTTACGTATGAGATCGACCGCTCGCTGATCGTGAAAAATCCGGACTGCCGCGTCGTCGCCGAGAAGCGGGACGGGTACACCGCGCTCGTGAAAAAAGACGCCGCCGGGGATGGACCCGACGGGGAATTCAAGGTGATCGGCTTCACGGACACGCACCTCGACCACAACAAGGAAAAGGGAAACGTCACGATGGAGTACATCATCCGGAATATCGTGAACGAAAAGCCCGATCTCGTTGTCTTTGTCGGGGACAACGTCACCTCGAGCTTCAACGGCCGCCGCGCAAAGCAGCTCTGCGAGGTGATGGAGGAGCTCGGCGTGTACTGGACCGCCGTGCTCGGCAACCACGAGGGCGACAACGCGTGGAGCATATCCCGCGAAAAGATGGTAAAGCTCTTTGCCTCCTATTCCCACTGCCTGATCGAAGCGGACGCGAAGCATACTTCGGACGGAGACGAGGTGTGGGGAGAGGGGAACCATGTGATCAACCTCATCGATTCGCAGGGGAAGATCGCGCGCTCGCTGTTTTTCTTCGACGGAGGAAATGAAATGAGCGAGGCCGATCTCGAAGCGTATGCCGCCGAAATCGAGGCGGGGACCGGAAGAAAAGACGATTACGTCAAGCCGAGCCAGATCAAGTGGTACCGGGAAACCGTCGCCGATCTCGAGAGGATCGGAGGCGGGGACGTGAAATCCACGGTCTTTGTGCACATCCCGCTCCCGGAATACAAAACGGCTTACGAGGAGCTGACGGGAGAGACTGAGGTCTCGCCGACAAGCGTCCCCGTGTATGATACCCCGAACGAAAACGGGGATTATCTGATCATGGGGCAGCGGCGCGAGGGGATCTGCTGCTCCGGGCACAACGGCGGACTTTTCGACGCCCTGCTCGACGTCGGCTCGACGGACCTTGTCGTCTGCGGGCACGACCACGTCAACGATTTTGTTTTGAGCTATCGGGGCATCGTCCTCTCGTACAACGAGCCGTCCGGGTACTCGAGCTACAATCTCTATACGAAAAAGCTCTCGGACGACCTGCTGCAGGGCTATACCTGCTACACCTTCCGCGCCGACGGCAGCTTCGGGCTCGAACAGCGGCACAACGCGGATCTTTACCCCGCGGCGCAGGAAGGGATCCGGGCGCTGTACGACTGAGCCGCCGGTTTTCGATCCGGATTCAGCTCCGATATAAAACAAAAAACGGGCCTGTCGCAAATAGTCCCAAAAGTTTTCGTCCACCTTTTTCAAAAGGTGGTGTGGGTGTTGCAGTTCGCTCTGCGAACTGCTGCAACGCCCTGACCCGAGGTCCGCAGACCTCGGAACACCCAAGACACAGAAGGAGTTCCTCTTTTTGGTCCTTTTGGGTTCAGCTTGCTGAACCGGCTCCTCTGATAAAGGAGAAAAAGGACAGCTGTCGGCTCTGAAAAGCAAGCGGGCTGTTGCATTTCTCCGTTTTCTGGAGTTAATGCGACAGCCCCGCTTTTTTGCTGTGGTCGGATTATTCCGCGGTCTCGTCGACGATTTCCGCGTCGGGGGCGTTGTTCTTCACGCTCTCGATGCCGCCCAGGCAGTTCTTGAGGGTCTTGTAGCCCTCTCCGCCCGTCGCGATGATTTCGCCGTTCTTGGCCTTCAGACGATAGCGGAATTCGCCCGCCTTGTCCTGATAGACCTCGAATTTCGGATGCTTCTTGACTTCCACGGTTTCGGCGGTCTGATCCTCGATCTCGCCGATGCAGTTTTTCTTCACGCTCTCGATGCCCTTCTTGCAGGCGGCGGGCGTGGTGTAAACCTCGGACGTGGCGATGACGATGCCGTTCGTCGCCTTGAGATCGAACTTATAGCCGGTGGCGGTCTTCTTGAAAATAAATTTTCCCATAGTGTCCTCCGAAAGATAGATATGGTTTCCCGTAGTCATTATAACATACCCTTCGGCGAAATGCAAGCGGAAATTTGTCGGAAAAGAAGAATTTCCGTTGTTTTCCGTCAGATTCGGCAGCAATCGCGGCGAAGGGCGGGCGGATCACATCGGTTCGACCTTGATCGTCAGCTCGGAGTACTGAAGGTCGGCCCCGTGGAACTCGACGAGATAGTCCATACGGATGACGCCGCCGTGCATCCAGTTCACGGTGGATTCGCACCGGCGGCCGAGCACGGCGAGCTCGAGCACGGCGTAGGGGGTCCGGTACATGGAAACATGGCGCACGCCCTCTTCGCAGATCATCATGCTCGTCGTTTCGTCGCCCGAACGGGTCACGGTCACAACGTCCGGTTCGGCGGAAGACAGCCGGATCACGGTGCGCGTCCCGTCGGCGAGCTGCGCGTCCTCGTAGGAGATTTCGAGATCGATCCCCCCGTCCGCACGGCGCTTCTTTTCCATGACGCCGAGCATGATTGCGACAAGGGGCTCCTCCTCGGGCTTTTGGGAGTTCGCGTCCTCCATCTGCCGGAAAATATTGCCGATCATCTTCCAGAAATCCGCGGCGTCGCCGTCTTCTCCGTCCTCGCCGAATGAGTCGAGGAGTTCGTCGTCGTCGGGTTCGTCCGGGTCGAGGGGAAAGGCGAAGCCGTCGGAGTCCCGGTCGATGACGTCGTCCACCGCGTATTCGAGGGCTTCCCGTGCGTTTTCCGGCGTGACAACCTCTCCGGACGCCGGCTGTTCGGAAACCTGACTCTCTGAGGTGCCTCCCTCGGAGCCGGACGAAAAGAAGTCGCCGAACAGGGCGCTTTCGATCCGGGCGGGGAGATCGACGTCGGACTGCCGGGCGGTCAGGGTGATGCGCACCGGGCGGGATTCTTCCCCGCCGAGCAGCAGTCGGTCATAGGTAGGGTTCATGAAAGATCCTCCGCAGTTTCGTTTTTCGGACTTTGGAACGCGAGCTTTTTTCTGACCCGCGGGAACACGACCGCGCACGCGGGGACGAGCAGAAAGCACGCGGCGATCCAAGCGAGGGGATTGGCGAAGCAGATGGCGCGGAACCCCCAGAGCTTTGCGAAATGAAGCGCGACGACGCCCCGGGCGACCATTTCAAACGCGCCCGCAAACATGGCGGTCACGCCGTATTCCATGCCCTGCAGGGTGAAGCGGCAGACGATCAGGACGCCGAGGGGGATGTAGAAGAGGCAGTTCAGCCGCAGATACTGCCGGAGACAGACGAGCAGGTCCGAAAGGATCGGGTCCGCCCGGTTGATGAACAAAAGGGAGACGTACTCGCCCCCGAAATACATCGCGACGCCCATGAAGATCGAATAAAGGACCGAGATCCGCATGCCCGCACGGAAGCCTTCCTTGACGCGGTCGTACCGCCCCGCGCCGAGGTTCTGCCCCGTAAAGGTCGACATCGTGACGCCGAGGGTGCCGAAGGGCAGGTGCACGAAGGACTGCACCTTGTTTGCCGCCGTGACCGCTGCGATGACGGTCGAGCCGAGGTCGTTGACCGCCGCCTGGATCAGCACGGAGCCGATCGCGGTGATGGAATACTGCAGCGCCATCGGCAGCCCCGAGAGGATCAGCCGCGCGGCGATCTTTCCGCTGAAGCGACGCTCCTCGCGGTCCGCGCGGAGCTCGGGATAGGTTTTCCGGATGTACAGAAAGCAGATCAGGGCGGAGACCGCCTGCGAGACGACGGTCGCGATCGCCGCGCCCCGCACGCCGAGCCCGAACGCGCCGACGAGGGTGAGATCGAGTCCGATGTTGAGAACGGACGCGAAAATCAGAACGTAGAGGGGCGTTTTGCTGTTGCCCATCGCGCGCATGAGTCCCGCCTGCGTGTTGTACGCCACGGTCGCGGGGATGCCCGCGAAGATCACGCTGAGGTAGGCGTAGGAGTCCCCGTAGATGTCGGGGGGAAAGCGCATGGCAACCAGAACGGTCGGCAGGAGGACGGAGCAGAGCACCGTGAGGATCAGCGCCGCGCCGACGGCGAGCCGTACAATGTTCGCGACGCAGCGCCTCAAGAGGGATTTGTTGCCCGCGCCGAAGGACTGCGCCGCTGGGATGCAGAAGCCCGCGCAGATGCCGTCCACGAAGCCGATGACGAGAAAGGTGATCGCCCCCGTCGCCCCGACCGCGGCAAGCGCGGCGTTGCCCACCATCTTTCCGACGACCGCGGCGTCCGCCATGTTGTAGAACTGCTGCATGAGATTGCCGAGCAGGATGGGGAGGCAGAAGCGGAGCATGAGGGGCAGGGCGGGCCCTTTTGTGAGATCAAGCGTTGCGGAACGGGAGCGGGCGGCGCGTGTCATCATGATTTCCCTTCCCCCGCCGCTTCGTTCCCTGCCGTGCTTTCCCGGCCTTTGAGAATGTTGTACAGAAGCGAGCCGACGATGACGACGCACGCCCCGGCGAGGGAGAGCGCGCCGATCGTCTCATGCACGAAGATCGCGACCCATACGGGATTGAGCACGGGCTCGATCATGGCGACGAGGGAGGCGGTGAGCGGCGGCGTAGTTGCCAGCCCCTCCGCCATGAAGATATACGCCGCGCCGAACTGCAGAAGTCCGATCGTGAGGATGCCGAGCACCGAGGTTCCCGACCAGACGAGCGAGGGGGAGAGGAGCCACGGCAGACCGACGATCACGCAGAAAACGCAGCCGAAGAAGACGGAGGAAAGATTGTCCGCGCCCTCCCACTGCTTCATCATGAAGACGAGCGCCCACGTGACCCCGGAGGCGAGCGCGAGCAGATTGCCCGTCATGCCGCCCCCCTCGAGGGAGTCGAGGAAAAAGAGCGTGACGCCGCAGAAGAGAAGCACGGTCGCCGCGAAATCGAGCTTCGTGGGCTTGACCCCGAAAATCACCCACATGAACAGGATGATGAAAATGGGGGCGGTGTACTGTAAGAGGATGGCGTTCGCGGCGGCGGTGAGCTTCGCGGCGACGACGTAGAGGGTCGAGGTCGCGCCCATGGCGAAACCGCCGAAGAGCACCGCGCGGTTCCAGACGAGCCGGTGCCCGCGGATCTTCATATAAAGCAGCAGTTCTACGCCCGCGATGAACGACCGCCCCGCGGAGATCGCCATCGGATTCCATGGGACGAGCTTGACGAGCATGCCGCCGAAGGAAAAGAGGAGGGCGGCGGCGAGCATCAGCCACACGCCCCGCGCGCGTTCGCTTGTTTTCATGATTTTTCCTCTTGCGCGGCTTTCGCGCGGCGGTATTCTTCTTCCGTGACCGCGCCGACGGGGCGCAGGACCGGGTTTTCGACGAGTTCGAGCTTGTATTTTTCCACTATGCAGAGGGCGGTCTCGCAGGACGGCTGATCGACGGCGACCTCGGCCTGATGCGCGTCGCAGCCGATCACGACCGGGGCGCCGATCTCCCCGCAGAGCGCGAAGAAGCGTTCGTGCGGATAGGCGCGGTGGTCGCGGATGCCGAGCAGGTTGATCTCGAGCGGTGCGCCGTGTTTCTTTGCCGTCTCGATGAGGCGGCCGTAAAGTTTGTCGAACACTGCCGACTCGCCGACGAAATTCATGAGATCGGGGTGGGCGACATAGGTGAACACGCCCGTATCGAGTCCCTCGGAGACCTGATCGACGTAGCGGCGCAGCAGCGCCTCCTGATCGGTGGTCTGACCGGAATAGGGCGCTCCGATTTCATTGTCGATAAAGTGCTGGCCGAGAATGAGGTAATCGATTGGGTAGGCGCGGATCATGGCGAGAAAATCGGGGAAGAATTTCGGATAGTATTCCGCCTCGTAGCCGATTTTCAGGTCGAGTTGTCCTTTGTATTCTTCTCTCAGCGCGAGCAGGGTGTCGACGTAATCCTCCTGCTGTGCGCAGGCCATCCGGAAGCCGGAGACGTATCCGTTCGGGAAGGGATAGGGCGCGTGATCGGAGAAGCCGTAGGTCTTGAGTCCCGCGGCGAGGGCGTTTTCCACATATTCCCGTTCCGTGCCGGACGCGTGGCGGCAGCGTACGGTATGCGCGTGCAGATTCGAGATCATTCCCATGGTTTGCCTCCGTGAAACGCGGCTTTTCGCCGCCCGTTTTGATCCGCCTTATTGTAGCACAAACGGAGGGGAGTTACAATATCGGATTGTCCGAATCTCGGCGGGAAAAAAGTCCGAAACACGGGCAAAATGGCGGGGAGTATGCTGAAACCGCGGGGTCTTTTGATGGAGTCTGCAAAAACCGCACGTTCTCCTAATGAAACAAACGCTTCGCCCGAGTTCGCCGCGCAGCGCGACTGCGTCGGCGCGGCGAACTTCCGTGTTTGGGAACAATTTATTGCCCTGCGCAGGCGGCAGCACGGGGAAGTCTGCTGAAACCGCATGCTGTTTTGGGAACAAACGCTGCGCGTTTGAGAATTACGGATTTGTATTGCCCTGCGCGGGCGGCGGCACGGGGCGCCATCTCAGGCCGAAGGCGCCCCGTGCGGGTCACCTTGGCCATCCAATCTATTGTTCTTGATCCTCAAAAGCGGCTCCGACTGCGAAGCGCACGGCGTCAGCTGAAGAATCAAGCGAGTTCATCGCGGCCTGATTTCCTGAAGTTGAAACCTTTAGTAAAGACGAGCGCGTTTGATTACAGGACGCGTTTGGCTGCCAGCGGTAATCGACGTGCGGCTTCGCGACTATAGCGTCAGTCTGGATCTGCTGAGCTTGTTCGCGTTTCAGCGCACGTTAAGTAATGTCGTTTCTGTTCGCGCAGCTAATGCGGGTAGAAAATCCTGCGGAGCCGCGTTCCAGTTCAGCGAATTCTTACATTAGCTGTCGCGAGAATAGGATGCTGTGCTGTAAAGTGATGCGTTCTGCGCTGCATCCCATTCTCGCGATAACTGAAGCAAAGACAAGCACGCGCTTTACCGCGGCTCCGCAGGATTTTCTACCCGCGTTCGCAATACGAGGGTTGAAAGCTGCGCTTTTCGTCGCGCTGAAACGGTAACAGGCATAGCAGATTAAGGCTGACTTCCATTCGCGAAGATGCACGTCGTCTTCCGCCGACTGCCAACGCGCCATGTAATTCGCGAATTTGGATCACGGCAATTCGCGCGAGCGCGAATTGCAATGTTTCAGCTGACGATTCGAGAGCCGCAGTCGCTCTGAGTTTCGGCTGATCTGTGCCGCAAACGCATCGGAGCCGCTTCGGAGAATCAAGGATCGCAGATGTAATGGCCAATGGGCCCCGCACGGGGGGACCTGCGGCCTGAGCTGGTCCCCCCGTGCCGCCGCCCGCGCAGGGCAATACAAATCCGTAATTCTCAAACACGGAAGTTCGCGCTGCGCGCGAATTCCACGAGTTCGCTGCGCGAACTCGGGCGCAG
This sequence comes from Clostridia bacterium, assembly GCA_017540175.1. Lineage (GTDB taxonomy): Bacteria > Bacillota > Clostridia > Oscillospirales > CAG-272 > UMGS1696. The sequence continues at coordinate 36,127 of JAFYBN010000068.1, read as the reverse complement.
CGTTTGTTCCTTTAAAGAATGGACGGTTTCAGCAGACTCCATCAAGGAACATGCGTTTTCAGCATACTCCTCCGCCGTAGAAATGCCTCCCCCGCCGCCTCCCGCGCCCCGGGCGGCGGAGTTCGCCTTAGTGCGCCGGGGATAACCTTTTATTATACCACAAAACAGAGAAAAAACAATGTCTGTTTTCACGAATTTCTCCCCTCCCGTGCCCCGATCTTCTCCGCGCGCGGGTGAGTGCGCAAACTTGACACCCAGGTTTGAAGATGGTATAATGGTATGATAACATCATTTCGTTTGCGGGGAGGGGAGCGCATGGAAAAGAGAACGCCGGAAGAGCTTGTCGGGCTCGCGCGCGAGATCCGCCGCCGGGTGGAGGAATCCCTCCGGGCGAAAAAGAGCGGCGGGGCCGCCGAGGGCCGTCCATCCGCCGAAGACGACTTCCCCCGGGCGCAAAAGCACGCGGTGAAGAGCGAAACGCAAAGCCCTTTTCCCTCTGCCGAAGACGGCTCCCCGCGGCCGCAGACGCATGAAGCTGACGCTGGAGAAGAACGGGACAGCACGCCCGCCGCGGAGTTCTTTGTCGATGCGCTTTCTACGGGAGCGGAGACAGTGCCCGCGGGCGCGGGGAAGGGAACGGGCCGCGCCGGAGACGAGAATTTCTGGGATCTCGGGGTGCCTAAGCCCCGCGTTTACGAAAAGCCCTCCTTTCCGGAGAACCGCGTCGGCGTGACCGACGTGAACGTGCCGGACCCGGAGCCGGAGGCAGGCGCGCCCGCGGCGGCCGGCGAAAAGATCCCTCCGCGCGAGCGGCAGACCGGGGAGGGCAGCGCGGGCCGGGTCGTCCGTACCGTGAACGGGCCGCGTTCCGTGCCCGCCGGACCGCAGGGGCGGTATCAGACGAGCCGATACAGAAGGCAGTCCCCGTGGAATTCTGTCCCGTCCGCACCGGCGGAGAAGCGCCCCGCGCCCGAGACCGCGGCTGAGACCTACACGCCGGACGGCGCTCTGATCCGCTCGGTATCGGTCAGACGGTGGGAGTCCGAAACGGAGTTTTACAGCCGCTTCGTCACCGACGCGCGGCGGAGCCATCAGACGCCCTCTTCCATCCCCGTCGGGGAGAAGCAGAAGATCGAGCGCGTGCCGTATTTCTCCTATGTGCCGCAGTACGCCCACATGAGCGGCGCACAGATTTCGTTTTACCGCTGGGTGCGGGAATCCATCCGCGCGGGGATCTGCCCCGGGTGCGATTTTCCCTATATCCTGCTTTATATCTATGAGATTTTGAACCTCCCGGACGAGATCCCGCCGAAGGAAGGGGCCGAGCTGCTCGCGCGGATCTGGCTCGGCTACCGGGAGACCTATCCCCGTCTCGACGGGTGCCTGTGCGAATGGCTCCCGGATTACTGCCTGATCCACCGCACCCCCTGTCCCGCCTCGCTGAACGGGATCCTGCACGAGATCGTCCCGAAGGCGCAGTTCAAGGAGTTCTATCTGAACACCGCTCGCGCGGGTCTGCTCGCGAAGGCGGTGATCGAGACCTCGTCCGATTACGATTACCGCACGAGCCGCTATTACGGAGAGCATAGAGAGGACTACGAGAAGCACATTCCCGCCGCCGTTTCCGCGGCCCTTGAGGGGGACGCGGAAAACCGCCGCGGCATCTTCGCGCTCGACCGGGTCTACCGGATGACGCGGGACAGCTATCTCGGAGCGGTCGCGGCATCGGACGTGAAAAGAAGGCTCGACATCGAATTCGTGTCCTTCACGCGCCGTGCCGATACCCGTCTGGCCGTGACCGCGCTCGTGAAATATACGGAAAACCGCCTTCGCGCCGTCCTCGGCATCAAGGCGAAGCTCGGTGTGAACGAGATCGGACCGGAAGCGGCGCGCGCCGTGGACGCCTATTTCGCGCCCCTGATGCCCGCCTCCGTGCCGAGGGGCAAAAAGGAAGACGCCTATATGCCTCCGGATTATCTCAAGAACTATGAGTCCGAGACGAGCGGCTTCGACGGGGACGCGGCAAGGAGCATCGAGGCGCAGTCCTGGCGCAACACCACCCGCCTGACCGGGGAGGATTACGATTCCGCCGGGGATGAAGCTGAACCGGCTGCCGGGGACAGGACCGCCTTTGGGCAGGACGAGGTCGGCGGGGAGCCGATCGCGCTCGAGGGCGAGCTCGACAGCGCCGCGTGGGAGACGCCCGCGGAGACCGGGGAAGCGGATCCCGGCGGGAGTGGGGAAGCGGACCCCGGCGTGAGCGGGGAAGCGGACCCCGGCGTGAGTGGGGAAGCGGACCCCGGCGTGAGTGGGGAAGCGGACCCCGGGATCGCCGCCGATGCGCGGACGGAAATCGCCGCGGCCGGCCGTGAAGCTCCGGAGACGCCGAAGGGAGCGGACGAAGACCGCCCGAAGAGCGGCTCTTCGAGCGGTCAAACGAAAAAAGAAGACGATACCGACACGCTGCGGGACGCGCTGCGGGCGGCCCTTGCGGGCAGATTCCGCGCGTTCTGCCGCGAGCGGTCGCTGTATGAAGGAGAGCTCGCGGATCGGCTCAACACCCTCTTCCTCGATCTCATCGGGGACGTGGTGCTCGAGCCGGGAGAGCTTGGATTCGCGCTTGTGGAGGATTACAGGGAGGACGCGGAAGAATGGCTGAAATAAGAAGCGAACAGGCGGCGAAGGTGCCGCGCAGGATCCTCGGGACGCTCCTCGCGTCCCTGTCGGGCGGCGTCGTTCCCCGCGTCGGCGCTCCGTACATCGCCATCGGGCGCAGCGAGGAGATCGAAGCGCTCGCGTCCGCGCTCGACCGGGTGGCGGACGGGGAAGGAACGACGAAATTCATCATCGGGCGGTACGGCTCGGGCAAGAGCTTTCTGATCCAGCTCGCCCGCGGGTACGCCCTCGAGCGGGGCTTTGTGACCGCGGACGCCGATCTCTCCCCGGAACGCAAGCTGGCGGGCGGCGGGGGACTGGCGACCTATCGGGAGCTCATGAAGAACGCCGCCTCGAAATCCTCCCCGGACGGAGGAGCGCTGCCCATCATCCTCGACCGGTGGTTCGCGAAGCTCGGCGGGGAAATGGAGGACGAGGGCTTCGATCCGAACGCCGAGGCGTTCGGCGCGGAGCTTTCACGACGCATCACGAAAAAACTGCGCGAGCTGGAGGACGGGGTCGGCGGGTATGATTTCGCGTCCGTTCTGCGCGCCTATTACGAGGGCTGGCGGGACGACGACGACGCGAAGCGCTCCGCGTGCCTCCGCTGGCTGCGCGGGGAGTACGGAACGCGCACCGAGGCGCGGGCGGCGACGGGCATCCGCAACCTGAGCATCGTTTCGGACGAGAACTGGTACGATTTCCTAAAGCTCTTCACGGCGTTCGTGCGGCTGGCGGGGTACAGCGGGCTCTGTCTCTATATCGACGAATGCGTGAACCTTTACAAGATCCCCAACCGCATCTCAAGGGAAAACAATTACGAAAAGATCCTTTCGATGTTCAACGACACCATGCAGGGGCGCGCGCCGGGGCTGATGATCGTCTTCGGCGGCACGCCCCAGTTCCTCGAGGACGGGCGGCGGGGGCTGTACAGCTACGAGGCGCTGCGGAGCCGGCTCGCGGACGGACGCTTCGGCGGCGGGGAACTGCGTTCCCTCATGCAGCCCGTGATCCGGCTGAGACGCCTCTCGGACAGCGAGCTTTACGCGCTCGTCATCCGCCTGACCGCCCTGCACGGGGAGTACCACCGCTGGACCCCGCGCATCACGGAAGAGAACATGCGCGACTTTCTCACGCAGTCCGTTGCGCGGGAGGGCGCGTCAAGCATGATCACCCCGCGGGAGATCATACGGGATTATGTGACGCTGCTCGATCTGCTCTACACGAACGCGGGGGTGGGCTTTGCCGAAATCGTCGGGCGTGTGGAGCGCACGACGGCGGGGCCCGATCCGGACGGGCTGCCCGATGGGCTGGAAGAAGGGGGCCTTGCCGATCCGCGGCAGGCGGCGCATGCCGGGGAAACCGGGGGAACCGGGGCGGCGGACTCTTCCTCCGCGCCGCGGAGTACGGTGACGCTGGACGATATTGAATTTTGATTTGCCTCTGTTGAAGAAGACTGCGTGTGTCTTCCCGCCCCGGCGGGGTTGAGGTTTGCTGAAACCTGCATCAAAGAGAATGCTGTTGCCTCACCGGCGCGACTGCCGTGCCGACGCTGTCGCACTTGGTGCGTGGGAGAGGTGGCACCGTCGTAAGACGGTGACGGAGAGGGCTTTAAGGAAACAAACGCTGCGCCCGAGTTTGGGAGTCACGGTTTTTTCAACCTGCGCAGACGGCGGGGGGAGTCTGCTGAAACCGCCTGTTATTTTTGGAACAAACGCTTCGCGTTTGGGAATTACGGATTTGAAATTGTCCTACGCGGACGGCGGCACGGAGGGGCAGCTCAGGCCGCATGCCCCTCTGTGCGGGTCCCCTTGGCCATCCAATCTGTGCTCCTATCATCACCGAAGCGGCTCCGACGGTGAAGCTTCACTCCTCTCCCCTATTCAGCGGTACTTGCCGGCGAACAGTAAATGACAAGGGGACTTGACTTGAACAGATTCAGCGCGAACTAAATACTCTGCAGCCGAAACTTGGAAATTCGCGCCCGCGCGAATTTCCTCATGCGCTCATAAACGCGCATTACACGGGCGCGTTCAGCTTCAGCGTCATCGCTCAACAGCCTCGCGCACATGGGGGCAGCTATAATCTGCTGAGCTTCTTAGCGTTTCAGCAAATCTCTGCAAACTAACATCCGCGAAGACGCACGTCACCTTTCAGCACAGCATCCTATTCTCACGATAACTGAAGCAAAAACAAGCAAGCGCTTTAACGCGGCTCCGCAGGATTGCTCACCCGCGTTCGCTGGACATGCAATGAAAGCCGCATTTTTCGTCGCGCTGAAACGCGAATAGATTCAGCAGATTTCCGCAGACTTACACCCGCGAGGATGCATCCCAAACTTCCGCTGACAGCCAAACGCGACCTGTAATCAAACGCGCTTGTCTTCACGGTAGATTTCGGCTTCAAGAAATCAGGCCGCGATGAACTCGCTGTATTCCCAAGCTGACGCCGTGCGCTTCGCAGTCGAAGCCGCTGAAGAGGATCAAGGACCGCAGATTGGATGGCCAAGGGGACCTCCAGGGGGGCTGCGGCCTGAGCTGGTGCCCCCCCTGCGCCGCCCGCGCAGGGCAATATCTCGTACCACAAACACGGAAGTTCGCGCTGCGCGCGAATTCCACGAGTTCGCAAAGCGAACTCGGGCGTAGCGTTTGTTTCCTTATGAAAAAATAGAATTATTTGCAAGCTAAATAAATACGATTTCAGGGGATCCCCAAAAGCAACCTGCGGTTTCCGCAAACCTCAACCCGCGAGCCTGAGATATTAGATCCCGAAAAGCCATCGCAGAAAGGAGCCCACCCCCATGTCCGTTTTCGACCGCTACTCCCCCTTCATCCGGGAATTCATCTATTCCCGCGGCTGGGAATCCCTCTCCCCCGTGCAGGTCGCGGCGGCGGAGATCCTCTTTGACACGGACCAAAACCTCCTTCTGCCCTCCCAGACGGCGTCCGGGAAGACGGAGGCGGCGTTTTTCCCGATCCTCTCCGAGTTTTACGAGGACCTGCCCCAGTCCTTCGGCGCGCTCTATATCGCGCCGCTGAAATCCCTCATCAACGACCAGTTCGGGCGCATTTCGGAGCTCTGCGAGGAGGCGGGCATCCCCGTGTATCATTGGCACGGCGATGTCGCGGCGTCCCATAAGCAGCGCGCTCTCCGAGAACCCCGCGGCATCCTCCAGATCACGCCGGAATCCCTCGAGGCCATGCTCATCCGCCGCTCCTCCGACCTCATCCGGCTGTTCGGCGATCTGCGCTACGTGGTGATCGACGAGATCCACACCCTCACCGGCAGCGACCGCGGCAACCAGATCCTCTGCCAGCTTTCCCGCCTGCGCGAAAAAACGGGCGTTTCCCCGCGCCGCATCGGACTGTCCGCCACCATCGGCGACATGAGACGTGCGGCACAGTGGCTCGGCGGCGGCAGCGGCAGGGAAACGGCGATCCCCTCCGTCCCGCCCGCGAAGATCCGCTGGCGGCTCGGCATGGAGCACTTTTATATCGTCGAAAAGGACGTCGGCGAGACCGGCGCCGCGGCAGGGGCGAACGACGTCGCCCTCGTGCCGACCCCCAAGGACAACAAAAGAGAAGAGACCATTTCCCTCGATCACGGCTACGAATACATCTACGACGCGACGAAGGGAAAGAAGTGCATCGTTTTCTCGAATTCCCGCGAGGAAACGGAATATATCTGCGCGACCCTCCGCGAGATCGCGGAATACCGCGGCGAGCCGGACGTCTTCCTCATCCACCACGGCTTCCTCTCCGCGTCCATCCGGGAAGAGGCCGAGCTCAAAATGAAGGACGACGACATCCGCGCGGTCGCGTGCGCGACGGTCACCATGGAGCTCGGCATCGACATCGGGCGGCTGGAGAGAATCATCCAGCAGGGCTCGCCGAACTCGGTCTCGTCCTTCCTCCAGCGCCTCGGGCGCTCGGGCAGACGGGGCGACCCGCCGGAGATGCTCATGGTGTTCCGGGAGGAAAATCCCCTGCCGAACACGCCCCTGCCCCAGCTCATGCCGTGGGAGCTTCTCAAGGCCATCGCCATCGTGCAGCTCTATATCGAGGAGCGCTTCATCGAGCCGCCCGCCATCAAGAAATGCCCGTTCTCCCTCCTCTTTCAGCAGACCCTGTCGGTCGTCGCCTCCTCCGGGGCGATCAAAACGAAGGAACTCGCCGAGAAGATCCTCTCCCTGCCCCCGTTCAGCCGCGTGGAAAAGGAGGATTACAGAACGCTGCTCTTCTCCATGATCTCGAACGACTGGCTCGAGCTCACGGACGAAAAGGAGCTCATCGTCGGCCTGCGCGGCGAACGCCTCGTCAATTCCTTCAAGTTTTTCGCCGTCTTCAAGGACGACGAGGACTTCACGGTGCGCTGCGAATCCGACGAGATCGGCGTCATCACCGCGCCGCCCCCGGTCGGGGACCGCTTCGCGCTCGCCGGACGGGTGTGGGAGGTCGAAGAGCTCGACATCCCCCGCCGCCTCATTTACGTCAAGCCCGTCAGAGGCAAGATGGAGGTCTCGTGGCCCGGGGATTACGGCGAGGTGCACACCCGCATCCTCGAGCGCATGCGGCAGGTCCTGAGAGAGGACACGGAATACCCCTACCTGCGCGAAGGCGCGCTGGAGCGGCTTAGAGTCGCCCGCGCCGTCGCGCGGAACACCGGGCTGACCGAATCCTGCATCCTGCCCCTCGGCGGCTATACCTGGGCGCTCTTCCCGTGGCTCGGGACGAGGAGCTTCCGCACGCTGCGCCGCTACCTCGTGCGCCGGGCGGGCTCCTTCAAGCTCACGGGCATGGATTTCGAGCAGTGCTACTATATGACCTTCAAGCTCGAGGGCGGGCGGGGCGACGCGCTCATGCGGATGATCTCGCAGAAGATCACGTCGGAGGGCATCGACCTCGACGCGCTGATCGGACCGACCGAAGCGCCCGTCTTCGACAAATACGACGAGTTCATCCCCTCCGAACTGCTCCGGAAAGCGTACCGCGAGGACAAGCTCCGCGCGGACGAGATCATCACGCGCGCAAAGAACGGCGCGCTCGGAGGCACTTGACTTCTCAAATCGGATCGTGTATAATGAACATGAATTTTTGCCGCGGAATCACGGTTTTTCTGCTCTGCGCCGCTCTGCTGCTCTCCCTGTCCGGATGCGCCGGAGCCGAGCCGAAAGAGTATTATTTCTTCGCGATGGACACGGTCGTGACCCTGCGCCTCATCCCGAAGCCCGGCGCGGATCAGGCTCGGATGGATGAGATCGCGGCGCGGTGCGAAGGGATACTCATCGAAGCGGAGCGGGAGATGAGCGCGAAAGACGACGACACGCCCGTCAGCCGCTTCAACGCGGGAGAGGACGCCGCGCTCGTCCTCACGCCCCTCATCGGGGAGGTCGTCGCGGTCTCGCTCGACGTGAGCCGGAAAACCGGCGGGGCGTTCGACTGCACCCTCGGCGCGCTCGTCGAGCTGTGGAACGTCTCGGGCGGCGGACCCGTGCCGGCACAAGAGGATATCCGGGAAGCGCTCTCCCACACGGGGGAGGGATGCTTTTCCTTCTCGGCGGACGAGGTGAAAAAGACCGACCCGGACGCGCGGCTCGATTTCGGCGGCGTCGGGAAAGGCGCCGCGGCCGCTCTGCTCGTCGATTACCTGAATTCTCCCGAAGCGGGCGAAACCCTGGCTGGGGCGGTCGTCTCCCTCGGAGGCAACGTCGCGCTCGCGGGTTCAAAGCCGGACGGCTCCCCTTACATGGTGGGCGTGCGCGATCCCGACGACCCGGGCGGGCTGATCGGAACGCTTGCGCTCGAGAGCGGCTTCGTCGCCGTCTCCGGGGATTACGAGCGGTATTTTGAAGAGAACGGCGTCCGGTATCACCACATCCTCGGCGGGAAAACGGGAGTCCCCGCGAAGAGCGGTCTGCGCTCCGCGGCGGCGGTCGCGTCCGACGGGGCGCTCGCCGACGCCTTGTCGACGGCGCTCTTTGTGCTCGGCGAGGACGGCGCGCTCGCGCTGTACGAAAGCGGACTTTATGATTTTGAGGCGGTGCTCGTCACGGACGACGGACGGGTGACCGCGACGCCCGGACTCGGCGGCGTGTTCCGCCTGACGAACGGGAACTACGTCCTTTCAGAGACGTCGTCCGGTTCCTGAAATCATCCACCGGAGGCACATCCATGCCCGAGAACATCTATTTACCGGAAAACGCGGCTGCCGACGCGGCCGCAGACCCGGTTCTCGCCGAGCGGCTGAAGACCGTCGCGGCTGTGCGCGAAAAGCTCGAAAAAACCGGGCGCGTCGGCGAGCGCGCCCCGAAATACTTCATCCAGACCTTCGGCTGCCAGCAGAACGAGGCGGACAGCGAACGGCTCGCCGGCATGTGCGCCGCCATGGGGTACGAAAAGACCGACACACCGGACGACGCGGAGCTGATCCTCGTCAACACCTGCGCCGTGCGGGAGCACGCCGAGAAAAAGGCGCTCTCCATCATCGGGAATTACAAGCACCTCAAGGACAAAAACCCGGACCTCGTCATCGGCGTGGGCGGGTGCATGGTGACGCAGAAGGCGAGAGCGGACAAGATCAAGGGGAGCTATCCCTACGTGTCCTTCACCTTCGACACGGGAGCGATCGGCAGCGTTCCGTCCCTCGTGGACGCGGCGCTCTCGGGCGGCAAACGCACCTTTGTGCTCTCCGACAGCTGGACGATCTCCGAGGGCATCCCCATCCGGCGCGAGTCGAAGCACATGGCGTGGCTGTCCATCATGTACGGCTGCAACAATTTCTGCTCGTACTGCATCGTGCCCTACGTCCGCGGCAGGGAAAGAAGCCGCTCCGCCTCCGCCATCCTCGAGGAAGCGAAAATGCTCATCGCGGACGGCGCGCGGGACATCACCCTGCTCGGGCAGAACGTCAATTCCTACGACGGCGGCACGGTGAACGGGGAGCGGGTCGACATCGCGGAGCTGATGCACAAAATCTGCGCGCTCGACGGCGATTTCTGCCTGCGCTTCATGACGAGCCACCCGAAGGACGCCTCCGACCGCCTGATCGAGGCGATGGCGTCGGAGGACAAAATCGTGAAGCATTTCCACCTTCCGATCCAGTCCGGCTCCGACCGCATCCTCAAGGCCATGAACCGCCGCTATACCGCCGAGGGGTATCTCAAGACCATCGAAAAGCTCCGCGCCGCCGTCCCCGACGTGTCCGTGACCTCGGACCTCATCGTGGGCTTCCCCGGCGAAGAGGAGGAGGATTTCGAGGCAACGCTCGCCGTCATGCGGGCGGCGGGATACGACATGGTCTATTCCTTCATCTATTCCCCCCGCGAGGGAACGCCCGCCGCGAAAATGCCGAACCAGATTCCCCGGGAAGTCTCGTCCGAACGGATGGAACGCCTGCTCGCGCTCGGCTCCGCGATCGCCGACGAGCGAAACGCCCGCTTCAAGGGCAGACGCCTCCGCGCCCTCGTCGAGGGCGTGAGCAAGACCGCCCCCGGCATGCTCACCGCGAGAGGAGCGCCCGTCCGTCCGATCCACTTCGAGGGGGACCGCTCCCTGATCGGACAGTTCGTCGACCTCGATATCACCGACGTGAGGACGTTCTGCTTTGAGGCGTCCCTCGCTGAACCCAATGACTGAAAAACGAAAGGAATGCTTCAAATGACCGAAGAAATGCAGAAGCTCGCTGCCGAGCTGGGCGCGCTCGTCCGCGCCGACGAACGTTTTGCCGCACTGGACGCCGCCATCGACGCCTATGAGCGCTCCGAAGACTTGAACGGCCTCATCGCCGAATACAATGTCCAGCAGAACCTGCTCGCCGATCTCGCGGGCGGGGAAGATATCGCGCGGGAGGCGGTGCAGAAACGCATCGACGCGCTGTTTGACGAGATCACGAACCACCCGGCCTACGTCGGGTATGAGGACGCGAAGGCGGAATTCGACCGGCTGATGAACGACGTCTGGGGCGAACTGCAGTTTGCCGTCACCGGCAGAAGAGCCTGCTCCCACAACTGCGCCTCCTGCGGAGGATGCGCCTGAGACCCCGATTTTGTCGGGAATCCGATTTTTTCGATGAGAGGTGATCCGTATGACCCCCATGATGCAGCAGTACTTTGAAGTAAAGAATCAGTACCCGGATTTTATTCTCTTTTACCGTCTGGGGGATTTTTACGAAATGTTCTTCGAGGACGCGCAGCTTGTGTCCGCGGAGCTCGATCTCACGCTCACCGGACGGGACTGCGGCGAGGAGGAGCGCGCCCCCATGTGCGGCGTCCCCTACCATGCCGCGGAGACCTATATCGGCAAGCTGATCGACAAGGGCTATAAGGTCGCCGTGTGCGAGCAGATGGAAGACCCCAAGCTCGCGAAGGACCTTGTGAAGCGCGAGGTCATCCGCATCATCACGCCCGGCACCCTCATCGAAACCGATCTGCTCAACGACAAAACGAACAATTACCTCGCGACCCTGTATTACGACGGCGCCTCCGTCGGACTGTGCTTTGCGGACATCTCCACCGCCTACGTCGCCGCGACCGCGGTCGGGGGCTCGGAGGACGAGGTCATCAGCGAGCTTTCGACGTGGAAGCCCGCCGAGCTTCTCTCGAACATCCCGATGAAGGCCCTGCCCCGCGTCGCGTCCCATCTGAGGGACCGCATGGAGCTCTCGCTCACCGAGGCGGCGGCCCGTTTCTTCGACGAGGACGCCGCCGTGATCCGCGCGGAGGAGCAGTTCGGCGCGGAGAACACGGTGGGGAAGCCGCGGGCTGCGCTCATCGCGGTCGGCGCGGCGCTGTCCTACATCCGCGACACGCAGATGAAGGACATCTCCTATCTCAAAAAGCTGAACGTGTACGACGCGGCGCAGTTCCTTGAAATGGACCTTTCCACGCGGCGCAACCTCGAGCTGACGGAGACCATGCTCACGAAGGAAAAGCGCGGCTCCCTGCTCTGGGTGCTCGACCGGACCAACACCTCGATGGGCGCGCGCCTTCTGAAACAGTGGATCGAGCATCCCCTCACCGCCGTCCCCGCCATCCTCAAGCGGCAGCAGGCGGTGGCGGAGCTGACCGACAATTTCGTGCTCCGCGAAGAGCTGAGGGAAAAGCTCGCGCCGGTGCTCGATCTCGAGCGGCTGATCACGAAGGTGAACTACCAGACCGCCGGCGGGCGCGACCTCAGGGCCATAGCCCAGACCATCGGCGTCGTGCCGGAGCTGAAATCCATGCTCACGACGCTCGAGGCCGGCGCGCTGAGAGACATTCTCGAAGAGCTGGACGACCTTTCCGACGTATATTCCGCCATCGACGCCGCCATCGTCGACGATCCTCCGTTCGTCATCCGCGACGGGGGGATTTTGAAGGACGGCTACAGCGCGGAGGTGGACGAGCTGCGCTACGTCATGCAGAACGGCAAGGAATGGATCCGCTCCGCCGAGGCGGCAGAGCGGGAGAAAACCGGCATTTCCAAGCTGAAGATCGGCTACAACCGCGTCTTCGGCTATTACATCGAAACCCCGCGCTCCGCCGCCGATCAGGTCCCCGCGGACTACGTGCGCAAGCAGACTCTGAGCGACAAGGAGCGCTACATCACCGACGAGCTCAAGGATATGGAGGCGACGATCCTCGGCGCGGACGACAAGGTCAAGGCGCTCGAATACGACCTGTTCGTGCAGCTGAGAAACGCGGTGGACGCCGAATCGGCGCGCATCCGGGCGACGGCGCAGGCGCTGGCGCGGCTGGACGTCTTCCTCTCCCTCGCGGACTGCGCGGTGCAGAACAATTACGTCTGCCCCGTCGTCGACGGCTCGGACGTGATCGACATCCGGGCGGGACGGCATCCTGTCGTGGAGAAGTTCGTGGAGGACTCCTATTTCGTTCCGAACGACGCGTATCTCGACACCGCCGATCAGCGGCTCATGATCATCACGGGTCCGAATATGGCGGGCAAGTCCACCTATATGCGGCAGACCGCGCTCATCATCCTCATGGCGCAGATCGGCTCCTTCGTTCCGGCGTCCTCGGCGCGGATCGGGGTGGTCGACCGGCTGTTCACCCGCGTCGGGGCGTCGGACGATCTCGCGTCCGGGCAGTCCACCTTCATGCTCGAGATGCGCGAGGTCGCCTACATCCTGAACAACGCCACGAAGCAGAGCTTCATCGTCTACGACGAGATCGGGCGGGGCACGTCCACCTACGACGGCATGAGCATTGCCCGCGCCGTTCTCGAATACACCGCCGGGCGGCGGATCGGCGCGCGCACCATGTTCGCCACGCATTACCATGAGCTGACCTCGCTCGAAGGGGAACTGAAGGGCGTGGTGAACTTCAACGTCGCCGCGAAGAAGCGGGGGGACGACGTCACGTTCCTCAGAAAGATCGTCGCGGGACCCGCCGACGACAGCTACGGCATCGAGGTCGCGCGGCTCGCGGGCGTTCCCGGAGAGATCACGAAGCGCGCGAAGGAGATCCTCGCCGAGCTCGAGGGCAAGCGGAGCGCAAAACCGGCGAAGACGCAGACCCCGGCGCAGGAGGAGGCAAATCTCAGCTTTGCCGACACCGCCGCGGACGAGATCAAGGAAGCGCTGAGAAAGACCGATATCAACACCCTGACCCCGATCGAGGCGCTGAATCTCATTTACGCGTGGAAGAAGCTGCTGTGACCGACCTGCCGTACTGGAACCACAACGCCGCCTACTGGCCGCGGATCGCCCGTCTGATCGGGGACGCGGGGCGCGTGCTCGACGTCGGCTGCGGAGACGGCACGCTCGCGGCTTATCTGAGCCGTCCCGGAAGAGTTGTCACCGGGATCGACCCATTCCGCTCGTGCGCCGAGGCCGCGCGGGATCGGACGAAAGAGAGCGGGGCGCGCATTCTCGAGCGGTCGTTTGAGGAGTTCGACGCGCCGCCCGGCTCGTTCGACGCCGTAATCTTCTCGGCATCCCTGCACCACATGGACATGGAGCCCTCGCTCATCAAGGCGGCGGGGCTGCTTGCGGAGGAAGGAAAGCTCGTCGTGCTCGGGCTGGCAAGACCGTCCCGCGCCCGGGACTATCTGATCGACTGCCTGCGCGTCGTGCCCGCCCGGATCGGTCAGGCGGCGCACCGCATGAGAAGCGCGGAGGAACTCGACATCCCGACGTCTTATGACCTGCCCGGCATGGACGAGGTGCGCCGCGCCGCACGCGCGATCCTGCCCGGAGCCCGGCTGCGGACAGGGCTATACTGGAGATATCTGCTTTTCTGGAGCAAATGATATGGGAAAAATCAATCCTCTGAGCATAGAAGTCGCCAATCTCATCGCGGCGGGGGAGGTCGTCGACCGGCCGGCGTCCGCGGTGAAGGAGCTGCTCGAGAACGCGGTGGACTCCGGCGCGACGAAGATCACCCTCGAGATCCAGCGGGGCGGCGTGTCCTTCATCCGCGTGGCGGACAACGGCTGCGGCATGGAGAAGGACGACCTCGTCCCCGCCGTGACCCGGCATTCCACCTCGAAGATCCACACCGCCGCCGATCTGGACGCCATCGTGACGCTCGGGTTCCGCGGCGAGGCGCTCGCCTCCATTTCCGCCGTCTCGAAGACCCGGATCTATTCGAAGCTCCCGGGAGCCGAGTTCGGCGCGGCGCTCGAGGTCGAGGGCGGGGACATCCTCTCCCTGACCGACACGGGCTGTCAGGACGGCACGACCGTCATCGTGGAGGATCTTTTTTACAACGTCCCCGCCCGGCGCAAATTCTTAAAGAAGGATTCGACCGAGGCGGCGGCGGTCGGAGCCGTGATCGAAAAGATCGCGCTCTCCCACCCGGACATCTCCTTCCGCTATCTCTCGGACGGGGAGCTGAAATTCATGACGGGCGGCAGCGGCGATCTGAGAGAAACCGTATGGGCGCTCTTCGGCAAGGATACGGCGAAGCGCTCCCTCGAGGTCGACCGGCGGGAAAACGGCATCCGCGTGTGGGGGCTGGTTTCCGAACCCGATCTCGTGCGCTCGAACCGGAACATGGAGAATTTCTTCATCAACGGGCGGTATATCCGCTCAAAGACCGCTTCCGCCGCGCTCGAGCAGGCGTATTCCTCGAAAATCCCCGCGGACAAATTCCCGATCGCGGTCTTAAACATCGAGCTGAATCCCGCCGCCGTGGACGTGAACGTGCACCCGGCGAAGCTCGAGGTGAAATTCGCGAACGAAAAGTTGATCTTCGACGCCGTGTACTACGCCGTGCTGACGGCGCTCGAAAAGGCGGCGTCCCGCCCGTCCCTCCCGCTTCCGGGCGGTGAAACAAAACAGAACAATCCCCTCCGCTCGGACGATTTCTTCCGGAGCGTCCCCGCCTCCGCTTACGCAAAACCGAAAAACGATCCCCGCGCCGCTTTCGTGCCCCTGGACAAAAAGCCGAAGGTCGGGGAGCAGATGCGGTTCTCCTCCGCTCCGATGCCGGAGCCGCCGATCGGCGCCGGTACGAAGGAGGAGCTTGACGACGCCCGTCATGCCGCCGCGGAAAACGTCCGGGAGGCGGCCGCCTTTGTCGCCGCACACATCGATGCGTCCGGAGCCGAAGAGCGGGACGCGGACATCCCGGCTGTTCCCCCGCTTGTCGCGGAGGAGAGAAGACGGGCAGAAGAGCGGCCGACCCCTGCCGAGATCGCGGAGAAGATGCTCGACGCGGGCGGCGCGGTAGAAGGCGCTCGGAGCGATCCCTACGCCGTGTACGACGGGGAGATCAGGGGAGAAGACATTCCCGAATATCAGATCATCGGCGAGGCGTTCAACACCTACGTCATCGTACAGCTTTCCGACCGGCTGCTCATGGTCGACAAGCACGCGGCGCACGAGCGGATCATCTTCGATGAGCTCTGCCGCAAGCTGAGACGGCATTTTCGGGAAAAGGTCCCCATGTCCGGACAGCTTTTGCTCGCGCCGCTCGAAACGGACGTTTACGCGACCGAGGCGGAGGCGGCGGAGGAATACCGCGAGCGGATCGAAGCGCTCGGGTACCGCTTTGACTTTGAGGAAAACGGCGTCTCGAACCGGCGCGCGAAGATCACCCAGATCCCGGACGAGCTGGACGCGGACGGCGCGCTCGAGCTCTTTCACACCCTCGCGGAAAAGCTATCGGACGCGACCGCCTCCGTGGAATCCGCCGCGGCGGGCTTCTTTGAATCGAGGCTCTGGCAGGCGTCGTGCAAGGCTGCGATCAAGGGGGGGCGCGTTTACGACAGGGCGCATCTGAAATGGATCTGCGACCGGCTTTTGCAGAAGCCGGACGGCCGTGGCGGCGTGATCCGGACCTGCCCGCACGGGCGGCCGGTGGCGTTTGAGATCAAGAAGACTGCCATGGACAGGCAGTTTGGGAGGCTGGAGTGAGGGTTTGCCTTCCGGCGGTGCTCCCTTGCTTCTCCCTCCGGGAGAGGTGTCACCGTCGTTAGACGGTGACGGAGAGGGCTTCTTCGATAACGAAAAGAACAAAAAGAGCTTCCAGTGCCGAAGAGCGTTTCTGAGGAACAAACGCTGCGCCCGAGTTCGCGCAGCGAACTCGTGGAATTCGCGCACAGCGCGAACTTCCGTGTTTGGGAATTACGGATTTTTATGTCCTGCGCGGACGGCGCACAGCACGACTGCCGTGCCGACGCTGTCGCACTCGGCGCAGGGCACACATCTCATGGCCGACTACTTCGCAAGATTAAGAGGAAACAAACGCTTCGCGTTTGTGGAACGAGATATTGCCCTGCGCGGGCGGCGCAGGGAGGGGACCAGCTCAGGCCGCAGGTCCCCTCCCTGAGGGTCCCCTTGGCCATCCAAGCTGTGCTTCTATCATCACCGAAGCGGCTCCGGCAGCGCAGCTTCACTCCTCTCACCTATTCAGCGGTACTTGTCGGCGAACAGCAAGCATCAAGGGGACTGGACTTGAACAAATTCAGCGCGAACTAAATACTCTGCAGCCGAAACTTGGAAATTCGCGCCCGCGCGAATTTCCTTGAGCGCTCATAAACGCGCATTACACGGGCGCGTTCAGATGCAGCGGTGTCGCTCAACAGCCTCGCGCACAGGCGGTTAGCAATAATCTGCTGAGCTTGTTAGCGTTTCAGCAAATTTCCGCAAACTAATACCCGCGAGGATGTACCCCAAACTTCGGTTGACAGCCAACCGCAACCTGTAATCAAACGCGTTCGTCTTCACAAACGGTTTCAACTTCAAGTAATCACTCCGCGCTGAAGCGCGCCACCTTTCAGCACAGCATCCTATTCTCGCGACAGCATCAGCAAAAAACAATGAGCGCTTTACCGCGGCTCCGCAGGATTTTCAACCCGCGTTCGCAGTGCGAACAGAAACGACATTACTTTACGTGCGCTGAAACGCGAACAGGTTCAGCAGATTTCAGCAAACTCTGTTCCGCGATGACGTACCTCAATCACAAGCTGACAACCACCCGCGCCGTGTAATCAAACGCGCTCGTCTTCACGAACAGTTTCAGCTTCAAGAAATCAGGCCGCGATGAACTCGCTGTATTCCCAAGCTGACGCCGTGCGCTTCGCAATTGGAGCTGCTTCGGAGTATCAAGAATCGCAGATGTAATGGCCAAGGGGACCCCACCGGGGGGCACCTTCGGCCTGAGATGGTGCCCCCCGGTCGCCGCCCGCGCAGGGCATTTCAAATCCGTAATTCTCAAACACGGAAGTTCGCGCTGTGCGCGAATTCCACGAGTTCGCTGCGCGAACTCGGGCGCAGCGTTTGTTTCAAAAAATAACAAGCGATTTCAACAGACTCCATCCAAGAACACGCAGTTTCAGCAAGCTTCCTTGTGTCCCCGAATTACAGCAGACACAGCAGCACAGGAGATAACCATGTACATTCTCATCAAAACCGACGAAAAAAGCCATGCCCGCAGGGGCAGACTCCTCACCCCCCACGGTGCCATCGAAACCCCGGTCTTCATGAACGTCGCGACCTCCGCGGCGATCAAGGGCGGCGTCTCGGCGTATGATCTCAAAGAGCTCAACTGCAAGGTCATGCTGTCGAATACCTATCATCTGCACATCCGCCCCGGCGACCGCCTCATCCACGATCAGGGGGGACTGCAGAAGTTCACCGGATGGGACGGACCCACCCTCACGGACAGCGGCGGCTTTCAGGTCTTTTCCCTCGCCGGACTGCGCAAGATCAAGGAGGAAGGCGTGACCTTCGCCTCCCACATCGACGGCAGGCGCATTTTCATGGGTCCCGAGGAAAGCATGCGCATCCAGTCGAACCTCGGGTCCACCATCGCGATGGCGTTCGACGAGTGCATCGAGAATCCCGCGGAATACAACTACGTCCGCCGCTCCTGCGACCGCACGGCGCGCTGGCTCGCACGGTGCAAGGCGGAGCTGGAACGACTGAATCAGCTCGAGGACACGGTCAACCCCGGTCAGCTCCTGTTCGGCATCAACCAGGGCAGTACCTACGCCGATCTCCGCGTCCGCCATATGGAGCAGATCCGCGAGCTCGATCTGCCAGGCTACGCCATCGGCGGGCTTGCCGTGGGCGAGGAGACCGAGGAGATGTACCGCATCATCGAAGCCGTGGAACCCTATATGCCCGCGGACAAGCCCCGCTACCTCATGGGAGTCGGGACGCCGCTCAACATCCTCGAAGGGGTGTACCGCGGCATCGATTTCTTCGACTGCGTGATGCCCTCGCGCAACGCCCGCCACGGAAACCTCTTTACCTGGGGCGGCAAGATGAATCTCCTCAACGAAAAGTACGCAGAGGACAGCCGTCCCATCGATCCGAAATGCGGCTGCCCCGCCTGCCGCCATCATTCCCGCGCCTATATCCGTCACCTCATCAAGGCGAAGGAAATGCTCGGAATGCGGCTCGCCGTGCTGCACAATCTGTATTTCTACAACGATCTCACAGAAGAGATCCGCAGGGCGCTGGACGAGGACCGCTTCGGGGCGTTCTATACCCGGTACCGCGGCATCCTCGGCGAGAGGAACCCGGACTGACACGAAAATGGAAGACCGAAACAAAAAGACCGCCCTCGGCGATCTCATTCTGGTCGAGCCCCCCTCCCATGACGCGGCGGAAAACCTCGCGGCGGAAGAGGTGCTTGCGGCATCGAGAACAACGGGGAATTACCTCATGCTCTGGACGAACGATCCCGTGCTCGTGATCGGGAAATTCCAGAACCCCTACGAGGAGATCCCCCTTTCGGCATGCCGCCGCGCCGGCATCCCCGTGCGCCGCCGTATGAGCGGCGGGGGAACGGTGTACCACGACCGGGGGAACCTCAATTTCACGGTCCTCACCGACCGCGGGGAAGCCTTTCCCGATTACGAACGGTTCCTCATGCCCGTCATCGCGATGCTGAAAGGCTTCGGCGTGAACGCGGAGATTTCCGACACCTCGTCCATGACGGTCGGGGAGGGCAAATTCAGCGGCAGCGCGCAGCTCAACGTCAAAAACCGGGTCCTGCACCACGGGACCCTTTTGTTTGACGCCGATCTCGACGCGGTGCGCCGCCTGACTTCGGAGCATCTGGCGTCCGCTGCTTCCGCCGCGTCCGCCGCCTCGGCGGAGCAGACGGAGGAACGCATCGTCTCCCGCGCCGTGAAGAGCAGACCCGCCCCGGTCGCGAATCTGCGGCCCCTGCTCGCGGAGCCCATGGGGCGGGAGGAATTCTTCGCGGCGGTCGAGCGCGCCTTCGCCCCCATCGGCAGGACAGCGTTCACGGAAGAGGAGAAAACCGAGATCCGCCGCCTCGCGGAGGAGAAATACCGCTCGTTCGCGTGGAATTATGGCAAAACGCCCGCGTTTTCCGTTTCCCGCGGCGGCATCACGCTTCACGCGAAAAACGGCATTGTGGTGTCCGCCGAGGTTGCTGCCGGGTCCTCACGGCTCGCAGAGCCGGACAAACTGAAGCTGATCGGTCTGCCGCTGGATGAGGAAGCGTTTGATGAGGTTTCGCCCGGGCTGTTTCGCGCGTTGTTCGGGTGAGGGGCCGCAAAGCGGCTGTTCCCCGGAACAAAAAGCCCGTTTGAACTGGGATCGATAAAAAGAGGACCGACGCCTCTCCCCGGTATTCCGGAGAACGTGTCGGCCCTTTTCGGTTGAGAATTTCTGATTCAAACGCGAAGGGGGATTATCTCATGGAGTTGATGCTCTTCGCAAGCGGGGCTTCCTTTGCTTTGCCTCTGCAGACATCGATGAAGCAGACGAGCTGGATCACAAAGATGATCGCAATGCAGGCCCAGGCGAGGAGTTCGATCACCGCGATGATGATGCTGAGCGCTTTGGAGTAGCCGATGAAGGTGTTGAGCGGGCTGAGGAGAGCAGAGTTGATGAGGAGCTGGCCGGCGTAGGCGATAAACTGAAGCACGATGAGTTTGAGACCCTGACGGGCATGGAACATCGTGTAGGCGGAAGCAGGCGCGGCGAGCAGGGCGATGATGACGCCGATGAAATTCAGGATATAGGGCACCATCGCGAACACCTTATTTTCGGAGATGTCCTTCTGTTCGAACTCGGCCGTATGATCGTAGGGATCGACCATCATCATACGGGGCTGCATACGCTGCATCTGACCGGGCATCTGCCCCGGCATCTGTCCGGGAATGCTCGTGAGAGGAGATCCGCACTGACCGCACACGTTCGCGGAATCGTCGTAGGTCAGCTGACAGTTCTGACAATACTTCATGGGAAAAACCTCCGTTCGTATTTGGGTAGGGGGAATACCCCTTTGATTCGCAGAGCGGTTTCCGAGCGTCTCCGCGCGGGGCGCCGTCTGTACGGAATTATTATAGCATAAAGAAATTCGCAAATCAAGAACTTGAGAAAGAAAAGTGAAAATTCTTGAAAGAATTCAAAAGGATCCCGGTCAGTCGTGCGCGAGCATGCGCTTCATGACTTCGGCATACGCTGCCTCCACGCCGCCGAGATCCCTGCGGAAGCGGTCCTTGTCGAGCTTTTCGCCGGTCTCACTGTCCCAGAGGCGGCAGGTGTCGGGGCTGATCTCGTCCGCGAGGATGATCGTGCCGTCCGCGGTCTTGCCGAATTCGAGCTTGAAATCCACGAGCGTGACGCCGCACTCCTGCCAGAACGCGGAAAGCTCGCGGTCGACGGCGAGTGACATCGCGCGGATCCGCCCGACCTCCTCCCGCGTCGCCAGCCCCAGGGCGCGGATGTGATCCTCGGTGAGGAGCGGGTCGCCGAGGGCGTCGTTCTTATAGGAGAACTCCACGGTCGGCTCGTCGAAGCGGATGCCTTCCTCCACGCCGTAACGCTTCGCGAAGGAGCCCGCGGAAATGTTGCGGACGATGACTTCGAGCGGAACGATCTTCACCTTTTTCACAAGGGTGTCCCGTTCGCTCAGCTCCTCGACGAAATGGGTGGGAACGCCCGCCTTTTCCAGCCTTCGCATGAAGAAATTGCTCATTCGGTTGTTGATGACGCCCTTGCCCGCGATGGTGCCCTTTTTCAGCCCGTTGAACGCGGTCGCGTCGTCCTTGTAGGAAACGATGTAAAGCTCCGGATCGGCTGTGGCGTAGACCTTTTTCGCCTTGCCTTCGTAAATCTGTTCGCGTTTTTCCATAGGGGAATCTCCTGCCGCATGAATATTTTTTCATAGAATTATACAGGAAAATTATACACGCTCCCGCGCCTTTCGTCAAGCGCGGGAGCGTGGTTGTTTTTGCTGAAATTTCGTGCTTTCGCGGACCGAAAACCGGGAAAAAACGCAAGTCGCGCTCTCAGATCAGGCTGAGCCGCTTCGTGAAGACAAAGCTTTCGGTCGGGACGATCCCCTTTTCGGCGAGTACGGGGCGGACCGCCCCTTTTCCGCGGTTCTTCTCATGCTCGAGCACGATCGCGGAGGGGAGCGGGTTTTCGCCCGTCCTGCGCGGCTCTTCGTCCGTCCCGCACGGTTCTGCGTCCGTCCCGCACGATTCTTCGGACGGCGGGATCTCTCCGGTGAGCTTCTCTTCTCCGTACGGGTCCACGCCGAGAAAACCGGCGATCTTTCCGTCCGCGCCGAGCAGGACCGCGCCGGAATCATAGGACGAGACGCGCAGAAAGTAGTCCGCGATCACAAGCAGCGCCGGCCGCTTCGGCGCGTGTCCCCGAAGCTCAGAAATCATTGTCCGTCCCATCTCGGGCAGAATGCCCGTGAGAAAGTCCGCCGACACGCCCCCGATGCCGGGCACCTGCATGAGATCTTCGCGCCGCGCCGAAAGCACGCCCGCGATCGTGCCGAAGCGATCGATCAGGGCGTGCGCGATTTCGTTGGTGTTGCGGCGCGGCAGGACCTCAAAGAGAAGCTGCTCGATGACCTCGTGGGGTTGGTATCCGTCAAAGCCGCTCTCCATGAAGCGCTGAAACATCCGCTGCCTGTGTCCGCTGTGGCTTGAGCCCTTTGGCATGGTCTCACTCCCGTTGTCCGATTATATGATGAAATCGCAATGAGACAAGATATATTCGAAAATCAGGGGCGTTCCTTTATTCAAACAGCCCGCGGGTCAGCTCTTCGGCATCCGCGCGGAACAGCAGTCCGTCGAAGCGGGAAAGGATCTCCCGGACCGCGGAGGGGGTATAGTCCGCGCCCGTGAGGGCGTCCCCGATCCGCTCCGCCGCGTCGGGTGCGCCGAAGAAATCGCCCGAGACGCCGCAGGAGAGGATCTTTCCGTTCTTGACGGTGAGTCCGATGTGGAACGCGCCGCCCGCGGTCCTCACGACCTTTTCCATCTCGAATTTCGGCGCAAGGGTATAGAGCAGGCGCTCGGCGCGGAAGCGCTCGTCGGCGAGCGCCTCGATGCGCGCGCGATCCTGCGGCGTGATCTCGTACCGCCTGTGTGCGACGCGGAATACGATCTCGTCCCGGAACTGCTCCGCCGTCATGCCGGCGCGTTCCGGCGGGAGGACGTCTTTTACGTTCACGACCCGTTCCCGCACGGAAGCGACCGCTTTGGATTCGATTTTGTACGCTTTCGGGGTCGTGGCGCGGACCAGCTCGTCGATGTCGGTGTCAAAAAGCATGCAGCCGTGGTGGACCGTCCGGTTTTTGATCCGGTATTGGGCGTTGCCGCAGATTTTTCTGCCGCCGACCGCGATGTCGTTGCGTCCGGTCAGCTCCGCGTTCACGCCGATCTGCCGCAGCGCCGCGACGATGGGCGTGACGAAGCGGGAAAACTCGATCGCCGCCCCGTCCGAGCAGCTGTTTGAGCCGGGAGAATCCGAGGAGCCGGATGCGCCGGGGGCGGAATCGGTGACAAAGGCAAACTGCCAGCCCCCGCGGTCCAGATAGACCGTGCCGCCGCCGGACAGACGCCGGGCGACGGAGATCCCGTGCTCCCGCGCGTACGCCGCGTCGATCTCCTCGAGCGCGTTCTGATATTTCCCGATGACGAGGGTCGGCGTCACGCGCCACATGAAAAACGCGTCCTCGCCGGGCAGCTTTTCCGTCGCGAAATAAAGTTCCGCGGCGAGATTGTACGCGATATCCTCGGAGCGGGTGTCGATGTAGATCATGCCGTGCCGCCTTTCATTCGGTTTCCGCTTCGACCTCGGCGGTCGCGATCACGGTCCCGGGCTCGACCTCGTCCCCCTCCTCGCAGAGCAGGGCGGTCAGGCGCATGGGAGCGTCCGCCTCGATTTCGCTGACGGTTTTCGCCGCCTCCGCTTCAAACAGCACGTCCCCCGTCTCGACGCGGTCCCCCGGCTGCGCGCCCCAGCGGCACAGCATGATCGGTCCCCCGTCGGATTTGAGGGCGGGCATTTTGATTTCGATTTTTTTCATAGTCTGACAGGAAGTTCCCCGTGTGACGGGAGGGGCTTTCGCTCCCTCACAGCTTATCCACCGGGAACAAAATCTTCAGCTGATTGACCCGGCTCTGGTACGCGACCTGCTGCTTTTCGGCGAGCAGCGCCTGCTTGATCTCTTCCTTCACGTCGGCGAACGAGGGCTTGCCAGCGTCCTCCTTTTTGTTCAGCCGGATGATGTGGTAGCCGAACTGTGTCCGGACGGGAGCGGAAAGCTCGCCCGGCTCCATGGCGGCGCAGGCTTTTTCGAATTCCGGCACCATTTGACCGCTTCCGAAATCGCCGAGATCGCCGCCCTGCGCCTTCGACGGGCAGGAGGAGTAGGTCTTCGCCGCGTCCTCGAAGCTGATCTCGCCCGCGGCGATCTTCTCGCGGATGGAGGCGGCGTCCTCCTCGGAGTCCACAAGGATGTGGCTCGCGCCATAGACCGTGTTGTCCTCAAACTGGTCGGGATTCTCGTCGTAGAATTTCTTCGCCTCGTCGTCGGTCACGCGGACGCGCTCGACGGCTTTCTGAATGGCATAATTTGTGAGCATGTCGTCCTTGACGCGCTTGAGCTGTTCCTTGAACGCGGGCTCGCGCTCCATGAGGTTTTTCTGCGCGTCCATGAGGAAGAGCCGCCTTGCGATCAGCTGGTCGAGCAGGATCGCCCGTCCCTGCGGGTTGTCGTAGCTCTGCGCTCTCTGTCCCATCGAGCGGAGGGCTTCCTCCAGCTCGCTTGCCATGATCGGCTGTCCCGCGATCTGCGCGAGGGGTCTGTCCTGATAGTTGTCCATATCGTGTTCCTTTCGGTTGGGGATCGCTTTGATCCGTGTTTTCGTTTGTCAGGTTTTCGCCGCTTTCATCATGAGCTTCGTCGGCGCGGCTTTCGCGATGAAGCGGTAGAGCTTGTAGAACGCGGTGGGCGTATAGACGGAGCGGCCCTTTTTCGCCGCGGCGAGAGCGCCCTTCGCGACCTTTGCGGGATCGCAGTAGGGCAGCTTTTCGAAGGTCTTCGAATGTCCCTTGATGCCGCCGAGCTGGATGAAGTCCGTGTCCATCGGGCCGGGGCAGACGGCGGTTGCGGTGACGCCCTTTTCCTTCAGTTCCTCGCCGATGCCGAATGTGAACGCGGTGACGTAGGATTTCGTCGCGGAGTAGACCGTCATGCGCGAGTTGGGGCAGAAGGAGGCGATCGACGAGATGTTGATGATGTGCGCGCCCTTCTGCATATAAGGAATGACGAGGTGGGTCACGGCGGTGAGGCCTTTGAGATTGAGCTCCACCATCTGCGTCTGGCGGGAGAGGCTGCCTTCGCCCACGTTGCCGAGATAGCCGCAGCCGGAGTTGTTGACAAGCAGCTTCACGTCGGGCTGATGCTCCGCGAGGGCTTCTTCGAGCTTTTCGTAGCTTTCGTCCGCGGTGAGATCGAGGGGGAGGATGCGGCACTGGCACGGGACATCTTTCGCCGCTTCAAGGAGCTTTTCCTTCCGGCGGGCGATGAGCCAGCATTCTTCGATGTCCGGGAACGTCCCCGGGAGGGCTTTGAGGAATTCTCTGCCCAGTCCGGCGGAGGCGCCGGTGATGATCGCGACTTTCATAGAATATCCTTCATGTACATAATATAGTAAGATGATGCGGTTGGGAATATCATACCACAGAACCCTGCGGAATGCAAGGGTTTTCTCACACCCCCGCGAAAATATGCAGGGCGCGGACCTCTCCGTCCCGTATCCCCGCGTTGACGGCGTAGCCGAGGGCTTCGGGATCGTCGTCTGCTGTGGATGTGGGATCAGCGAAGCCCTGCCGCCTGACCTCAGCCGCGAGCAGGGCGCAAATGTCCCCGATCACGGCGAGCTTTGTCTTCGCAGCGTCCTCTCCGTTGTCCGAGCACAGGAGGTATTCGAAGGAATCCGCGAGGGAGGAGAGTGTTTCCAGCTCCCGCAGGGCGCGGAAGCTCCACTTATAGTACGGCATATACCGGCGGTTCAAGAGAAAGACTGCCCGCATCGCCGCGTCGGTGAATTCGACGGCCGAGAGCTGCGCCGCGGCTGTTTCCCCATGGGCGAGGGCGCGCGGGTAATTGTAGGGCCCCGCCTGCTTCAGGCGCACGAGCTGACCGGCGAGCCGCTTTTTCACGATATCCTCCGGCATGGCGGCGAGCTTTTCGCGGACATGGGTGAACGCGCCCCCGTCGTCGCGGAAGATTTCGCCGTTCACCGCCTCGGCGAGCGCGCTTTCGGGAACGCGCAGCCATTCATAAAGGCTCAGCTCCCCGTCCGGCGAGCCGCACTTTGAGAGAAAGAAATCTGCCGCTCGGATCACCCCGTGGCGGTTCCCCCCAACCGGGGACATCCGCTCACGCGTGAATCCCCCGAATTCCTTCGGCAGGGCGGCGTACGCCCGCTCGAGCAGAAACGCCGTTCTGCGGTCGACCTCGTCCTCGCCGGGGAGGAAGAGGCAGAAGCCCGGCTCGAAATCGTGGTCGCGGGAGACCTCGTCGTCGTAGCCGAAGCATTCCGAGCCCGAGCCGCACAGCCCGACGGCGATTTTCGGAAGCAGGTCGGGGAAATCCCGCTCGAGCACCGGCGCGCCGCAGCTTTCCCAGAATCGCCTCGCGAGCTCAAGTCCTTTCATAGATCGCCCGCGCCCTTTCTTCAAGCTCCTTCGCGTCGAGAAAATACCCGTAATAGGCGAAGGTCGGCGCGCATTTTTCGCACACGAAGGCATAGTTCCCGTCGTGCGCGAGCCCCGGCTTCAGAAGCAGGGCGCGCGCCCTTTCGAGGTACTGCGCGATCTTCTGCTCTGCCGCCTCGAGTCCGCTCTCTTTTTCTTCCAGGTTTGCCAGATTGAGCCAGGTGACGGCGCGCTCCGGCTCGCTGCCGTCGATCTCGCCGAGCAGATCGAGTGCCTTTTTGAAATAGTGCCGCGCCTCGTCGAGCCTGCCGACGTCGGAGAGCGCGAGCGCCATGTTGTTGTACAGTCCCGCGAGCTTGTCGGGGACGCGGAACCGCGCGCCCTCGAGGATCGCCTGCGCCCGCTCGAACAGGGGAACGGCGTCCGGGGCATGCCCGAAGGCTTTGAGCGCGGTCGCCTTGTTGATGAGCGCTGTCGCGCCCGCGAGCCCGTCCCCGATGCCGAGCTCGTCCGCGAGCCGCAGCGCCGCGTCGGCGTGTGCGAGGGATTCTTCCTCGCGGCCGCTCTTGCGGTACAGCCCTGCGAGCTCGCCGTGCAGCGTGAACTGGCCGGAAAGGTCGCGCCCGTCCTCCGCGTCGGCGAGCCAGTATTTGAGGTGCCGCTCCGCTCCCGCCGTGTCGGCGCGGGACAGGATCTCGTCGAGCTTTTCGAGCACGCGGCCCTGATCGATCGTTCTGAGAGGGGGCGGGTTTTTCAGATAAGCGTCCGCGCAGAACGGACACGCGGGGTCGGTGTAATCCTCCGTCTCGAGTCTTCTCGTTTGTTCGCTCATGGCGAAATCCTCCTGTGTCGTATTCTGTTTTGATGATACCGCATTTTGACGCGCAAGTCAAGAGAGAGCGGGAATTTCTCCTCCGTTCATACAAAAAACCTTGACATCCCGCGGCGGATTTTATATAATACCATTAATACCATGGGAGAATATGCTCCGAAGTCCACACCGTGGGAGAGAATGCTCCGAACATGAAAGGAACCGCCGTATTGAAACACCTGCATACAGCCGCCCGGCGTCTCACGCTCATCGCCCTTGCCTCAGCGCTCCTTCTCGCGCTTGCCGTCCCCGCCGCGGCGATCGGGGAGAACATGGGCATTTCCACCGGCACTCCCGTCATCGACGGCCAGGTCGATCTGATCTGGGGCCGCGCCGACCGCCAGAAGCTCGGCTACATCACCGGAGGAGAGAAGGGCAAAGCGGGCGCGAGCGCCGCGTTTGTCTCCGTCCTGTGGGACAACGAGGCGCTGTACTTCCTCTTTGAGATCGTCGACGACGATCTTGTGCTCGATCAGCCCGCCGATTCCGGCAAGAACGATTCGATCTATCTGTACATCGACGAGCTCGGGTATTTCGGGCCGACCTCCGAGGGGTACCAGACCGTGATCTCCCTCACCCCCGCCCTCGGCAAATCCTTCTATCCCCTGCTCGGTCCCGCGCTCCGGGATTATGAGATGGCGTTCGGGCAAAACGAAGACGGGCATCCCGTGATCGAATTCCGCTACGTGCCCCACACCCTCGTGCTCTCCGAGACGGATGAGATCCTGCTCGATTTCCAGTACAACGATATGGCGAAGGACGGCTCGCTCGCCTGCCGCCTCAACTGGTCGGATATGCTCGGCGAGGCGTTTGACGACAGCTCGTCGTGGACCTTCTGCAAGCTGCGCCGCTCCGCGAGCGTTTCCTCAAGCGGCTATCCGACCGCGCAGGAGGCGGCCTCCGCCATCAACCGCACCCTTGTGACGGAATACGTCTTCCGCGAGGGTTCGGACGGCTACGGCGGAGAGGGACCGGGCAACCTGTGGGACGGCAACGTCGGCACGAAGTTCTGCACCGGGTCCTTCCCGATGGAATCCATCGCCATGCTCCGCACGAGAATGGTCATCGACGGGATCATCATGGCGACCGCGAACGACAACGATCCCTACAACGGGCGCGCCCCCGACGACTGGAAGATCGAGGGCTCGAACGACCACAAGAACTGGGAAACCATTCTCGCGGGGGACGAGACCTTCTTCAAAGAGGTGAACTACACGTATTTCTCGGTCCCGGTCGAGGACGCGGGACCCTACCGCTATCTCCGCTTCACGAACAAAAGCACGAAATCCGGCGTGTGCCAGGTCTCCGAGCTCCTCGTCTGTTCCACGGACGCGGGCGTGAAGGAGGCGGAAAAGCATCCGCAGGACGTACCGGTCGTCGATAAGGATACGCTCGTCAATTACGAATCCCCGAAGCGTCTCTCAGGAACGGCGGCGAACACCGCGCCCGAGAGCGAAGCCGACGGAACAGGGTCTCCGGACGCCCGGACCGCCGAAGCGAACGGGGATACGACGCCCGGACTCCTTCCCGTTCTCATCGTCTGCGGCGTGCTCGCGGTCATCATCGCCGCGCTGACCGTCGTGAAGAGCAGACAGCGGGAAAAAGAAGACGAATAAACAACTGCAAAAAATGCCGCGCATCCCGAAAACAAATGAAAGACGAGGAACAGAGCCCATGAACATGACCGAAGCGAGACAGAAAGCCGCCGCGCTCGTCGCGCAGATGACCCCGGAAGAAAAGATTTCCCAGCTTCTGAACGAATCTCCCGCCATCGAGCGGCTCGGCATCCACGAGTACAACTGGTGGAACGAGGCATCCCACGGCGTCGCGCGGTCCGGCATGGCGACCGTGTTCCCCCACGCCATCGCGCTGGCGTCCACCTTTGATCCCGCCCTCATCGGCGAGGTCGGCGAGGCGGTGTCCACCGAAGGACGCGCCAAATACAACAAGAGCGTGGAATGGGGCGACCGCGACATCTACAAGGGGCTGACCTACTGGACGCCGAACATCAATATTTTCCGCGACCCGAGATGGGGACGCGGACAGGAGACCTTCGGCGAGGATCCCTTCCTCACCGCGCAGATGGGCATGAACTACGTCCGCGGCATTCAGGGCGAGGGAGAATTCCTGAAAGCCTCCGCCTGCTCGAAGCACTTCGCCGTGCACTCCGGCCCTGAGCCGCTGCGTCACACCTTCGACGCCGTCGTTTCGCAGCACGATCTGTGGGAGACCTACCTCCCCGCGTTCGAGTGGACGGTGAA
This sequence comes from Clostridia bacterium, assembly GCA_017540175.1. Lineage (GTDB taxonomy): Bacteria > Bacillota > Clostridia > Oscillospirales > CAG-272 > UMGS1696. Next base: position 6,940 of record JAFYBN010000068.1, on the reverse strand, counting down.
ATCCGGCGTGTCCGGCGTCATGGGCGCGTACAACCGCCTCTTCGGCAAGCCCTGCTGCGCGATGCCCATGATCCGCGAGGTGCTGAGAGAGAAATGGGGCTTTGAGGGCTATTTCGTCTCCGACTGCGGCGCGATCAACGATATTTACGCCTATCATCACTATACGAACACCATCGTCGAGGCGGCGGCGGACGCGCTGAAATCCGGCTGCCAGTTAAACTGCGGCAACTCGTTCCGCCATCTGCTCGAGGCGTACGAGCAGGATCTCATCACCGACGAGGACCTCACCGAGGCGGCAGCCGGGCTCTTCACGATCCGGTACCTGCTCGGCGAATTTGAGGAGGAGCGTCCCTATGCCGACATCCCGCTCTCGAAGCTCGACTGCCGGGAGCACCGGGAGCTGAACCTCAAGACGGCGCGCGAGGCGATGGTCCTGCTCAAGAACGACGGCTATTTGCCGCTCGATCCCGCGACGGAGAAGATCATCGCGGTCATCGGTCCGAACGCCATGAACCAGGTCGCGCTCGAGGGCAATTACAACGGCATGGCGTCCGAGTACATCACCCCCGCGGACGGCTTCCGCAGGGTCTTCAAAAACGCGAACGTCCGCGCGGCGAAGGGGTCGAACATCTGGCTCGAAAAGTGGAACGACTGCGGAGGCTTCCTCAACATGCGCTCCGAAGGCGTCGCCTACGCGAAGGAGGCGGACGTCACCGTGCTCTGCCTCGGGCTGGACTGCACCATCGAGGGCGAGGAAAACGGGACCCGCAACGAATTCTTCGACAACGGCGACAAGAAGACCCTCGCCCTGCCCACGACGCAGAAGCTGCTCGCGGAGGAGATCTGCGACGCCTGCGAAAACGTGATCGTGCTGCTCATGAGCGGCAGCGCCATCGACCTCGGCGAGAAGATCACAAAGAAAGCCCACGCGATCATCGAAGCGTGGTATCCGGGCGCCGTGGGAGGGCTGGCGGCGGCGGAGCTGGTCGCCGGCGTCTATTCTCCGAGCGGGCGCCTGCCCGTCACCTTCTATCACGAAGAGGACGAGCTGCCCCCGTTCGTCGACTACGACATGAAGGGGAGAACGTACCGCTACCTCGATAAGGAGCCGCTCTATCCCTTCGGATACGGGCTCAGCTACACGAAATTCACCTATTCCGACGCATGCCTCTGCGCTGAGGGTGAGGACGCTTACACGGTGCGCTTCACCGTGAAGAACGACGGCGCGATGGACGGCGTTGAAAAGGCGCAGGTCTACGCCCGCTATACCGACAGCAGAACGCCGACCCCGAACTTCCAGCTCTGCGCCCTCGCGGCGGTGGAGCTCGCCGCCGGGGAGGAAAAATCCGTCGCGCTCGACGTGCCGAAATACTGGGTCTCGGCGGTGCTCGAGGACGGCTCGCGGGTCGCTCCGGACGGGGAGATCGCCCTGTACGTCGGCGGCAGCCAGCCGGACGCGCTTTCTGAAAAGCTCACCGGTTTCGCCCCGCTGTGCGTGAAAATCAAATAACGAACGGCTCGGAACCGTGGGCGCGGCGCGCTCAAAAAACCGATCCGAAATGAAGAAGGGAGTCAGCAAGATGAAATACGTAATCGGCATCGACATCGGCACCTCCGGCACGAAAACGGTCCTCTTTGACGAAAAGGGCGGAGTTATCGCTTCGTCGACGATCGAATATCCCATGTCCCAGCCCAAAAACGGCTGGGCGGAGCAGGACCCCGCGGACTGGTGGGGCGCCTCCGCGAAGACGACGAAGACCGTGATCGAAAAATCCGGCGTCTCCCCTGCGGACATCGTCGGCGTGGGACTTTCCGGGCAGATGCACGGGCTTGTGATGCTCGACGAGACGAACGCGGTCCTGCGTCCGTCCATCATCTGGTGCGATCAGAGAACGGCGGCGGAATGCGAGGACATCGAGCGGCTGATCGGCGGGCGGGACGAGCTCATCCGCATCACCGCGAACCCGGCGCTCACGGGCTTCACCGCGTCGAAGATCATGTGGGTGAAGAAGAACGAACCCGAAATCTATGAAAAATGCCGCCACATCCTTCTGCCGAAGGACTATGTGCGGCTGATGCTCACCGGCGAATATGCGACCGAGGTCTCCGACGCGTCCGGCATGCAGCTGCTCGACGTGCCGGGACGGTGCTGGTCGGACGAGCTGCTTGACGCGCTCGGGATCGACAAGGCTCTGCTCGCGAAGGTGTACGAATCCCCCGAGATCACGGGATGCGTGACCGAAGAGGCGGCGGCGCTGACGGGGCTTCTCCCCGGAACGCCGGTCGTCGGCGGCGCGGGCGACAACGCGGCCGCCGCCATCGGCATGGGCGTAGTTGCGGACGGACGCGCGTTCACCACCGTCGGCACCTCCGGCGTCGTTTTCGCGCACACGGACAAGATCACCATCGACCCGAAGGGACGGGTGCACACCTTCTGCTGCGCCGTTCCGGGCGCGTGGCACGTCATGGGCGTGACGCAGGCAGCGGGGCTCTCCCTCCGCTGGCTCAGGGACACGGTCTGCGGACCGGAGATCGCGGAGGCGGAAAAACAGGACGTCGATCCCTATAAGATCATGGACGCCGAGGCGGCACAGTCCCCCATCGGCGCGAACCGCCTGCTCTACATGCCCTACCTCATGGGCGAGCGGACGCCGCACCTCGACGCGAACGTCCGCGGCGGCTTCGTGGGGCTTTCCGCGATGCACACCCGCGGCGACCTCATCCGCGCGGTGCTCGAGGGCGTGTCCTATTCGCTGAAGGACTGCCTCGGCGTGCTCGACGGCATGGGCGTGAACCCGGGCGACATGAAGATCTGCGGCGGCGGCGGCAAGAGCCCGTTCTGGCGGCAGATGCTCGCCGACGTGTACGGCGTTCCGGTGACGAGAGTGCTGTCCGATGAGGGACCGGCGCTCGGCGTGGCGATCCTCGCCATGGTCGGAGCGGGACTGTATCCGTCGGTCAAGGACGCCTGCGACGCGATCGTCAAGCCGAAGGACACTATTCCGTGCGACGCGGCGCGGCACGCGGAATACATGAAGTTCTACGAGATTTACGATAAGCTCTACCCGGCGCTGAAAGCCGAATTTGACGCGCTCTCGGCGCTGTGACGGAATTTGTCTCATTAACCCTGATCGAAAAGGGCTGGTCCCACGACCGGAAATACCGCGCGGTCACGGCGGAGGGGGAGGTGTTCCTCCTGCGCGTGATGCCGGAGGGGACCCACGAAAAATGGTTCCCGTGGTTTGAGCGGCAGAAGGCGTATGCCCGACTCGGCGTGCCGATGTGCGAGACCTGCGAATTCGGAGAATGGCCCGGGCGCGAGGGCGGCGTGTACGCCGTTCAACGCTGGATCGACGGCGAGGACGCGGAAGCGGTCCTGCCGCGGCTCACGCCGGAGGCGCAGTACGAAGAGGGACTGAAAGCCGGGCGGATCCTCCGGCTCATCCACTCCCTGCCGATCCCGGAGGACACGCGCCGAGGTCTGCCCGATTGGGAAGCGAAGTTCAATGCGAAGCTCGACCGCAAGATCAAGGGGTATCTCGACTGTCCGCTGCGCATCGAAGGCGACGCGCACCTTTTCCGGTATATCGAAGAGACGCGTCCGCTCCTCGGAGGGCGTCCGAACGCCTGCCAGCACGGAGACTACCACGTCGGAAACATGATGTTTGAGCGGCGGGGGGAATTCCCCGGGCGGCTGACGGTCATCGACTTCAACCGCGAGGACTTCGGCGACCCGTGGGAGGAATTCAACCGCATCGTGTGGTGCGCCGGATGCGCCCCCGCTTTCGCACGCGGACGGGTGGACGGGTATTTCGGCGGACCGGAGCATGTACCGGAGCTGTTCTGGCGGCTGCTCGCGCTGTATATCGCGTCGAACACCCTGTCGTCTCTTTATTGGGCGATCCCCTTCGGCGAGCGGGAGATCAGAACGATGACGGCTCAGGCCGCGGCGGTGCTGGGATGGTATGAGAATATGACAAATCCGGTGCCGTCGTGGTACACAGAGGCGTGAAACGGAGGCTTATGGAAAAGAAGATCCGGACGGCAGTCCTCATCGCCGCGGTCGCCGCGGGACTTGTCTTTCTCATCTCGTGGCTTTATCTCGGCATAGAGATCTTCGGACACGGAGCGGACCCCGAGCGGATGCGGCCCGCGGCTTATATCATGGCGGGCGCGTTCGTCGTGCTGGTCCCCTGTCTCCTCTTCCGCATTTATGTAAAGTTTGACCGGAAGTACCGGTCTGAAAACGAAACCAAACAAAGGGAGGACAAACAATGAGAAAGGTTCTGATCTTTCAGGGCGGCTGGGACGGGCACGAGCCGCAGCTGACCTCGAAGCGGTTCGCGCGCCTGATGGAGGAAGAGGGCTACGAGGCGGAGATCTCCGACACCCTCGACTGCCTGAAGGACACCGAAAAGCTGCTCGAATACCACCTGCTCGTCGCCTGCTGGACGATGGGCTCCATTCCGTGGGAATGCTCCCGCTCCATCGCGAAGGCGGTCGGCGCAGGCGTGGGGCTCGCAGGCTGCCACGGCGGCATGTGCGACTCCTTCCGGCAGGACACCGAATGGCAGTTCATGACGGGCGGCCAGTGGGTGAGCCATCCGGGCGGCGACGGCATCGAATACACCGTCAACATCTGCCACGGCTCTTCCCCCATCGTGGAGGGGCTCGAGGACTTCAAGGTCTGCTCCGAGCACTATTATCTCCACGTCGACCCGTCCATCGAGGTGCTGGCGACCACGCGCTTCCCGCTCGTGACCTATTATCACGCCTCCAACAAGCCCGTGGACATGCCCGTCGCGTGGACGAAGTTCTGGGGTCTCGGGCGCGTCTTCTACACCTCCCTCGGGCATCACGACGACGTCTTTGACAAATCCCCGAACGCGGAGATCCTGATGAAGCGCGGCATGCTCTGGGCGGCGGAGGGCCGTCAGGTCGTTCTCGACAAGGGGCTCACCCCCGACCGCTTCCTCAACAACGCGAAAATGTATTGATGACCGGCGCGTCCACGAAGGTTTACTGCGTCCGGCACGCGCTCCCCGTCGCGGATTATACGATCGACCGGGAGAGGCCCCTGTCCGCGGAAGGCAGGGAGGACGCGCGCCGGGTGACGGAGCTGCTTTCCGCCGTTCCGCTGGACGCCGCCGTCTCAAGCCCCTATCTGCGCAGCCTCGATACGATCCGTGAATGCGCCGCGGGACACGGGCTGACGATCGAGACGGACGAGGACTTTCGGGAACGAAAGGTCGGAGAGACCGCGGGGCGGTACGACGAGCTGATCCGGATGCGGTGGGCGGACTTCGATTTCGCGGAGCCGGGCGGGGAATGCCTGCGGTCCGTTGAGGAGCGGAACATGCGCGCCTTTTCCAGGCTGCTCGCCGGACACCGGGGCGAAAGCGTCCTTTTCGGCACGCACGGAACGGCCCTTTCCGTCATTCTCCATTTCTATGATCCCGCGTGGGATTACCGCGGCTTTCGGCGGATCAGATCATGGATGCCATGGGTAATCCGGCTGGATTTCGACGGGGAGAAATACGTCGGCAGGGAAGAGCTGCTTTTCGTCGACAAAAAACGCTGAAGCGAATGAACTGAAAATACAACGGAGGATAACATGGCAACTGTCAAGATCGGATTTGTGGGATGCGGCGCGATCAGCGGCATCTACCTCGAAAACATCACGAAGCGTTTCAAGGAAATCGAGATCATCGGCGTGTGCGACCTCATCCGCGAGCGGGCGGAGAACGCGGTGAAGAACTACAACATCCCGAAGCTCTATGGCGACATGTACGAGCTCTTCGCCGATCCCGAGGTCGATATCGTTCTGAACATCACCCGCCCCTACGAGCATTTCGATGTCACGATGGCGGCGCTGGACGCGGGCAAGCCCGTGTACTGCGAGAAGCCCCTCGGCGCGTCCCTCGAAGAGGGCAAAAAGATCATGGCGAAGGCGAAGGAAAAGGGTCTCTGGGTCGGCGGCGCGCCGGACACCTTCCTCGGCGCGGGCATCCAGACCTGCCGCAAGCTCATCGACGACGGCGAGATCGGCGACATCGTGGGCTGCGCGGGCTTCATGATCTGCCACGGGCACGAGACCTGGCATCCCGATCCGGCGTTCTACTACAAGTACGGCGGCGGCCCCATGTTCGATATGGGTCCGTACTACCTCACGGCGCTTGTGAATCTCTGCGGCAACGTGGAAGCGGTTTCGGCGATGACCCGCACGACCTTCCCGGAACGCCTCATCACGAGCCAGCCGCATTACGGCGAGATCGTGAAGGTCGACGTCCCGACGCTCTACGCGGGCAATATGCGCTTTGTGAACGGCGCGGTCGGAACGCTGTACACCACGTTCGACGTGTATTATCCCGGACAGGCGCGGCTCGAGGTCTACGGCACGAAGGGCACGCTTTTCGTCCCCGATCCGAACGGCTTCGGCGGTCCCGTGAAGCTCTATAAGCCCGGCGAGGACGTGAAGGAGATCGAGCTCATGTTCGATTACGCGATGAACAGCCGCGCGCTCGGGCTTGCCGACATGGCGAAGGCGCTTCAGTGCGGCAGACCGTTCCGCGCGAACTCGAACCAGACCTTCCACGTGCTCGAGATCATGGAGGGCTTTGCCGAAAGCGGACGCGTGGGGCACGAGATCCCGATCGAGTCCCGCTTCGAGCGTCAGCCGCTGATGAATCCGAAGATGGAACACGGCGTGCTGGACGCCCAGTTCTGAAACAGCTTGGGGCTGTTGCATTAACCTCCAGAAAATGGAGAAATGCAACAGCCTGCTTGCTATTCAGAGCCAACAGCCGTACTTTTTCTCCTTTATCAGAGGAGCCGGTTCAGCAAGCTGAACCCAAAAGTACCAAAAAGAGGAACTCTTTCAAAGTCTTGGGTGTTCCGAGGTCGGAGAGTTCGCGCTCCGCGCGAATCTCGGGACCTCGGG
>JAFYBN010000004.1 GCA_017540175.1 Clostridia bacterium | reverse complement strand
TGCCCTTTTATAAAGTCTTTGCCAGGCTTTCTTCAGAAAGCCGCGTACCCCCGGGTTGGGTATAAAGTAAATCGAAATCGAAAGCGAACCGACCCAACCCCCGAGAATTTGCAGGCAAATTCTCGCGGCGTGAGGCTGGTTACCCCGGGTTGGGTATAAAGTAAATCGAAATCGAAAGCGAACCGACCCAACCCCCGAGAATTTGCAGGCAAATTCTCGCGGCGTGAAGCTGGTTACCCCGGGTTGGGTATAAAGTAAATCGAAATCAAAAGCGAACCGGCCCACCCCCCGGGAATTTGCAGGCAAATTCTCGCGTCGTGATTGCTTCCCTTTACCGGTAATACTCCGCAAGCATGGCGAAGCAGTGCGCGTTCGCGGACTGGTAGAGGATCTGGCGCGGGTTGCTTTCGCTGTTCGGCTCGTTGTTGTTGAATTCCTTCCACCCCTTGACCCATGCGGGGGACATCAGCCCGTCGGCCGAGCGGTTGTTCTTCCAGCCGTAGTCGAGCGAGGTCCGCATGTGATCGAGGTATTCCGCGCACTTTTCGCCGTAGGGGACGAGATCGCCGAACCCGGAGACGAGGAAGGACGTGAACCACGAGTGGGACGGGTAGGAGTACTCGCCCTTCACGGCGGTCTTGCTCCCGAATTTCTGATTCGCGCCCTTGGCGGACGCCAGCGCCGCGTCGAGGATCGCCTGCGCGTCCGCGGGACGGCCGGCGGAGAGCAGGGCATAGAGATCCGCCCCCAGCGTAAGATAGGTTCCGGTGTTGTACGCGTACTGGTTCGTGTCGGTCTTCAGGATCTGCTTGGAACGGGAGGTCTGCGTCTGAAAGCCCTCCCTGAGGAAGACCTTGTCGTAGAGGCATTTCGTGCTCTTGTCCACCATTACCTCCGTGCAGAAGTTGAAAATCTTCTCGGCGCGGTCAAGATAGAGCTCGCGCAGGCCTTCGAGCGGCGTGCCCGACAGGACGCCGCAGAGCATGGCGGCGACCATGGCGCAGGACGCCGTGGAGCAGGTGTTCAGGGAGGCGTGGTTGGAATCGCTGTAATTCCCGCCCGCGAATTCGAATTTGGAGGACCACTTCCAGTACACGCCGTTCAGTCCTTCGGTCGTCTCAAAGCCCTCGCCGAGAATGAAATTAATGATGTTTGCCGCTTCGTTGAGATAGGCGATGTTCCCCGTGTTCACATAGGCGAAGTAAAACTCCTTCGCGACCCAGACGTCGTCGTCGAAATACACGGCGTCCGCCTTGATGACGTTCGCGTCCACGCGGTGATCGGTGCGGCTCGAGCTGTAAATGGCGTAGGAGTTCGGCGTGCCGTCGTTCTCCCCGAATTTCGCCATGACGTAATCCGGATTGTTCCACGACTGGTTTCCGGACAGCCGCGCGGATTTCACGCGGTAGTGCCTGAGTCCCGTGATGAGCTCGTCCAGATAGGTGAGATAGAATTCACGATCCGGGTGGTCCTCGCCGATGGCGGCGAGAATGCCGTTCACCATGCCGACCTGCTCGGTGTAGGGCCAGAGATGCGGCGTGCCGCCCGCGGGCGTGAGCTTCGAGAGGCAGGTCTTGCTGTCCCAATATGTGTCGTGAATGGTTTTTGCGTATTCGAGCGCGCGGTCAAGGTTTTCGGCGTAGAGCGCCGGATCGGAGATCGCGGACCGCGCGGGCGTCTCGGCAGGAGTCTCCTGAGGGGCCTCCGCCGGCTCTTCTGCCGGGGCTTCAGTCGGCTCTTCGGCTGGGGTCGCTGCCGTTTCTTCGGCTGCCGGTTCCGCCGGGGATGCGGGCTCCGCCGAAGGCTCCTCCGCGGGTTCCGCCGCGGGAGCGGGCTCGGTTTCGGCGGGCTCCCCGGCAGGGGCGGTTTCGGACGGGGTCTGGCTCGCGCAGGACGCGAAGAGCGTCAGGGCGGCGAGCAGGAGGGCGAGGATTTTTTTCGCGTTCATGGTTGACTCCGAGGATACAAATCGTTATAATATATTTGTTTCCATTATAGCATGCCTGCGGGAAAAAAGCAAGGGGGTAAACGGTATGGAGCGCGTCATGGTCATCGGCGGCAACGGCAGCGGAAAGACGACGTTTTCCGTCAAGCTTGCAGAGCTGACCTCCCTCCCGCTCACCCATCTCGACCGCCTCTTCTGGCGCGACAACTGGCAGCGCGTTCCCCGGGAGGAGTTCGACGCCGCGCTCGCCGCGGTCCTGAGCGGGGATCAATGGGTGATCGACGGCAATTTTCTCCGTACCATCCCCGTGCGGATGAAGCGCGCCGATACGGTGATCTGGTTCGATTTCCCGGCGATCCTCTGCTTTTTCGGCGTGACGGAGCGGTTCTTCAAAAATTACGGAAGGAGCAGGGACGACATGGGCGGGTACTGCCCGGAAAGGCTGGACCGGGAAAAGCTTTCGTTCCTCTTTTCCGTGTTCCGCTTCAACAAAACGAACCGCCCGCAAATCCGCGCCGCGCTCGCCGAAAACCCGGGCGTGAAGCTCGTGGTCTTCAAAAACAGGAGGCAGGCGGACCGTTTTCTCGCCTCTCTCGCACAAGAAGCCGCGTCCGGCAGGGAAGAGAGCAGCGGGCGGGAAGAGATCCGCGGCGGGGAAGAGAAGGGCGGACGGGAAGAGAACAGCGCCGGGGAAGAGACGCGCAAAAGCAAAACGGAGAACGGAAAAAAGGAGCGGAGCGATGGATCTCAGAGAGCTTGAAAAGACCTGCGGGGAGTGCCGCGGGTGCGCGCTGTGGCAGACGAGAACGAATCTCGTTTTCGGAACGGGATCGAGGACGGCGAAGCTGATGTTCGTCGGGGAAGCGCCGGGCGAGCAGGAGGACAAAACCGGGATCCCCTTCGTCGGGGCGGCGGGTCAGCTGCTCGACCGGTATCTCGAGGCCGTGGGGATCGAAAGGGAAGAGGTCTACATCGCGAATATCCTAAAATGCCGTCCGCCGCGCAACCGGGATCCTCTCCCAGAGGAGGGCGACGCGTGCATCGGGTTTCTGCGGGGGCAGGTGAAGCTCATCCGCCCGAAAATGATCGTGTGCCTCGGACGCATCTCCGCCATGCGGCTCATTCATCCGGACTACCGGATCACAAAGGAGCACGGGCAGTTCGTCACCCGCGGGGCGTTCCTCATGACGGCGGTGTACCATCCGTCCGCCCTGCTGCGCGACCCGTCCAGACGGGAAGAGGCGTACCGGGATTTCAAGGAGATCAAAAGACGGCTGGATGAGTTCGCGTAAAGAAAAAGAAACAGGCTGTCGCATTAACTCCAGAAAACGGAGAAATGCAACAGCCCTCTTGCTTTTCAGAGCCGACAGCTGTCCTTTTTCTCCTTTATCGAGGAGAAAAAGGACCAAAAAGAGGAACTCTTTCTGTGTCTTGGGTGTTCCGAGG
>JAFYBN010000067.1 GCA_017540175.1 Clostridia bacterium | reverse complement strand
GGCCATCTTCATGCATTCGGTGATATCCGCTTCGCGCGCGCCGTCAAAGACCGGCGTCATGATCTTCCAGCCCAGCGCCTTGGCCGCGTAGCCGAGGTGGACCTCCAGCACCTGTCCGATGTTCATTCGGGAAGGCACGCCCAGGGGGTTCAGCACGATGTCCAGCGGGGTGCCGTCGGGAAGGAAGGGCATATCCTCGGGGGGCAGGATGCGGGACACGACGCCCTTGTTTCCGTGGCGGCCGGCCATCTTGTCGCCGACCGAGATCTTGCGCTTCTGCGCGATGTAGACGCGCACGACCTTCTTCACGCCCGGCGAAAGCTCGTCGTTGTTCTCGCGGGAGAACACCTTGACGTCGACGACGATGCCGTATTCGCCGTGGGGCACGCGCAGCGAGGTATCGCGCACCTCGCGCGCCTTTTCGCCGAAGATGGCGCGCAGCAGGCGTTCCTCCGCGGTCAGCTCGGTCTCGCCCTTCGGCGTGACCTTGCCGACGAGGATGTCGCCCGCGCGGACTTCGGTGCCCTTCTTGATGATGCCGTCGGGATCGAGGTCTTTGAGGGCGTCCTCGCCGACGTTCGGGATCTCGCGGGTGATCTCCTCGGGACCGAGCTTGGTGTCGCGGGCCTCGTGGGAGTATTCCTCGATGTGGATGGAGGTGTACATGTCGTCCCGGACAAGGCGTTCGTTGAGCAGGACGGCGTCCTCGTAGTTGTAGCCCTCCCAGGTCATGAAGCCGATCAGAGCGTTCTTGCCGAGCGCGATTTCGCCGTTCGACGTGGCGGGACCGTCGGCGATGATCTGGCCGGCTTCCACGCGGTCGCCCTGGTTGACAATGGGTCTTTGGTTGACGCAGGTACCCTGGTTGGAGCGCTTGAATTTGATGAGGCGGTAGGTGTCCTTGTGACCGTCGTCGCAGTGGATGACGATCTCGTCCGCCGTGACGCTTTCCGCCCAGCCGCCGTGCTCGCACACGACCACGACGCCGGAGTCGATCGCCGCCTTGTATTCCATGCCGGTGCCGACGATCGGGGAGTCCGTCGTGAGGAGCGGGACCGCCTGCTTCTGCATGTTCGAGCCCATGAGGGCGCGGGAGTTGTCGTCGTTTTCAAGGAAGGGGATCATGGCGGTCGCCACGCTCACCACCATCTTCGGCGACACGTCCATGAGGGAGACCTGGGCGGGGTCGACGGCGATGATCTCGGAGCGGGAACGCGCCGTGACCTTGGCGTTGGCGAAGCAGTGATTCTCGTCGAGGGGTTCGTTCGCCTGCGCGACGACGTAGTTGTCCTCGACGTCCGCGGTCATGTATTCGATCTCGTCGGTGACGCGGTGACGCACCGTGCCGTCCTCGAGGGTCTCGTGCACGACCTTGTGGTAGGGCGCTTCGATGAAGCCGTATTTCGAAATCTTCGCGTAGGTCGCGAGATAGGAGATCAGACCGATGTTCGGACCTTCGGGGGTCTCGATCGGGCACATGCGCCCGTAGTGGGTGTAGTGCACGTCGCGGACCTCAAAGGAGGCTCTGTCGCGGGAAAGACCGCCGGGGCCGAGCGCGGACAGACGTCTCTTGTGCGTCAGCTCGGCGAGGGGGTTGTTCTGATCCATGAACTGGGACAGCGGAGAAGACCCGAAGAACTCGCGGATCGCCGTGACGACGGGACGGATGTTGATGAGGGTCTGGGGGGAGAGCGATTCGTTGTCCTGAATGTTCATGCGCTCCTTGATGATCTTGTCCATGCGGGCAAGACCGATGCGGAGCTGGTTCTGGAGCAGCTCGCCCACCGAACGGAGACGGCGGTTGCCGAGATGGTCGATGTCGTCCGTCGTGCCAATGTCGTGGCTCAGGGCAAGCAGGTAGTTGATCGAGGACAGGATGTCCTCGCGGGTGATGTGCTTCGGGCAGAGCTCGGCGATGCGCCGCTTCGCCTCCGCCTTCACCGCTTCCTCCTCGCCGCCCGTGGACTCGAGGATCTCGCGCAGCACGTCGAGACGGCACTTCTCGTTCACGCCGGCGTCGTGCAGGTCATAGCCGAGCAGGTACGTGGGATCGACCGCGCCGTTGGAGAAGACCTTGCAGACTTTTTCTTCTCCGGCTTCCTCGATCTTCAGATAGACCTCGGGGACACCCGCGTTTTCGATCGCCATCGCGTCTTCCTTCGAGAGGAACTGACCCGCCTCGAAAAGCAGCTCGCCGGTGAACGGGCTGATGACGTTTTCCGCAAGGACGTGATCGGCGATTCTCGGGCCGAGGGAGAGTTTCTTGTCAAATTTATGCCGTCCGACCGGATAGAGGTCGTAACGCTTCGGGTCGAAGAACAGGCCGTTCATGAGGATCTCCGCGGATTCCACGATGGCGGGCTCGCCCGGACGGAGCTTGGAGTAGATCTGCTTCAGCGCCTCGTCGCGGATGGAGGTCTTGTTCGACAGAGCGTCCTGTTCGCAGGTCTCGCGCTCGAGGGTGACGGCGAGCTTCTGTTCCGTGCCGAACACCTGCTCGATCTGCTCTCTGGACTGGATGTCCAGCGCGCGAATCAGGATGGTGACGGGGATTTTTCTGTTTTTATCGATGCGGACGTAAAACACGTCGTTCGCGTCGGTTTCGTATTCGAGCCACGCGCCGCGGTAGGGGATCACGGTCGAGGTGAAGATCCTCTTGCCGGACTTGTCGATGGAGCTGTCGTAATAAATGCCGGGGGAGCGGACGATCTGGGAAACGATGACGCGCTCCGCGCCGTTGATGACGAAGGTGCCCTTCTCGGTCATGAGCGGGAAATCGCCCATGAAAATGGAGGACTGCTTGACCTCCCCGGTGAGCTTGTTCGTGAGACGGACGTCGACCTTCAGGGGGGCGGCGTAGTTCATGTCGCGCTCCTTGCACTCTTCGACGGGATATTTCGGCTTCGAATCAAGGGAGTAGCCCACGAAGTCGATGAAAAGGTTGCCGGAATAGTCGGTAATGGGAGAGACGTCCTCGAGGACCTCCATGAGTCCGGTTTCGAGGAACCAGTTGTACGACTCCTTCTGAACGGCGATGAGGCTCGGCATTTCGAGCGGCTCGTCGATCTTCGAGAAGCTCATCCGTACGTTTTTTCCTACCTTCTGCGGTTTGACCATCGAGCGATCACACTCCTGTTAGGATTTGGATGTCCATCGGCGCGTCCGGCGTTTTTGCTGTAAATAATTAAGGTACAAAACGCGTTCAGCCCCGCCGATGCGCGAAGTTATCACAGTTTACTATTATACCGCGCATGGGAAGAGGTGTCAAGAAGAAATTTCGCTTCTTCCGGTCATTCCGGGAAGAATTTACAATGTTGGCTGAAAGTTTTCGAAAAATTTAAATGTAAATATTGTGTAAACTTTCGCAAATTTCAGCTCTTTTTCGCCGTGCCGGCCAGGCCGATCCGACCCGCCAAACCGACGCAAACCATGAAAATTCACGCTCCGTTCGTTGACATGCCGCATTCGGATATGATAAAATAATGTAGTTTGTACTTCATACACAAAGAGGAGCGGCAGATCGATGAAACTGACTTACTCAAAACCCGCGCAGGAATGGAAGGAAGCCCTTCCGATCGGATGCGGCAGACTCGGCGCGATGGTTTACGGCGGACCCGCGGGGGATACCGTTCAGTTCAACGAAGAAACCCTTTGGGACGGGCATTTCGACCCGCAGGCGGACAACCCCGAAACCATCGCCCATCTCGACGAGATCCGCCGTGCGATCTTCTCCGGAGACTACAAAACCGGACAGGAGCTCACGCAGAAATACATGGTCTGCCGGGGCGAAGGCTCCCATTACGCGCACGGCGCGGGATACGCCTACGGTTCGTTCCGCACCGCCGGGGATCTGAACGTCGCCATCCTCTCCGCAGACCCGGGGGACGTGACCGATTACCGGCGCACGCTCGATTTCGAAAGCGGGCTGGCCGAAACTGCCTACACCTCCCGCGGCATACGGTTTCGTCAGCGCGTATTCGCCTCCCTCGCCCGCGGCGCCGTCCTCGCGGAGTACGCGGCGGACCGCCCGTTCGACGCGAAGCTCTCCTATTCCTGCCCCGGCGGGCAGGCGGTTTACGACCGCGACGGCGTGACCTTCACGGCCTCGCTTCCGGATTCGCAGGCTTTCGCCGCCGCCGTGCGGATCGTTCCGCAGGGGAAGAATTTCGCGATCAAACCCGGCGAAGACGGGATCCTCTGCGAAGGGATCGATTCCCTGCTCTGCTGCGTCGACATCCGCACCACCTACGTCACACCCGGTCTGGACGGGACCCCGAAGCCGTCGGGCGACCCCGCGCCCGCGCTTGAGAAAGCGCGCGCCGCAGTGCTTGAGGCCTGCCGCTTCGATTTCGATGCTCTGCTCCGCGAAAGCGCCTCGATCATGTCCTCCCTGCTCGGGCGCGTGAGGCTGGACCTCGATTACGCGGACCATTCTCCCGACGCACTCGACACCGACGAGCGGATCGCTCGGATGCGCGAGGGACACGCCGACCCCGGTCTGCTCCTCACCTATTTCGAGTTCGGGCGGTACCTTCTGATCTCCTCCTCCTACAACTGCGTCCTCCCGGCGAATCTGCAGGGCGTGTGGACCCCGGACGTCGACACGATCTGGTCCGCGGACTACCACATCAACATCAACCTCCAGATGAATTACTGGCTTGCCGAGACCTGCCGCATGCCGGAGCTCGTCGAGCCCCTTCTCCGTTATATCCGCTTCCTGTCCGTACACGGGAAGCGCACCGCGAAAATCCAGTACGGCGCCCGCGGCTGGGTCGCGCACACCATTACCAATCCGTGGGGCTTCACCGCGCCGGGCGAAGGCGCAAGCTGGGGCTCGTTCATGTGCGCCGGCGCATGGTGCTGCGCGCACATCCGGGAGCGCTGGCTCTTCTCCGGCGACAAGGACGTTCTGCGCGAAAACTACGACATTCTGCGCGGCGCGTGCGAATTCTTCCTCGACTTCCTCGTGACCGATCCGCGCAGCGGTTATCTCGTCACCTGTCCGTCGAACTCCCCGGAAAACTCCTTCCGCACCCCGGAGGGAGACTACAGCATCTGCGCCGGGCCGACGATGGACAACGAGATCCTGCGCATGCTCTTCACGTTCACGGCGGACGCCGCCGGGATCCTCGGCATGGACGCGGATTTCGCAGGCAAGCTCCGCGAAACGGCCGCCGCCCTGCCCCCGATCTCGATCGGCAAGCACGGCCAGATCATGGAATGGAGCGAGGATTTTGACGAGCGCGAGCCCGGTCACCGGCACATCTCCCATCTGTTCGCCCTGCATCCCGGCGACGAGATCACCGAGGACGGCACGCCGGAATTTTTCCGCGCCGCCCGCATGACGCTCCGGCGACGGCTCGAAAACGGCGGCGGGCACACCGGCTGGTCCCGCGCGTGGGTCACGAACTTCTTCGCGCGGCTGGGCGAGGGGAACGAATGCCTCTCAAATCTGAATCTGCTGCTCGGACGGAGCACCCTGCCGAATCTCTTCGACACGCATCCGCCGTTCCAGATCGACGGGAACTTCGGCGGCGCGAACGCGTTTGCCGAAATGCTGCTGCAGTCCCACGGCGAATCCCTCGTCCTGCTCCCCGCCCTCCCGGACGATCCCGACTGGAAGAACGGCTCGTTCGAAGGTCTTGCCGCGCGCGGCGGATTTGCCGTCGACTGCGCGTGGAAGGACGGGAAGGTCGTCTCCTACCGCGTCCGCGCGGTCACGGATGCCGGACGCGGAAAGATCGTCCGCGTCAAGGTCAACGGAAAGGTTGAAGAGATCACCGTTCAGGATTGAGACCCGGGGAGCGGATCGGACTGCGATCCGCACTCTCAAAACACAAATCTGACAAACTTACGATCGGTTTTCATGAAAACAGGTCGGTTCCCGAACACTGCGGAAAGGAGGATGCCCCGATGCGCTTCAAGATCGCCGCGCTGATTTCAGCCGTTCTGTTTCTGTTTTCCGCCGCCCCGACGGGTGTTTTTGCGGCGGACGCGGTCGGCGGCAGCGACCCGACCGAGGTTTTGTCCGAGGAATCCTCCTCTTCGCCCGCCGCGGCCAAGGCGCGCATTTATGCGGAATCGGGCGTTCCCGACACCTCCCGGCTCGCGCCGTCCTCGGACGGCGTCCTGCACTACCTCATCGGTTCGAGCACATGGGCGTGCGAGGGCTCCGCGTCGGACGCCCGGCGCTCCTCCGCCCTTCTGGACGCGCAGTCCGGAGCGGTGCTGACCCTTCTGACCGCCGACATCGACGGGGAGACGGATTCGTCTTTCACCTTCCTGCTCGACCTCACGGCACAGCGCGCCCGCCTCGAGCAATATACCGCGCTCTCCTTCGGTCTCTCCGTCACGGACGAGGACGGCTCGCCCTATGAGGCGGACGTCACCCTGACCGCGGAAAACGGCGCTTTCGGCGGCAGCGTGACCGTATTCGGAACGGGAGCGGACGAGGATGCCGCGTGGAACCTCGTTCACATGGAGCTCGACGGCGTGCGCGGACGCGCCGAATCGCTGAAAATCACCGTCCGGCACGGGGACGGATCCCCCTCCGCGGTCAAGCTCGCCGCGCCCTATCTCACATCGGAGGTGCCGGAAGGTTTTCATTACGCCGACCGTTATTCCGCCTTCGACTTCGAAACCGGCGACACCGGATCCTTCTTTGTCCGGAGCGGCCGGGTGCGCTGCGGCAGAAACGGCGCGGTCACGCTGACGGCGGACCTCATGGCGAGGGAGCGGCCGAGGGCGGGTGACACCGCTTATTTCGAGATCGCGATGTCCGGCGCGACGGGCGACTCGATAAGCGGCTCGACGAGCGGCTCGACGGGCGGTTCGACGGGCGGTTCGACGGGCGGTCTGCTCACGCTGTCGATCCTCTGTGAAGGAGACGACGACGATCAGTGGCGCAGCGCGAAGTCCGTTTCGCTCACCGCGAAGGACGGGATCTACGTCATCCCGGTGGAACCCGCCTCGGAGATCAAGGCGTTTTCCCTCCGTTTTTCCGATTTCGCGTCCAGAGACACCTTCCGCCTGCTGTCCGTACATCTGTATGCGGACGGGCGTTCCGTCGCTTCCGGCAGCAGCCGGATCGGTACCCTGCTCCCCTTTACGATCAGCGGCGGCACGGTGCGCTTTGAGGGAACCATGACCGGAGACGCCGTCCGGCGTTATTCCGGGAGCCCGCTCCGCTTCTACGCCCTGCCGCTGTCGCGCAGCGACGATTTGTCCGCCGCGCATGTGATCGGCAGCACGAGGGTTTCCGCGTTCTTCGAATACACCGTGAATCTCGCTTCCCTGCCCGTGAACACCGACTCCTGCCTGTTTTTCGCCGCGGTGGAGGGAGAGGAAGGCGAACTGCTTCCGCTCTCCGCGCCGGTGTGCTCCGCCGTGACGTACGAACCGCTGCCGCCTGTTTCATCGTTCGGGCTCAGCGGCGCGATCCCGATCGGTGCTTTTGAAGCCAACGCCTCCGAGCTTCTTTTGGACGTACCGCTCGAAAAGCTCTTCGCCGGACAGGACGACTGGAGCGCGCTCGCCGTTTCCTATGCAGTCTATTCCTACGAAAGCGGGGAGGAAGAGACCCGCTCGCGCACCGTGATGCTCGATCTGGATTATCTGAACGAGCTGATGCGGGACGTGCAGTTCTACCGCTCCGCCGGGATCGAAGTCTATCTGCGGCTCACGGCATCGGAGCCCATCGAAGGGCTGACCTACCCGGCGGCTGAGGGATCGACCGCATCGAACTATCAGATCGACGCATCCTCGCCCGACGCCCGCGCGCTCTACGCCGAGCTTGTCCGCACTCTGACCGCCCGCATTCCGGGCATCACGGGACTTGTGATCGGGCAGGCGGTGAACGTCGCCTCATCTACCGGCGGCGCTCCCCTCGACCGCCCGAAGGCGTACGCCTGCGACCTCGCCGATCTGTGCCGCATTACATACACAGCCTCATCCGTCCCGAATCTCTCCGTATGCGTTCCCTTCGCGGCAGAGCTCCCGGATGGGGAGACCTCCGTGCCCGCGCGCACTCTTGCCGTGATGCTCGCGAAGCGGCTCGGTGAAATCGGGACGATCCCGTGGTCCTATCTCAATGTTTCGGACGACACGCCGTCCGCGAGCATTTCCGCATTGAAGACCCTGCTCGCCAATCTCGGCATCCCGGCTCCGGCCACCCTGCTCTGCCTGTACGCGCCGACGGAGGAAGAACTCGCGTCCGCCTATCGGGACTATCTCGCCTCCGGAAACGATGCGCTTTCCGACATGGAGCACGCCGCCCGGTCTTATTTCCGCTACGCCGAATCCGTCGGCGGGGGTGTGCGTTCGGTCTTCTTCTCGCTCGAGGGCTTGCCTTACCGCTCCTCCCACGAATTCTACGATTCCCTGAAGCGCTCCGCAGGAACGGGCGGCGCGGTCTACGACGCCGCGGCGATCCCCGCGGACGAGTCTTCCGCGGGGCAGTCCGGCGGCACGGAAATCAGCGTCTGGAACTTCACCGACAAGCACTATCCCCTCGGATGGCTCGCCGGCGGCGGCACACTCTCCTGCGCCACCGCGTACAGCGCGCTCTGCACCGAAAAAGCAGGCAATCATACCCGCTCGCTCACGGCGTATATGCCCAGAGCCGAATCGGGGACGGCGGGCATCGTTCTCTGCCATCTCGAACCGGCGGCGGACTTTTCGGACGTCGAATCCATGAGCTTTGAATTTGCCGTGAACGCCGAAGACAAGCTCCTTTCCCCGGACACGGAGGTTTCCCTTGTCTTCTTCATGGGCTCGGAAAGCAGCCGCGCAGAGTTTTATACGGGCAGCGTTCCCTGCGGCGAGCTTTTCCGGATGAGCTGTCCGCTCGACGCCTGGGAGAATCGCGGCGAGGTCGGATTCGTCGGAGTCGCCGTTTACGCGGACGTGAGCGTGACGCTCGAGCTTGCCGAGGTGACAGCGTCAAGCACGGTGCTGAACGAAAACGAGCTGCGGGAGCTGTTCAGTCCGTCCGATGAAGCCGAAGAGCAGCCCGAGGACACGGACGCAGGTCAGCGTCTGAACGCGTTTATTCTTGTCGTCGCCTTCTTCGCCGTCGCGTCGTTCGTCGTCTTCGTTCTGCTTTCCCGGCACGAACGCGACGAAGAGGAACGCCGCGGCAAGGCGGCGGGCTGAGACCAGTGATCCTTCATTCTCCACCCTGCCGACAGATTTCATTTCGAGGTGAACCGTGAACAAGGAACCGCGCAAACCAAAAGACGGCGAGGAGGAAAAGCTCCGCCTCGCCGCGAACGTAAAGCCCTTCACACGCTATAAGCTCATCGAGCTTGCGGTCTGCGCCGCCGCGGTGATCATCGGGCTTCTCTATCTGTATGCGAAAATCATCCCGCTCGGCATTCTGCTGCCGATCTATGCCGTATGCTTCTGCGCCATCGTGCCCCTGCGCTATCTGGACTCAAAGGCGACCGGCGCGCGGGGACTCACGCTGTTTCTGCCCGTCGTTCTCTGGAGCGTGCTCGCTCTGGTGGTCGTCGCGGCGACGGCGATATACTTTATCTGGTACTGAAAATCAGTGAGGCACGGCCTTGTGCGGACGAATGCCGTCGGAGTCCTTTGCGCACGGGGAGCGCGTTTTTCTCCCCGCCGCGCGTCCGGCTTTTCTCAGTCGGCGGCATCCCCGCAGAACACGGTTTCCACCGTTTTTTTCGCGCCGGGCGGCGAATAGAGCCACCGGTCGAGGTGCCGCGTCGCCTCCCCGTCGATGAAATAGCGGCACGGCGCGATCCCCGCGGGCGGGCCCATGTCGACGATGACGAGCTTCACCTTCATCCGCTCGGGCAGAATGCTCTTGATGTACACCGAGCAGCTGTGCCCGGGAAGCGCCCCCTCCGTGACCTCCGCCAGCCCCGCGAGGTTCGGCATGAGCTCGACGAACACGCCGTAATCCTCCGTCGACCGCACGATCCCAGCGACGGTCTGCCCGGGTGAAAACAGCGCGGCGTTTTCCGCCCATGTTCCGAGCAGCTCGCGGTGGGAGAGATAGATCCGTCCCCCGTCCGTTACGGCAGAGACGACCGCACGGATCTGCTCGCCCGGCACGAAGCGGTCGGAGGGATGTGACACGCGCGAGACGGACACCCGGTCCACGGTCAAAAGGGACATGAGTCCCGCTCCGACGTCGCAGAACGCCCCGAACGGCTCGAGGTGGGTGACGCGGGCGGGGATGATATCCCCCGGCGCGAGCTTTGATACGTATTCGCGCCAGCACTCCTCCTGCGCGGCGCGGCGCGAACAGACCGCGGTGATTTCGCCCCGCTCGTTCTCGCCGAGCGAGAGGATCTTGAACTGCACGGGCTTTCCCACGCGGGTGATGACGGCGATGTCCTTAATCTCTCCCCCGTCCGGCGCGAAGCAGGCCTCCTCCCGCGGGATGACGCCGCGGAGACCCCCGCCCATCCCGACGGTGAGCCGCATGGTCGTGCAGTCGCACATCAGACACGAGCCTTCGAGAATGACGCCGGAGAACATCGCCTCCTCAAGCGCGCGGCGGTCGCGGAAATCGACGCGCCGCCCCAGCGAGCCCTCCGGCGCGAACCGCCTTTCGGACGGATTCGGAAGACAAGCGGTCATGACGGCGCGGGTCGGACAGATCGGACGTGCGGCTCCCTGCATTTTTCGGTTCCCCCGTTTACTGAACCTTCGGTTCGTTTTGATTCAGCATATGCGTGCGCGGCGCGGATTATGCCGCGCGGAAAGGAAGCTCTGATGGAAAAAACGGCTGTGATCCGCGGAAAGAAATACCGCCTCACGTTTGAGGACGATTTTGACGGCGCCGCGCTCGACTCTTCAAAATGGGAGCTCTGTCCCGAGTCCCGGCGGCAGGACGCGGGCGGCTGGTGGAAGGACAGCGAGGTCATGCTCGAAAACGGCTGTCTCCTGCTGCGGGCGCGGATCGACGAGGACGGGACCCCCGTCTCGGGCGGGATACGGACGCTCGGCAAGTTCGAGCAGGCGTACGGCTATTTCGAGTGCCGCATGATGTTCCCGAAGACGACGGGCTTCTGGGGCGCGTTCTGGATGATGTGCGGAAACGTCGGCAAAGTCGACGGCTCCGCCGTGTCCGGCGCGGAAATCGACATCATCGAGACCGGGGAATGCCCCCGCCGCGGCGTCAACCACGCGATCCACTGGGACGGCTACGGCGAGGCTCACAAATGCGTCTCGAAGGTGATCCCGTCCGTACCGGAGCTTTATGAGGGCTGGCACACCTACGCGCTCGAATGGTCGAAGGAGGGCTACGCCTTCTTCATCGACGGCAAGGAGACCTGGCGCACCGCCGAACCGGGCGTCTGCGAAAAGCCCGGCTATCTCAAGCTCACGACGGAGTTCGGCACCTGGGCGGCCCCCATCGTCCCCGAAGAGCTGCCGGATTATTGCCGCGTCGACTGGGTCAGGGCGTGGGAAGCTGCCGAATGAACCTGAATCCAAATCTAACAGGAGAGCGAAAGAAATGAACGGCACAAATGGTATGAAGACGAAGAAAATCGGAAAAATGAACGAGCTCGCTTGGGTGATCGGCATCGTCGTCTGCTCGCTGGGCGTCTGTCTGTGCAAGAAATCGGATTTCGGTCTTTCGATGATCGCCGCCCCGCCGTTCATCCTTCACGTCGCGCTGAAGGACATTTTCCCGTGGTTCACGCACGGCACGGCGGAATACGTCTGGCAGGGCTTTCTGCTCATTCTGATGTGCGCCGCCGTTCAGCGGTTCCGCTGGCGTTATCTCCTCTCGTTCGGCACGGCGGTGCTCGCCGGGCTTTCCATCGACTTCTGGTCCCTTCTGCTCGGCGGCGACGCACCGTTTGAGAGCCTCGCGCTCCGCATCGCGGTTTTCGTGTTCGGCGCGGTGCTGACCGCGCTCGCCATCGCCTTCGTCTTCCGCACCTCCCTTCCCATTCAGATCTACGAGCTCCTTGTGCGGGAAATCGCTTCCCGCTTCCATCTGAGCGTCGACCGGGTCAAGATGGTGAACGATATCGTGATGTTCGTTCTCTCCGCCGCGCTTTCGTGGATCCTCACGGGCGGCTGGAACGGCTTCGGCATCGGAACCGTGCTCATCACCCTCATCAACGCGCCCCTGATCGCCCTCTTCGGAAAGCTCATCGACCGCTGCTTCACCTTCGACTCCCGCTTCCCGAAGCTCTGCGCCCTGCTGGAGCAGTTCCCGGAGGAAGCGCAGGCCGCGGAGGGACGGGCGGAAAATACGCAAGAATAGCCGGAAGAAAAAAGTGAAAATTCCTCAAAAAAACTTTTGAAAAGCCCTTGACAACCGGGCAAGGCTGTGCTATAATATCACACGTCGGTGCGGGAATACCGCACGGGAAGACATCCTTGGCCCGGTAGTTCAGTTGGTTAGAACGCTAGCCTGTCACGCTAGAGGTCACGAGTTCGAGTCTCGTCCGGGTCGTGCCCCCGGAGCTTCGGTTCCCGGCAATGCCTCTGTAGCTCAGTTGGTAGAGCAGGGGATTGAAAATTCCCGTGTCGTTGGTTCAATTCCGACCGGAGGCATATGCGGATTTAGCTCATTTGGTAGAGCGCAACCTTGCCAAGGTTGAGGTGGCGGGTCCGAGCCCCGT
>JAFYBN010000003.1 GCA_017540175.1 Clostridia bacterium | reverse complement strand
TAGTTGGCATTGTAGGAAAATCCAAAAGTTTAGATTTTCCCACAATGCTTATCTTTTGGTCTTTGGTTCGGAATAGTGTAGTGCTGGCGGTCTATCTCTTGTTTTCGGTTGCTTGCTTCCTTACCGTACATGAGCATTCTCGCAGGCGTTCACGATCTCCTCGCGCCGCCCGGCGATCTGCTCGGGTGTTTTTTTGGTCATACTGTTTCCCTCCTGTGCCGCCGAAGTGTGTTGACATCGTGTCAGCATGAACAGTATAGCACAATTCTGACACGGTGTCAATGCTCGATCGGGAAGTTTACGAAAAATTCATCATTCCGGCCGCGTTTCGGGATGCCCTTTTTCCGCACAAGCGGGGTATGGAATGCGGCTCCGCGCATTTTTTTGCCCGGACGGGCGGCAAAATGAGTTCCGCCGCCGGGAAACGCCGGATTTGGGCGGATGGAAACGGAAGACGGCGGAAAGGGCGGGAAGCGGAAAGAAAATAAAAAAACAACGGTTCTTCGGTTTTCTGAGGTTCGGGAGATTTCGTCAGAAAAACGTATAGAAGAACCGTTGAGATCGGAAGAACTCCGCCGTTTTCCCGGCGGGTTCGGCAGGGCTTTGATTTCCCGTTCTTGCGGCATTTATTGAATTTCGGATCGCGGCTGCTGGATGCTTTTCGGCGGTTACAGATATCGCCCGGTCACGCTTGCCTGGTTGTTTTTGATCTCGTCGGGCGTGCCGACGGCGGTGATTTTGCCGCCGAGTACTCCGCCGCCCGGCCCCATATCGATCACGTAGTCGGAATTTCGGATCACGTCGAGATCGTGTTCGATGACGATGAGCGTCGCCCCCTGTTCGATCAGCTTCCCGAATACCCCGAGAAGTGTTTCCACGTCCAGCGGATGCAGGCCTATGGTCGGCTCGTCGAAAACGAAGACGGAATCCGCCTGTCCTTTTCCCATCTCTCCCGCCAGCTTCAGGCGCTGGGCTTCCCCTCCTGAGAGGCTGGGCGTTTCTTCGCCGAGCGTGAGATACCCGAGGCCGAGATCGTGCAAAACCTTCAGCCTGCGCGACACGAGGGGCAGATCGGCGCAGGCGGCAAGAGCCTCGTCGACGCTCATGTCCATCAGCTCCGGCAGGGTATAGCCGCGCCCTCCGCCCTTCGGCGCGCGGCGGATGAGACTCGCCTCCTTCGCGTAGCGCGAGCCGCCGCAGTCGGGGCACGGAATGTCGACGTCGGGCAGAAACTGCACGTCGAGGCTGATCGTCCCGGTTCCGTCGCAGGTCGGACAGCGCAGGGAGCCCGTGTTATAGGAGAAGTCTCCCGCCGTGCAGCCCCTCGCCCTCGCGTCGGGCGTTTTGGCATATACCTTGCGCAGCTCGTCGTGCACGTCGGCGTAGGTTGCCACGGTGGAGCGCACGTTGATGCCGATCGGCGTGGCGTCGATCAGCTTGATCTGCCTGATCCCCTCGGCCTTTACGGACTTTACGTGTTCCGGCAGTTTGCCGCCCGTGATCTGCGCCTGCAGCGCCGGGATGAGGCTTTCGAGGACCATCGTCGTCTTGCCGGAGCCGGACACGCCACACACGGCGATCAGCCGTCCCTTCGGGAAATCGACCTCCAGCGGCTTGACGGTATGGATCTGTGACGTGGAAAGATGGATCGTGCCGAGGGAGAACATCTCGTCCGCCGCCTCACCCCGGCGCACCTTGACCGACCGTCTGCCCGAAAGAAATCCGCCGATCCTGGAACTGTCCTGATTCTCGATCTCGTCGAGCGTACCCTCGGCGATCACGGAGCCGCCGCCCGCGCCTGCCCCCGGTCCCATCTCGATGATCCAGTCGGCCTCCTTCAGAACGCCCGTATCGTGGTCGACCAGAACGACCGTATTGCCGTCGGAGAGAAGATCGCGCATCACGCCGCAGAGTCCCTCCAGATTGGCGGGATGCAGCCCGATGGACGGCTCGTCCAGTACGTAGAGTACCCCCGTCGTGCGGTTGCGCACGGCGCGGGCGAGCTGCATGCGCTGTCTCTCTCCGGTGGAGAGCGTGGAGGCGGCGCGGTCGAGCGTGAGATAGGAGAGTCCCAGATCGATCAGGCGCGCCGCGGCGCTCCCGAACGATTCGCAGATGCTCTCTGCCATGGCGCGCATCTCGGGGGGCAGGGAAGAGGGCACGCCGTCCACCCACTCGATCAGGTTCGCGAGCGTCATCGTGCAGGCATCCGCAAGCGAGATGCCGCGAAGTCTCGGCGCGCGGGCGGTTTCGGAGAGCCGGGTGCCTCCGCATTCCGGGCAGACCTCCTGCTTCAGAAACTTTTCCACGCGCTTCATGCCCTTTTCGTCCTTGACTCTCGAAAGGGCGTTTTCCACGGTATAGGTGGCGTTGAAGTAGGTGAAATCCATGTCTCCCGCCGCTCCGCTGGTCTTGTTCTGATAAATGATGTTCTTCTTGACGGCGGGACCGTGAAACACGATATCCCTCTCTTTTTCCGTCAGCTCGCAAAAGGGCACGTCCGTCCGCACGCCCATCTCGCGGGCGATATCCTTCATCAGCGACCACATCAGGGTCTGCCAGGGCGCGACCGCGCCCTCGTCGATCGAAAGGCTCTCGTCGGGCACAAGCGTCGATTCGTCCACGGTGCGGACGACGCCGGTGCCGTCGCAGCGCCTGCACGCCCCCTGACTGTTGAAGGCAAGCTCCTCCGCGCCGGGGGCAAAAAAGGATTCGCCGCATTCCGGGCAGACGAGAGGACGCTCCGCCGCCACGTTCATGGACGGCGAGACATAGTGCCCCCGCGGACACCTGTGGCTCGAGAGGCGCGAAAACATCAGGCGCAGAATATTGAGAAGCTCCGTTCCCGTGCCGAACGTGCTGCGGATGCCGGGGACGCCCGGACGCTGACGGAGCGCCAGCGCCGCCGGGACGTACAGCACTTCATCCACCTGCGCCTTTTCCGCCTGCGTCATGCGGCGTCGGGTATAGGTGGAAAGCGATTCGAGATACCGCCTCGAGCCCTCCGCGTACAAAATGCCGAGAGCGAGCGAGGACTTGCCCGAGCCGGACACGCCCGCGATCCCCACCAGCTTGCCCAGAGGAACGTCCACGTCGATGTTTTTCAGGTTGTGTACTCTGCCGCCGCGCACCTTGATGTGCGTCGGCGTTTTGTTCGTGTTGTTCATGATTGATCCCGATTCCTGTTGTTGATTGATCTTATTGATGATGGATCGTGCCGCCGAAGCCCCTCAGACGCCGCCCTCCCCGGTTTCCAGCCTCTCCCCGAAGACGCGCAGGACGCTGAATTCGAGCAGTCCGTGAACGCTTCCGCGCAGGGCGTCCGGATATTCCGCCGTCTTGCGGATCATCAGATACCGGACGGGGAGGTCCGTGAGCTCTTTTCGCACCGGGATCTCCTGATACTCCTGCGTGAACGCCGCCTCATGCTCCGTCAGCCGGATCCAGTTTTCCCGGTCCGCCGAGCCGAAGACCTGCACGCCCGCCAGCCGGTCCGAGAAGCCGGGCCGCGCCTGAAATCCGAATTTCGTCGCGTTCAGCCGGAATTCTTCGCCGAAGTCCATGATATGCGCCCGATCGATCGCCTTGTAATATCCGCAGAAGGTCCCCTCCGCTTCGGCGAGCCGGAACAGCTCGTCCCCCATCGTGGAGTCCGCCGTGATTTTCACAAAGTCGAGGGAATCCCCGCCGGTCAGCGGATCGTCCGTCAGACGCGGGGAAAGCGGCTCCATCCGGCGTGCGGCGGCACAGAGAGCGGCGATTCGTTCGGCAAAGTCTTCGTCCGACGGGGACCCGAGAGCGGCCTCGGCGCGCTCGAGAGCTTCGCGGAACGCGCGTGCCGAGCGGCTCGTGCAGGGGACGGCCGGCGCGAGACTCCGGGCGGTGTCGAGCATCTCTGCCCAATCCCGGCAGACCATGGCGCGGATCAGTCGGACGGAAACAATTTCCCCGGACTCCGCGGCGAGGGCAAAGGTCAGCGTTCCGGCCTCCGCGGGAGTCCAGCGGATCACTCCGGTCGATTCGTCCAGCTCCGCGCCCTCCGGCAGGCCGACGGAGCGGAACCGGATGGCCGAGGCTCCTTCGACCGGGTTCCGGATGACCGCCGGGATGCCCGCGCAGAGGACGAGGGTTTCGTCGCCTTCGAGGAATCGCGGACCCTCGGAAGGTGTAAGCAGAACGGCGGAAAGATCCGTCCGCGTACCGGTGAGCTGTTCTGCTGAGACGGTATAAAAATCCTCAAAGACCTCGCCCTCCCCCCGCCGCACGACGGCAGTTTTCCACTGTCCCCCCGTCGGCGCGAGCAGGACGCTTTCCTTCACCCCGCCTACTGTCAGCCGCGTGAGCCCGTCCGAGCGGTAGCGGAAGGCGATGCTCTGCCCGTCCCATCCGCCCTCGGTGAGCGCGAAACAGCCCCGCTCGCCCGAAAAGCGCACGAGTCCGCCGTCCTTTTCGGATTCATCCCGGATCACGGCGCAGTTTTCGCAGGCGGACGCGCGATCGGCGAGGCGTACGGTCCCCTCACTCTGCGGACGGGCGAGAAGAGCCGGATCTCCCGCCGCCTCTTCGGGCAGAAAGAGCCAGAAATCCCCGCCGCCGTCCACATTGTCCCAGTTCACCACCCGTTTCCCCCGATACGGGTATACCGAGGGGACTTTTTTTCGAAAGCCCTCGAGGAAGTACGGCGCGGTCTCGGCGAGATTCACGTCCGGGCGGCGGTAGGCGTAATGGACATACAGATCCCAGAAATTGATCGTCCGGTACCGCCCCCGGTAGTTCGGCGAAAAGGCGGCGTAGCAGTCGGCGATCACTCCGTCCCGGATGGAAAACGGCACGGGGACCCAGTCACGGTTCGACGAATAGCCGAGCATATAGCGGAAGAAGAAATCCGCCGCCATGAGGATCCTCTCCCCGTCAAACTCATAGATGCCGACGGCATCCGGCTTCTGCGACGCTTCTCCGGTCACGGGATCGACCTTCGTTCCCTGCGCCAGCATCATCCGGGCGAGGATCGCCGCATTGGTCAGGTCCCCGCAGCCATGCGCCTGATCCCGCCCCATTTCGACGTGCTCGACGACCGGCGTCCCGAGCGCTCGTCCGCTGCCCTCCGGCTTGCCGGGCTCGTCCGCGGTGGTGATTTTCCGGAACAGGCGGCGGATCGATCCGTTGAAGCCGGGATTTGAGGCGGCGCGGTTGACGGTGAACCATTCGACGGTCTTCTCATAGC
Source organism: Clostridia bacterium (assembly GCA_017540175.1). Lineage (GTDB taxonomy): Bacteria > Bacillota > Clostridia > Oscillospirales > CAG-272 > UMGS1696. Next base: position 39,972 of record JAFYBN010000003.1, on the reverse strand, counting down.
CCGCCCGGTCGTCGAGGAAGAGATACGCCGACATCGCGCCGATCACCGTGTAGAGGTGCTGGTTCATGAAGTGGTTCGGATCGGAGAGAAAGACCGCAAGGGCGGGGCGGATCAGATTGTCCGAAAATCGCTTCTCATCCTCCTCCGTCCATCGGAGCGCGGGATCGTCCCTATCGAAGGAAACGCACCGCAGAAGCTCCGCCGCTGCCGTGATCCGGCAGAGTGGGATCCCGACGTGAATGTGGCAGTCCGGGAACGGCGCGAACTCCGCCGGAGCGAGCGACGACCAGCGGCGGATCAGGGTGAGGCTGTTTCTCCGGTACGCGTCCGATCCGGTGACGAGGTAGAGAATCGCCTGGGTGTATGCCGTGAGCGCGTCCCGCACGAAAAGCCCGTTCACCCTTTGGAAAGAGAAGGTCACGGAAGCGGGATCGGTCAGGGCAAAGGCCGGCGTCGGGGAGGCGGCGTCGGATTCGAGCATGTCGAGGAAATACGTCCTCCACGGCTCGATCTGTGCGCGGACCTGACGGCGGGTGCGCCCGAGCATCTCCTTGGTCAGCCCGATCCCGGGATGCAGGATCCCGGACGCGGAGCGGAAGGATCGGATCGAGGGCACGGTGTCCGTGAGAAGGCGCGCGATTTGGCTGCACGTTTTTTCCATGATGAGCCCATCCTTTCCCCACCCGATGCGTTCGGCGTGACGTTCTTCCGCGGCCGCGGGCGCGTTTTCCGCATTTTGCGAAAAAATGTTCGTTGACGGAAGATTCCGAAATGAATTATAACGGGAAACGTCGGAACAGTCAAGAACATCGGTCAAAAAAGAAAAAAACATGGACGGGAACAGGACTCCCCCGCCGGAGAAGAGGGGAGGAGCAAGGCGGACGGGATCGCGGGAAAGCGCAAAGCTTTCGTCGTGGCATATGTCACGCGCAGCCGCCGCGGGGATACGATCTTCTAAAAAAAGTCTCCGCGGCGCGAACACCGGTGCGGAACGCAGAAAAACGCCGTGATGCCCGGGCGGGAACAATCACGGCGTTTTGGTTTGGCTTGTCAGGATTATTTCTGTACCCCGAAGAGGTCCTCCCGGTACGCGGAGAGGTATTCGATGCAGTATTCGTCGATCCCGAGCAGCGCCTCCGCGGCATAGACACCGCCGAGCATGTCGCGGTTCAAGGGATCCATGATCGCGCTGTCCATGCCGTTCATCATCGCGCCGATCAGGAACGCGTGGTTCAGCGTCTTCCGGCTCGGGAGCCCATGGGAGATGTTGGAGAGCCCGCTGATGATGTGGGCAGCCGGGTATTCCTCCCGGATTTTCCGGGACGCGCCGATGAAATTCAGAAAGCTGTCGGGCGAGGTGGCAACCGTAAACACCAGGGGATCAAAATACAACCGATCCATGGAGACGCCGTATTCCGCCGCCTTCTTCACGATCCTGTGAAAGCTCTCCATCCGCTTCTCCACCGTCTCCGGCATGCCGCTCTCGTCGAGCAGGAGCGCGATGATCTTCCAGCCCTCCTCTCCGCTGACCGCCGGGAGGATCTTTGCGATCTTGTCCCCTTCGAGGGAGACCGAATTGATGATGCCCGGATTCTTGCAGAGGGGAATGCACGTGAGGATGGTGTCGGGGTTCGGGCTGTCGAGGCTGAAGCGCACGTCGGGGTGATCGTTTTGAATGAGCTCGATCATCCACTTGAGTACGTCCGCGTCCCCCTCCGGCACCCCGGAACAGACATCGAGATAATCCGCCCGGCTGTCGAGCTGGCGCGAGGCCAGATCGCGAATGAACGCCCCGTCCCGGTTCCGGATCGCCTCAGCCACGGATTTGATGGCTCCGTTCAGTTTTTCTCCGATGATCAGCATGGCAAACTCCTTGTTTAGAATTCATTTGATAAATAGTGAAAACTGTCGGCAGGCGCGCTTATGCGCGGTTTCTTTCGTCCAGTTCCTTCATGACCGCGGGGATGATCTCGAAGAGATCGCCCTTCACGGCGATATCGGCGAGCTTCATCATGGGCGTCGTGTCGTCGACGTCGACGGCGATGATCGTCTTGCAGGACTGCATGCCGATCAGGTGCTGGATCTGGCCCGAGATCCCGCAGGCGATGTACACGTCCGTCTGCACCGTCGCGCCGGTCTGACCGATCTGATGCGGATACGCGATCCAGCCGTTGTCGACCGCGGCGCGGCTTGCCCCGACCGCCCCTCCGATCCGGTTTGCGAACGCCTCGAGCAGCCTAAATCCCTCCGGTCCCTTCATGGCGCGGCCCCCGGCGACGATAATCCGGGCGTCGGTGAGATTGACCGTAGGCTCATGCCGCTCGATTGTCCCGAGGATCTCCTTGATGTTCAGCGTGTCCTCCGGTCTCACGCTCTCGCGGAGGATTTCTCCGGTCCGCCCCGGCTCCGGCTCGGGCATCGGCATCACGCGCGGCCGCACCGTCGCCATCTGAGGCCGGTATTCCCCGCTGCGGATGGTCGCCATGATGTTGCCGCCGAACGCGGGACGGGTCTGGAGCAGATCGCCGTTTTCCGGGTCGATCGCGAGTCCCGTGCAGTCCGCGGTCAGTCCCGCGCGGATCTTGCCCGCAAGGCGGGGGATGAGTGCACGTCCGCGGCTTGTGGCGGCGCAGAGGATGATCTCGGGGCGGTATTTCTCCACGAGCCTCTCGAGGATATGGCATTCGAGCTCGTCGTTGAACGCCCGGAGCCGCTCGTCGTCCACGGCGATGATCTTGTCCGCGCCGTAGGCAAACAGCGATTCGAGCTGCGTGCCGATCCCCCGCCCGAGCGCGACCGTCCAGACCTCGCCGCCTCTCTCCGCGGCGAGCCTGCGCGCGGTGCCGAGCAGTTCATAGGAGACCGGATGAATCTCGCCGCCCGCGCATTCCGAAATCGTCCAGACGTTCTTGTATGTCTTTCTGTCCAGTTCGTCAAATACTTTCATTCCGTCCCCTCCTTAGAGAGCAGCCCGCGGGCGATCATCTCGCCGACGAGCGCTTTCGCCGCGTCCGCGGGCTCTCCCCCGATCTTCACGGTGACGGTGTTCCGCACGGCGGGAGGTTCCGTCTTCACGACGCGCGTGGGGGACGCGTTCAGACCGATGAACTCCGGGTCCGCTCCGATATCCTTGGGGCCCCAGACCGTGATTTGTGCCGTTCTCGCCTTCCGCGCGTTATTCAAGGTGGGGACGCGCGGCTCGTTGATGTCCTTCAGTACGGTGAGCAGGGCGGGCAGCTTCAGACGCAGCACGTCAAATCCGTTCTCGTTCATGCGGGAAACCGTGACGGCGTCCGCGGTGATCTCCTCCACCTTCGAGACGTTTGCCGCCTGCATGATCTCGAGCTTCGCCGCGATGCCGGGGCCTACCTGCGCGGTGTCCCCGTCGACGGCCTGTTTGCCGCAGAGGATGAGGTCGACCCCGCCGACAGTCTCGACGGCCTTAGAGAGGGCATAGCTCGTCGCCCACGTGTCGGAGCCGGCAAACTCTCTTCCGCACAGCAGGAACGCCCGGTCCGCCCCCATGGACAGCGCCTCGATCAGGACGTTTTTCGCGCTCTCCGGCCCCATCGACAGCACGCATACCTCGCCGCCGACCTTTTCGCGGAGGCGGATCGCTTCCTCGATCGCATACAAATCGAAGGGGTTGAGGACCGATTTCGTCCCCTCCCGGATGATCCGCTTCGTTTCGGGATCGATCTTCGCGTCGGTCGTCGCGGGGACCTGCTTGACACAAACCAGGATTTTCATTTGCTGTCCCTCCTCTCCGCCGCCATTTCCTCGATCGTCGGGTACTGCGTCTTGAAGCCGAGGAGGGAGAGATAGAAACCGCACCCCGGGTACAGTCCGATGAGCTCCGTGAGCGTCCCGATTGGATCAAAAGCCGCGTCCTCCGGGATGGGATAGCCCACGACGTCCGAAAGCAAAAACAGCCTTTTCGACATCCATGCCTCAACGGTCACCGGCAGGGCGGGATGTTCCGCGAGCAGCCGGTCCACCACGGCGTTTTGTTCGATGATCGGCTGCGTGATGACGAAGGAAGCCCCCGCGTCGAGCTTTCGTTTCAGCTTTTCAAATTCGTGCGTCACCGGTTCGTAGGGGTTGAAGGCAACGCCGACCTCGAAGGACGGGTAATGCTTTCGGATGTACCGCGTCAACTCCACGGAGGTGACTGAGGCTGTTCCTTCCGCCTCCACGTCGGCGGGTCTCAGCTTCGGGAGTCTGGGGGAGCCGTCCCCGCTGATCGCGAGGATCGAAGTGATCCCCAGCTTTTCGCAGGAATCGAGGATGTCGTCGAGGTTTTGTTTCGTGTGGAAGGTGTTGAGATGGATCAAAACCTGATCCGGGCGCGCGCGGAGCCCGAGCTCCGTGATGCACTCGTGCCCCTGAAACGCGAGAAGCCCCATTGCGTTGTCGGTGAGCGAAGCGGTGAATCCGCTTTCCATCACCCGCTCGAATTTGGACGCGAACAGCTCGAGGTCTTCTTCCAGTTTCCCCGAATCCTGCTTCGGCGGAATGATCTCGACGTGAAAGCCGGGCGGTGCCCCTTTTCTGAATGCCATAAAAAACCTGCGCCGTGCGGCGGCGGCAAAATCTGACGGAAATCCTATGAGAATGAAACGGATGCCGCGGGATTTTCCGTTTCATGGAACGCACTTTGGAAGATGCGGGCGGACAGGCTCGTTTTTACAGAGCGGAGTGGAAGGCGCCCGCCGTTCTTCCCGCAAGATCGTTCACGACCTCCCCCGCGATGATCAATCCGGCAACGGAAGGAACGAACGCCGTCGATCCCGGGATATCCCTGCGCTGGGTACACTTTCTGGCGGTTCCCGGAGGACAGATGCAGTGCTGACGGCAGCTGATGGACATATCCTCAAGCGGTTTCTTCGGCTTTTCCTTCGAGTAAACCACTTTCAGCGAGTCGATGCCCCGCTTCCTGCATTCGATCCGCATCACGCGCGCGAGCGGGCAGACGGAGGTTTCGTAAATGTCGGCGACCTCGAACAGCGAAGCGTTCACCTTGTTTCCCGCCCCCATGGAGGAGATGACCGGAACCGCCGCTTCCTTTGCTTTCACGACGATCGCGAGCTTTCCCGAGATCGTATCGATCGCGTCGACGACGTAGTCGTACTCCCGAAAATCAAACTGATCCTGTGTTTGGGGGAGGAAAAAGGTCTTGTAGGTCCGGACCTCGCAGGCGGGGTTGATTTCCCGGATCCTCTCCTCAGCCGCGTCCACTTTGTACCGTCCGACCGTTTTTCTCGTGGCGAGGATCTGCCGGTTGAGGTTCGTCAGGCAGACCCGGTCGTCGTCGATCAGATCGAGCGCCCCGATCCCGGACCGGGCAAGGGCTTCGACGACGTATCCGCCGACGCCGCCGATCCCGAAAACGGCGACACGGGAGGACGCCAGAGCCTCCATCGTCTGTGCGCCGTAGATCAACTGTGTTCTTGAAAATTGGTTCAGCATATCCCTTATCCTTCGCCCCGGCAGACATTTTTTTGATCCGGCCGGGGGCCCCTTGTTTCATTCCGCTTCCGCCGCTTCCGCGACGACCTCGATCTCGACCAACGCGTCTTTCGGAAGAGCACAGACCTCCACGCAGCTTCTTGCCGGTCTGCCCGTGAAGTATTGCGCGTAGATCGCGTTGAATGCGGCGAAATCGCTGATATTCTTGAGAAAACACGTCGTCTTGACGACGCGGTCAAGCGAGCTGTTCGCCGCGGCAAGCACCGCCGCGAGATTCGCGATGACCTGTTTTGTCTGTTCTTCGATCCCGGAGGCTTCGATCAGACCCGTGGCCGGATCGATCGGTATCTGACCGGACGTATAGACCAGTCCGCCTGTGACGATCGCCTGCGAATAGGGACCAATCGCCGCGGGCGCTTTTTTGGTTTCAATCGTTTTCATTTTGTATCCTCCTTATGATTCTTCGGCCGGACCCGCCCGCGAAAGAAGGGCCGGTCCCATCTCTTCGAGGGAAGCGGCTGGACCGTGATCCCGTCGTCTCCGATCACACGCGCACGGTGCGCCGTGCGCCGCGCACAGTGCGCCGTGCGCCGCGCATCGTGCGCGTGCCGTCGGCGGGCCGCGGATCGCACCCTCCGTGCGGGAAAATCGTGAGAAATGAAAATGTAATTTACCGACTTGCCTACTATTCAAATAGGTTTAATGCGTATATTATACAGGAAAACCGCGTCCCTGTCAAGTATGCGCGGAGCGGACGCCGAAATTTTTCATTCCCCGGCCGTGCGGGAATCCGCGCCGGGGGAAGTTTTTGGGGATCCGCATGATTGCATGTCCTTCGGGGATATGCTATAATAAGAAAAACGATCCCGTCGGCACGTCCGGCGGAAACACGAACGGAGCCCGAACGAAATGAAATCCATTCTGATCAAGGACACAACGCGGGAAGAGAGGGAAGAGATCATCAGATCCGCTCTCGACTGCACAGGTACAGGGGGATGCGAGAATTGCTCGTCCTGCTGGCTCGGCGGCGGCAATCCCTGGGACATCTATCGGGACTATATCGACGGAAAGCGCGAGATCCGGGAAATCAATATGGAATATATGGAGCGGTACCGCCAAAACAGGCAGATCAAATGAAGCGCGCCGCGCCGTTTGTCCGATCACCGGCGTCTTCCTCACAGACCTCTCCGCTTCCGCGTCTCAGCCTCCCCCGGCAGCTCAAGCCGTCCGGGGGCGTTCTTTTTCACGCGAAAGCTTACAAATCTGCGCGTCGTCTCAAAAAAAGTCTTTGCCGGGCTTTCTTCAGAAAGCCGCGTACCCCTTCACACCGTCCTCCGCCGCCTCACGCGCGCCGCCGGGTTCCGTGCCGCACGCCCGAGCGTCTGCCCTCTTGCCTCCGGATGTAAATGATTTGTTAAGTATAAAAAACGTATTGACTCCGGAAAACATATCTGATATAATGGTTTCGTAAAATAGGAAAGACCGCTTGACGGTGTTTCCCGAAGTCGAAAAAAGGGTGAACTCATGAAACCGGAAGACAATGCTTCTTTGGACGCTCCCGTCTGCCCGTGCGGCGATTCGTGCCCGCTGGGTCGGGCGCTCGACATGATCGGAGGGAAATGGAAGCTGCGGATCATCTGCACGCTATATGTGGACGGAACGCAGCGATACAACGATCTCGTGAAGAAAACAACGGGGATCACGAACACCATGCTCGCGGCGTCCTTGAAGGAGCTGGAAGCCGACGGCATCGTGACACGGACACAGTATGCAGAAATCCCGCCGCGGGTGGAATACGCGCTCACCGAACACGGCAGGGAGCTGTGGCCCATCCTGCACAGGCTCGCGCACTGGGCCGAGAATGTCGAATTTGACGGAGACGGCGAAGAGGCAGCCGGATCCGCTGAAAAATAAAAACCATGACGGAGACAAATAACATGAAAAAAGCATTGGTCGCTTATTTTTCCGCAAGCGGTGTGACCGCAAAGGCGGCAGAAGAAATCGCGGCAGCTGACGGCGCCGATCTTTTCGAGATCAGACCCGCCGTGCCGTACACGGCTGAGGATCTTGACTGGAGAAACAGGCAGTCCCGTTCGTCCCTCGAGATGGCTGATCCCGACTGCCGCCCGCCCATCGCCGAAGGAGTCGGAAACATCGCCGCGTATGACACCGTTTTTGTCGGGTTCCCGATCTGGTGGGGACGCGAGCCGAGCGTCGTCGATACGTTTCTCGAAAGCTGCGATTTCACCGGCAAAAGGATCATCCCCTTCTGCACGTCCGGAGGGAGCGGCATCGGAAAGACCGCCGAACGCATCCGCTCGCTGGTCGGAGAGGGTGTCTGCGTTGACGAAGGCCGCCGGATCGGAGGAGATATGTCCGAAGAGGATCTGAAGCTTTGGACGGAGGGTTTGGATCTGTGAACATTCAGGAACTGATCCGCATGAGACGGAGCGTCCGAACGTTTGACGGGACGCCGCTGTGTGAAGAAGACGCGAGCCGCATTCTGAACTTCGCGTCCAAAACAGAAAACCCGTATGATCTTCCGATCGAATGGACGCTTCTCGACGCGGAAAAGGAAGGTCTCGCCTCGCCCGTCATCGTGGGGGCGAATACCTATTTCGCGGGCAAAATGCGCCGCGTCCCGCATGCGGAAGAGGCGTTCGGCTATACCTTTGAAAAGATCGTTCTGTATGCGCAGTCCCTCGGCGTCGGGACGACATGGATCGCGGGGACGATGGACCGCAAAGCCTTCGAGCGCGCGGTGCGGGTGTCCGAGGGCGAGGTCATGCCGTGCGTCAGCCCGCTCGGGTATGCTGCCGAAAAGATGTCCCTCAGGGAAACGATGATGAGAAAGGGGATCCGGGCGGACAGCAGACTTGCTTTCGGGACGCTGTTCTTTGACGGCTCTTTTGAGAAACCTCTCACGGAAGAAAACGCGGGATCGCTGAAAGACGCTCTCGAAGCCGTTCGTCTCGCTCCTTCCGCCGTGAACAGACAGCCCTGGCGCGTCGTCATCCGCGGCGGAGCCGCTCATTTTTACAAGAAGCAGGACAAGGGTATGAGCGACGGGTCATGGGACATCCAGAAGATCGACATGGGGATCGCCCTGTGCCATTTTGAATCGGCGGCGGCGGAGAGCGGCTTGCGTCCGGCGTTTCTGATCGCAGATCCCGGCATCCCTCACGAGGACGGGACGGTTTATATCGCGTCTTACTCGCTCGGGAATCATTGAGGAAGTCGACAACATGAAAGAAAACTCTGCTTCTTTTGATCTGCAGGCCTATCTGACCCGGGGCGTCGAGGAGATCGTTGCGGACGCGGTCAGGGCGACCTTGAAGAATCCGAAGGAAAGCCTCTTTATGGCGAAATTCGCCGCAGCCAGCAGGGCCGCTTCGAAAAGGCGCAGGGCGGCGGAGGACGCGGGCGAGCACATCCCCTCTTTCCTGATCGCCAGCATCACGAGCAAATGCAATCTTCACTGCGCGGGCTGTTATTCCCGCTGCAATGAGGCGACGACCGACGCGGAGCCGGTCCGTCAGCTCACGAGCGAAGAATGGCTCAGGATCTTTGAGGAAGCGGACCGGCTCGGCATCAGCTTCATCCTTCTCGCGGGAGGAGAGCCGATGCTCCGCCGCAGCGTCATCGAAGCCGCCGGAAAAAAGGAAAACATCCTGTTCCCGATCTTCACGAACGGGACCTATATGGACGAGCGGTATTTTGATCTGTTTGACCGCTGCCGCAACCTGATCCCGATCATGAGCATCGAAGGGGGAAAGGAAACCACGGACCGCCGACGCGGCGAGGGCGTCTACGACCGGCTGATCGCGGGCATGGAAGAGCTCTGCCGCCGCAGACTGATTTTCGGCGCGTCCGTCACCGTCACCACGCAGAACATCGGCGAGGTCACCTCCGACAGCTTTTTGAAAAAACTGTCCGACCGGGGCTGCAAGGCCGTGATCTTCGTGGAATTCGTTCCCGTCTCGGAGGACGGCGCCCAGCTCGCTCCGGGAGACGCCGAACGCGCGTTTTTGCAGGATGAGATCGCGCGGCTGCGCTCGGATCGGCCCGAAATGGTCTATGTTTCCTTCCCGGGAGACGAGAAGAGATCGGGCGGGTGCGTCGCGGCGGGAAGGGGCTTCTTCCACATCAATTCCCACGGGGGAGCCGAGCCCTGTCCGTTCTCTCCGTATTCCGACGTAAACGTCAAAGACACGTCCCTGCGCGAAGCCCTGCGCTCCCCGCTGTTCACGGCGCTCTGCGACGGGGGGCTTCTGCTGGACGATCACACGGGAGGCTGCGTCCTGTACGAAAAGCGGGAGCTTGTCGAGCGGATCATGGCGGAGGGTCCGCATCCGCGCAAAAGCTGATCGGCGGTGTGACGATTTGCGGCGCGCAGACTGAAAAACACAGTCAAGGCAAATGACGGAAGGGGCGGCGAAGGAATAAAGCCCGCCTTATGAAAGGAGACATTCTGTGAGCAAAAGAATCGTCGCGGTGAACGCGGGACCGCGGAAGGGCTGGAACACGGACACCCTGATCGGGGAGGCGGCGCGGGGAGCCGAAGACGCCGGGGCCGCGGTGGAGAGATTCGATCTCTTCCGCCTCGAGCGCTATACCGGCTGTATCTCCTGCTTCGGCTGCAAACGGGAAAAGAACAAGGGCCGCTGTGTCTGCCGCGACGGGCTGACGCCGGTGCTCGACGCGATCCGGGAATCGGACGGGCTGATTATCGGCTCGCCGAATTATCTCGGAGAGCTGACCGCATCGTTCCGCGCCTTGTACGAGCGGCTGATCTTCCAGAACCTGACCTACAACCTGGAGACGCCGTGCTGCAATGCGCGTCCGATCCCCGTTCTGCTCATCATGACGAGCAATGCGCCGGATACGGCCTACCGCGGGCTGCTCCGGGGGTATCGGGGGACTCTTGACCGCTTCGTCGGTCCGACCGAGGTGTTCGTCAGCGGGGACACGCTGCAGCTCGCGGATTACGCGAGAACGGACTGGCCGTGGTCCATGTTTGACCCGGACGCCAAAAAGAAACGGCACGAGACCGTCTTCCCCGAGGAGTGCCGGAAGGTCTATGAAGCGGGCAGGAAGCTCGCGGGGATGGGCTGACGAGGCCTGCCCCGGGATCACGGCGGCACGAACGGGAGCTGACCCGGAAACGGAAAAACGATACGGAAGGAGCATCGAAATGATCAAAATCTACGGAATGCCCACCTGCCCCTATTGCGATTATGTTTACGAGCAGATCAAGGGGCGCGAGGACGAGTTTCAATACATCAACATCGGCGAGAACATCCGGAACCTGAGCGCTTTTATAAGACTTCGGGACAAAAGCCCCGTCTTCGATCACCTGAAGAAAATCGGGGACGTCGGGGTTCCCGCCTTTGTGTTCGAGGACGGCAGGATCTCCGTCGATCCGGCGGACGCGGGTCTGATCGAATACGGTTCCCCCGCCGCCTGTTCCGTCGAGGATCACAAAAACGGCAGAAAGGGCTGCTGACCGCGGCCCCATGCCCCGCTGCCCGGGCGGCACAAATAACCGTTCGGAAGTACAAAACCAAAAAGAAAAATACTGAGGAGGATGAGCCATGATTTACGATTACAAGGTCACGACCGGGACGGGGGAAGAGCTGAACCTCGTGGACTTCAAGGGCAAGGTCATCCTGATTGTCAACACCGCGACGGGCTGCGGCTTCACGCCCCAGTACGAGCCCATCGAGAAGATGTACCGGGACTGCCACGACTGCGGTCTCGAAATTCTGGACATCCCCTGCAACCAGTTCGGCGGGCAGGCCCCCGGCACGGACGAGGAGATCCACGATTTCTGCACCCTTCATTACAACACCACCTTCCCGCAGATGAAAAAGGCGGACGTGAACGGGGAAAACGAACTGCCGCTCTATACCTACCTGAAATCCGAAAAGGGTTTCGAGGGCTTCGGCGAACACCCGTACAAGGCGCTGCTTGAGAAGATGTTCTCCGAGGCGGATCCCGACTGGGACAAAAAGCCGGACATCAAGTGGAACTTCACCAAGTTCGTCGTCGACCGGGAAGGGAACGTCGCGGCGCGCTTCGAGCCCACGGCGGACATGGCGGAGGTGGAGGCTTGCGTCAAGGCTCTGCTCTGAGGCGGAAAATCAAATTTCATCTCTGTTCCGGTGGGGCAGGGCGGTTTTTGGCGTCCGAACCCGACGCGCGGATCAAGGTGACGCCCGACGAGGTGAGAAGGGTGCTGGACGCCGAAGGGCGTGATGTCGCCGAAGTTATGCCAGAGACCGAGGGAGATCGCGGGGAGCTTGAGCCCGCTCCTGCCGCACCGGCGGTAGGGCATGCGCCCGTCGTAGCGGCCCGCGTCCGGGGCGTAGGGTACGTACTGCTGATAGCTCATGATACTCTCCTTTTTGTGAGTTGATTTTTCAGAGTTGCGGTGAACACGGAAAAGTCCGCGCAGCCGTCTTTCGGGCGTTCATGAAATCCATGTTGAAACAGATCGGAGATTATGCAATAATCAAACGACCATGATTGACCGGGAGGTACTTTCCGATGCCGCTTCCCAATATTTTCGCAGACGACGGCCCGACCGTGTTTCATATGACTTCGTCCGCCTACCGTCTGCCGTTCAGTCATATTCACAATCACAACGAGCTCTTGTTCCTCGTCTCCGGGAAACTTCGGCTCGAGAACAATCTGAAGTCCGCCGAGGTGAACGCGCCCGCCGTGATTCTGCACAACAGCTATACGCTTCACCGCGCGGAGCTGATCGACGGGTACTACGAACGCTATGTCATCAACTTTTTCGACGATGCGCTCGACGAGATCGCCGGGATCCGTGAAACGGTCCGGTTCTTCAAAAACGCGAATATGACGGTGATCCGGCTGACGGAGGAAATTGCGGGACACGATGGAGGCGTATGTGCGCCGCTATCCGGCGATGAACGCCGAAGACGGCAGCCGGAACGCGCTGACCTGTCTGATTCTCTGCGAGATCGCGAAATACCGTTCGCCCGGCAACACCGTCGATCTGCGGGCGAAAATCCCCTATATCAACGATGTGATGAACGAACTTGTGAGTTCTTACGCCGATCCGTTCACGATGGAGGAGCTTGCCGCCCGTTTCTACGTCAGCCGCGCGAAGCTGGCGGCCGATTTCGTCACCGCGACCGGTATGACCGTCAAGCAGTATTCGACCCTCGTGAGAATGAACGTGGCGGGCGGGATCGGTCAGAACGGGCATATCTCAGAACCGCGGATCGACCGCGATGAAACGGCGAAGCCGCGAAGCGGGGCCGCGGCAAAAACGACGGCGGATTTTGACGGACGGTGCCGGAAGTTCATGGGCAAGCATGATCTTCCGGCTTTTCGTTCCTGAGGGTTGAGTGTTCGAAACAGAGATTATTTCCCGTCCTGCTCGCTGAAAATCGTAGGCACCGCTCCTTCGAGCATGTCGCACTCCCCGACCGTGCCGTCCTTCAGGCGGAAGGTTTTGATCTCAAACGGCGCGAACGCCGCGTCGAAGAAACACCCCGCGGCGGGGAGATCGACATGGGCTTGCGCGGCGATCCCCTGCGCCTCGTATAGTCTCAGGATCCAGACGCCCGCCTCCCGCTCGCTCCGCTTGAAGCAGGAGAGAACCACGTTCGGCGCGTCGACCGTGCACAGAGGCGCGGGCTTTGTGCCGTCCCCGGACGGGCAGAACGCGAAGCCGTAGGGTCTGCGGTTCCACATGGCGGCTTCCCAGTCGATCTGTGTCAGCCGTTCGGCACGTTCGCCCCCCGTCAGCCGGAAGCGGTACCGCCGCTCGCCCTGATCCATCCTCTGCTGATACATCGGCTCGTGGAAGGGTTCGCCCCACGCCGACCGGCCGGATCCGTAGCCCGCCGAACGGAGCAGCGTCACCCGGAGCACGCCGTCCTTATAATCGGAGCCGTACACGCCGTCGTCGAGCACGGTCAGCGCATGGCTGTCGTCCGCGACGGCCTGCCAGTACTGGGAGAAGGTGTCCTCGCCGCGGCTCCCCTCCCGGAGCTTTTCCCGGCCGAACATCGTCATGCCGTAATGCCCGCCGTTTTCAAAGACCGTGGGAATCCTCATTTTCAGCCGCTTTTCGTTCTCAGCCCAGAAGACGCGCACCTCGACGTCGAGCGACCCGGACAGCTTCCCGACGATATAGCGCACCATCATGCGGGAGTGGCCGTACTTGAGATCCGCCTCGAGGATCGTCTCGACCTCGCCGTCCTCCACAGGGCGGACGGGATCGACGAGCTGTCCCTTGACGCCGGAGAAGTCGGTCGCCTCGCCGGGGGTCATGAGGGTGAAGCGTCCCTCGGGAAAACGCAGATCGAGGTTCGGGTGCCCGTCCCAGCAGGAGATTGCATCCTGAAAGACCTCAAACTCCAGCGCGTCCGGCCCGAGGTATTCGAAGCTGTCGACCTTGTAGGAATCGATCAGACCGGTGCGCTTGTTGACGATCACCTCGCCCCGCGCGGTCTCAACAGTGTATTTCGTCCGTCTGCGGTCCGGCTCGAGCGATGGCAGGGGACGGGTCGGAAGGATCTCAAACTTCACGTCGAAGCGCGTGACGGTCATGGGCGGCAGCGGGTGTTCGATGAGGATCCGCTTGCACCAGTCCATGTAGAAGTTGCCGCTCTCCTTTGCCTGCTGGCAGGGGACGCGGACGCCGTCCACATAGGCGACGGGATTCGAGAAGTCCTTGTGCCACATTTGGCGGGGCAGGAGGAATTCGACGTCGACGGGCTGGGTGTACGGGAACGGATGCGGGTTGTAGAGGAGGATCGGCACGGTATCTCCGTCGTCCACGGGGCGCTGTCCGGCTGAAAGGGCAAGGAAGTACTTCGATTTCAGCTTGTTCGTGATCTCAAGCCCGTGGTCGAGCATCCGGAGCACGTCGTCCTCCACCGGCTGGATGCAGGAGCCGGGCAGGGAGTCGTGGAACTCCGAAAAGAGCAGATCCCGCCACGCGTCGTCGAGCTTGTCCTTGTCGTAGACGGCCAGCCCCTGAAGCTCTGCGTGCGCCGCCATGGCTTCGGTCATGACGAGATCGTTCTCGAGCCGCCGGTGCATCTGCTTGATGCGGATGATCGACGTGTAGCACCCCTCCATGAGGTGGTTCAGCCCCCGGTTGACGATCGGTGCGGATTCCCGGTCGACCGTCCCGAAATATTCGTCCGGGGTGGAGTGGACGAGGTCGACGCCCGACGCCTTGAGAGATGCGATGTCGTCGAGGTCCTTGCGGGACGGTCCGCCGCCGTGGTTGCCGACGCCCCAGAGATAAAGGGCGTTTTCATCGTTCGCGTGCCTGCTCAGCCAGCCGGGGTGATCCTGTGTGCCGCAGAGCTCCTCCGCCGCGTGTCCGAGAACGGAATTGTACCCTTTGTCGGAGCGGTGGACGAGGATCTCGGAGCCGTCGTATCCGATCCAGCGGAAGTCCTCGGAGTCGAAATCGTAGTTCCCCCGTCCGGGGCGGATGTTGACGTAATGCTTGTACCCGCACTTTTTGAGCACCTGCACCAGCCCCTGCGCGTGTCCGAAGGAATCGAAGTTCACCGCCGTCACGGGGACTTTGCCGAATTTGTCATAAAAATACAGGCGTCCGCGCAGGATCTGCCTCAGAATGGACTCGCCCGCGGGGATGTTGCAGTCGGGCTGCAGAAACCACCCGCCGACGATCTCCCACCGGCCGGACTTCACCTGCTCCCGGATCTTTTCAAACAAGGCGGGCTCGTGCTCCTCCACCCATTCGTAGAGGAGGGATTCGTTGTGGTTGAAAATGAAGTCCGGGTAGTCGTCGATCATGCGGGAGGCGGATCGGAAGGTCGAGATCGCCTCGCTCATGCCGCTCTCCCACTGCCAGAGCCAGACGGGATCGAGGTGCGCGTTGCAGAACATGTAGGTTTTCATAAGGTCCCCTTTCTGATATACGTTTCATCTCCGCTCCAGCCGTCGACGGTCGACGGTCGACCGTCGACCGTCGACCGCCGACCGCCGATTGCCGACCGCCGCGGGGATGTTTTTCTCCGGACGGTCGTCTGAGCGGCTTACCCGGCTTATGCTGCTGCGCGGCAAGGACTGCGCGGTCATTCTCCTGCCGAAGCAGTTCGGGACCGGAGCGGCTTGGAATCTGGGCGGCTCAGAAGCTGAACGGCTCAGAAGCTGAGCGGCTCAGAACCTGAGCGGCTCAGAACCTGAGCGACCCGTCGGGCTCCTGCCATGCCTCCGTGAAGGTCAGCGTCCCCGCGTAGCCTTCGATCCGGTGGAAGCCCGTGAAGAGGATGCGCCCGTTCCAGAGCGCAGCCTTCGGCACGCTTTCGCAGGGGATGTCCGGGTTCTCCGGCATCCGCCAGTCCGAGAAGGGCTTTCGGGAGATTCGGTACTGCCCGCGCCCACGGTGGCTGAAAATCAGATAGTACCAGCCGTTTTTCGCGAAGTAGTCCGAGCACTCCGGCTGATCCCCGTCCGGTGAGACATAGATCGGCTCCGTCTCCTCCCACGTCTTCCCGTCCGGTGAGATCAGGTGTGCGAGGCATCCGCGGCCCGCGAAATCCCCGGTCATGAGGGAGGTCGTGACGAACATGTGATAGACCCCGTCCCCGGCCCGGACGATCTTCGGGTCCCGCGCGCTCGGCCCGTGATAACGGTCGGAGAGTGTGATGCAAAACGCCGGATCGCGGCGGAAGGCATATCCGTCCTCCGACACGGAGCGCAGAATGGGTGCGGAGGAGTTGTCGATCTGCCGGACGGTGTAGTACAGGCAGTGCGCCCCGTCCGCCGTCTTCAGCCACGAGCCCGTGCAGATCGAGCCCTCGGACGGATCGTCGATGGACACCGCCAGCGGATGCAGGTCCCAGTTTTTGAAATCCCGGGTGGACATGTGCGCCCACTGGTGCGCGCCCTTGTGCCATTTGCTCCGGTGGTGGCGGCGGTCCTTTAAGTACAGGACGTGATACCGTTCGACACCGTCGGGATCGGTGTCCGTATAGGGCATGCAGTCGCCCGCGAAGACGCCCGGATCGCGCGGCCTCCATCCCTCGGCGGGGTTCTCCCCGTTCTCCGAAAGCAGTTGTCCGATGATCCGCTCCGGGGCGTCGTTCGCCGAAATGCCGCAGTCGGTGGAGAAGTCCGGCGCGCGGAGGGGGAGATTTGCCCGGTCGTTGTCGTTCGGATCAGACGTTACGGAAATCCCGGCGGCGCGCCATGCCTCGGCCGAGACGTCCGAGAGAAAGAGGGATCCGGAGGGCCATTCCTCGTCGGTGAGGCGCCCGTTTGCCCAGAGCTCGATCCGCCACGGAAGGACGAGAAGGGCGAGGTCCGCTCCTTCGGGGAGACCGGGTGCCATGAGGGTCAGGGGGTCCGCGGCGTAGTCCGAGAAGACCCGGACACCCACGGCAAAGCCCGATTTTTCCGCGCGGGATTCGACACTCAGGGCGGTCTGCCTTCGGCTGTCGGCGACGGCGGCAGTCAGGGGGGCGGAAAAGCGAAGCAGTTTCATGGCGGCGATTCCTTTCTCCGGTACGGTGTTTCTTTTCACAGCCCTCATCGCGGATGCGCATACGCACCTCGCACCGGTTTGACTGCTTTATTATAAACCGTCCGGCACGGGGACAGTCAAGGAGGAAGTGTGTAAACATTTTGTGAACTGTTCGGAAGACCTGCCCCGAGCCTGCGCCGCCGGATTTCTCCGCCCCGCAGTCCGGCAGAAGAATCCGTCGATCCCCGTCGGATTTGCCGCTTGACATGCCGCCGATGTATGCTGTCATAAAGGCGAAAATACGTAGGGAGATATGAAAGTGACATCCGGAGACTTGTACCATAACAGCTTCTCCCGCCCGGTCCGCCGCCCGTCGTCCGGTATGATTTCCGCCGCGGGATCGGCGGCGGGACGGAGCTCTCCCGGCGATCTCATGAAAGCCGGGCCTGAAGTCGGACCTTGCCGCGGTGAGCCCGGGAATGCAAAATCCGCACAAATCTCCCGTGATCTGTTGAATCTTTCCTGTTTTTATGGTAAACTGTTCATGTCCCAAACGAATGACACCGGCGGCTCGCGCGTATTCCCTCTCCCCGCTGACGGGAGGTAAAAACCGGATTTTGATCAAAACGAGGTATTTGCATGAAGCGTTGTGCGATTCTGCTCCTGCTTGCGGTACTCACAGTCTTACCATGGACTTCCTGCCGCAAAGACGGGACCATTCCTGAGGAGGATGAAGTCATGAGCGATCCCGAAACGATGGAAACCGACCTGCCCGTATCCGAGCCGGATGCGGAGAGCCTGCCCGCGTCCGAACCGGAGGCGGCGGAAACAGAGGCCCCCGCCGAAGCCGCCGGACAGAAGGTCAACAAAGCACAGAGCAATGATTACGCCCCCGCCTATACGGTCATCCGGCGCGAGGGGTTCACGGACGATTCCGTCGGGACTTTTGTGGCGGCATATGATCTGTCGGAATACGGGGCGGACGCCACCGGTCAGACCGACTGCACGGGGATCATCCAGAAGCTCCTCGACAAGCTCGGCAGCCTCGGCGGAGGAACGCTGTACATCCCGGAGGGCTTCTACCGGATCAACGGACACCTGACGATCCACAGGGGCGTGACCATCCGGGGAGACTGGAAGAAACCCGAGCCCGGCAGTCCTGTGGAAGGCACGGTGCTGATGGCCTATACGGGCCGCGGAAAAGGGGCGAACGCGGAGAGCTTCATCGACATGGAACTCGGCGCGGGCATCATGGACGCGGCGATCTGGTATCCGGAGCAGACCCCGGACAACATCACGGAATACTCACCCACGATCAAAATGGGTGTGAACAACTATTTCGGGAACGAATACAACAACGTCAAAAACGTCACCTTCGTCAACTGCTGGCGCGCCGTACATTTCTCCTACACGAACGGAGGCGCTTCTCCGGTAGTGAACGGCTGTTACGGAACACCCCTGTATATGGGTGTGGAGGTGGACAACATCGCCGACGTCGGGCGGGTGGAGAACGTGCATTTTTCCCCGGCGTACTGGATCGGATGCGGCCTGTATGAAAAGCTGGGACTGGAAGACCCCTTCGTCCAGCCTCAAGCACAGGAGAATCTGCGCACTTACCTCTATGAGAACGCCGTGGGGCTCATCATGCGGCGCAACGACTGGTCCTATGCCTCCTATATCTCGGTGGAGGGCTACAGCAAGGGATTTGCCGCCATGCCCTCCGTCGGGAGCCCCGGTTCCACGCCGAACGGGCACAACTATGCGTTTGATTTTACCGGATGCAAAATCGGCATTTCCATCGAAGCCTCGAATTCGGTCGGGATCATGTTCACAAACATCCGCATTCGGAACTCTGAGACCGGGATATGGATCGCTCCCGGCACAACGGATGCCGCGCAGTTCACGGACTGCACGCTGGACGCGAAAAAAGCCCTTGTCATCGATCCGACATCCGATACCAAGGTCCTGATGACCGCCTGCGTCATCGAATCCGGCGAGGTGCTGGCGGAGGGCGGCACGCTGAACATCACCGATTCGGATTTTCACAACACGGATGCGCCCGAACACATCCGCATCGGATCGGGTGGCAGGGCGAACATCGTCGGGAACCGGTTCGACGGGGAAGCGAAGATCACGAATCACTCCTTCTTCCGCTCGAACATCGACCACACCCCGCTGAAGGGCGAAAAGCTCCCGGCTTTTGCTCGCATTCAACCGGAAGAAAAGCTCCCCGCGAAGTTCGACCTCTTCCTTGTCACCGATTTCGGCGCGAAGGAAGGGCTCCGTCAGCCGGATAATACCGACGCTTTTCAGAAAGCGCTCGACGCGGCACAGGCGAACGGCGGCGGGATCGTATTTGTACCGGCAGGGCACTGGAACCTCGAAAAAACGCTGCGCATTCCGACCGGCGTCGAGCTGCGAGGCGCGTGCGACAACAGCACCACGCCGCACGGGGACGGAACGATCTTTGAATCGAAGTGGGGCAGGGGAGATTTCTCGGCCGACCCGTTCCTGTCCGTTGAAGCGCGCGGAGGACTGAAGAACATCACGATCAACTATCCTGACCAGATCTACTCGGATTCCAAAAACTGGAAACCGGACGAATACCCCTGGGCGATCCGCGGGCTGGGGAGCGGCATTTATATCGTCAACGTCGGCGTTCGGGCGTGTTACGCGGCGCTGGATCTCTTCACCTGCAAATGCGACGGTTTCTATGTGGATTTCCTCGCGGGGCACATGTTCAACTACGGCGTGAAGATCGGCGGAGGCAGTGAAAACGGGTACCTTGCGAACGTGATGTGCAACACCATCGTCTACGCCGCCGGCCGGGAATCGAAATTCGGCAGCTTCCCGAACTCCCCGGAGAGCTACAAGAGCAATTCCCCGATCTATGACTACGGCTACGCGAACCTCGAGTTCTTCATCCTCGGCGACACGAAAAACCTGACCATGTACAACTGCTTCAACTTCGGGGCGTATTCCGGCATCAGATTCATCAGCGAAGGCAGCGGCGGACCGACGGGGATCTCCTTAGGCCTCGGTCTGGACGCGGATGAAAAAGCGTTTTATCTCGAAAAAGGTGTGACGACCAAGGGCTTCACCTTCATCAACACGCAGTTCGTATCCCTCGGGCAGAGCGAAATCTATTACATTTACGCGGAGCCGGAGAGCTCCTTTGACGTAAAGCTCTTTGCCTCGGATTACTGGGGCGGACCGACCTGCGGCGTTTTTCTCGGAGAAAACAGCGGAACGGTCGAACTGATAGGCGCGCATTTCATGAACCCCGGGAATACCGCTTTTGCCGATCTCAGGGGCGGGCGGCTGAGCATTCAGAGCTCGAACATCAATCACAAGGATCCCCTCCTGAACCGCTCAAAGGGCTCCGAATATCTGGAAGTGACCGCTTCCATAGCCGACGCGGCGGGAGTCCGACAGAATCAGGGGATCTGGGAAAACAATCTCTCTTCGTCCCGTGAGTTCTCGTCCGAAGGGGTGGAGGCGGAATTTGACCGCAGCAAATGGAGAGCGAGAGCCAGCCACAATTCCGGCGCCGCCCGCCGTGCCTTTGACGGAGATATCGGGACGCGCTGGGACACGGCGAAGGTGCAGGAACCGGGAATGTGGTTCGAAGTGGATTTCAGAGAACCGCTGACCTTTGATACCCTGATTCTGGACATCGGCTCCAGTACCGGGGACGCGCCCCGGGAATTCAGCGTCTATGTACAGGCGGAGGGCGAGGACGGGTGGAGCGGCCCCATCGCATCCGGCGCGGGCGGCAGCGGGATTATGAACTTTGAGCCCGTCACCGCTTCGAGACTCCGGATCGAGCAGAACGGGCAAAGCTCCTCGAACTACTGGTCGATCCATGAGATGTATGTGGCAAATTCGAAATAAACAGCACGGCAAGCGGCAAGGCGCAGGGAAAGAACGGAATGAGCTTCCGTGCGTCGGACCCGTGTCCCGACAGCCGCGGTTGAGCTCCGCGGCGAAGAGCGCGGAACGCGCCTGCGGGATCTCGTGCGGCTCCCGCGTTCTCAGCGCGGAAAAGTCTTTGATGAAACAGAGATCGCCGCATTCGGTACGGAAAGGTGGTTCCGCTTCCCATGCCGCAAAAAGCGCGAGGTGATACCATGGAATATGAGGGCGTATATCGGTATGAGCCCACGGGCCGCGGGATCCGGTACGAGTCCGCCGAGCCCTTTGATCCGGAGCGGTCAACTCCGTGCGTCCTGTATCCCGACAACCGCCGGGCTTTGCTCTTCGATCCGGAAGAGATGAAGAAACGGGAGAAGATCCCCTTCCGTCCGTTTGTTCTCGCCATGCTCTCGCCGAAGTACGAGATCCACTTTGACAATGTCGGCGGCACGGGCGGATACGGGCGGTTCGCGTTCGTGAAGGGCGCGGTTCCCGTATTTCTGGACGAGTTTCGGTGTGTCACCGCGGAATACGAAAACGGGGAAGTGCGCTATACGGCGCAGGACGACCGCATTTCCCCCGATCCTGTCCGCGTCACGTTCGTCTCGGGACGGGGCGCGTGCGGGCTTCTGATCCATGTAGATACCACAGACATGCGGCTGGGCGAAGATACGAAGCTGTACTGGCTCCACGGCGGCGTGCTCGGATGGCAGACCCACAGTCCGTACCGGTTGGAGTTTTCCCGCGATATGGTCCGGGGCAACGTCGTTTCACTCTCCGAATCCCATGCGGCGATCCGGGTGACTGAAGAGCGGGAGAACGCGCCGAATCCATATGGACTCAAACGCTTTACCTCCGACGACGGATGGTTCGCAAAGGACGTTCCGATCCTTCTGCGCGCGGACGGGGACGAATACTCCGCCGCTCCCCCGGACGCCCTGCGCTTCTTCCGACCGGGGCAGACGGTATCCGGTTCCGGCTTCGGCTGCGGCTCCGACTCCGGCTCCGACTATGGTGTCGGGAGAGAGGTTCCCGACGCCGTCGCCTGCGCAAAGCTCCCGACCGGGTGCGTCTGCTGTGCCGCGGTCGGGATCGGGAGCGCGATCCGGGAGGAGCCGCTCGACGCGCTGTTTTCCGCCGTGCGGGAGAGCAACCGGGCTGTCGCGGGACGGCTGACGGTGAAAACCGGCGACCCCGCGTTTGACGGGGCGGTCGCGGCGGGGGCGTTTCCCACGGACGGCGTGTTTGGCGACAATGTGTTCCTGCACGGCAATCTGTCGTGGCGGGAGGGGTACCAGGGCTGGCGCGTCGCCTACGGACCCTTGGCTTACGGGATGTTCCGCGAGGCCGCGGCGCATTTCAAAAACCACTTCGTCCATACCCGGATCACGGAAGGGCCTGACCGGGGAGGATTCAACGGAACCATTGAAGATGCCCGTCCGGACGCCGTCGCATTCTACAATATGCACCAGACCTTCCTCCATCAGGCGCGGCGGTACTGGGAGTATACAGGGGACAAAGCCTTCGCCGCGGAACTGCTGCCCATCGTGGAAGGGGCAATCGAGCGGGATCTGCGGCGGCTGAGACCCGGGAAAGAGCTGCTTCTCGAAAACTGCCTCAATACCTGGATCAGCGATCACCACTGGGCGATCATGGGTCAGTGTACGCAGGGTTCGGCGTACCTGTACAATCTGATGACGCTCGCCGCCGGGCTGGAGGAGGATCCGGAACGGAAAGCGTACTGGATGCGGCAGGCTGACGTGGTGAAGAGCGATCTCAACCGGGTCCTCTGGCAGAAGCGGAAGGGCGTGTTCGCCTACGCGCGGGATCTGAGAGGAAACGGCCTGATCCACGATGAGCCGGAGCTTGCGGATATTTACCATCCCGCGGAGCTCGGCGTCGCGGATCCGATCCGGACCTTCGAGATGCTCGACTGGGCGGAGGCGAATCTCGACTGGGTCAGGACGGACAACGGCGGGAAGATGTGCCGCAGCTCGAGGTGGCATCCGAACGGCGGCGATCTGTACAGCCATTCGATCTATGAACTGAACGGCGGGGAGGAGCTGAACCTCGCGCTGGCGTATCAGCAGATCGGTCTTGCCGAGCCGGCTTACGAGATCTTCAAATTCGTCTATATGTCGCTCTACGGCGGTCGGGACCCGGGCATCCCGAACTTCGATTACGATACGGGGAGAGTCCGCGGGGGGCCTCACCTTTATACGCATACGGCGCTGAATCTGCCCTGCCATCTTTCGGTAAACGGAACAGGGCGGATGAATCCGCTTTTCGGCGACACCATCGGCATGTTCGGACGGGAGGTATTCGAGGGGATCCTCGGGATTCACCCCCCATCTCGAACGGAGTGAAATCATCCTCGCCCCCTGCCTGCCGGATGAGCTGCCGCAAATCGAGGCGCATTCCGCTCTGATCGACTACGAATACAGGAGAAGCGACGCTGAGCTGCGGCTGAAGTACAGCCTGAAAAAGCCCGGGACCGCGCTCCGGACACACCTGCTTCTGCCCGTCTCCGAAATCCTCCGCGTGACGCTCGACGGGCGGGATGTGCCGTATTCGGTCGAGCCCGGTTTCTGCTCCGTCCGCGTCTCGGTCGATTGTCCGCCCGCGTCCTCCGGTGAGATCGTCGCCGAATACTGGAATCTGAACCTGTCTCCCGCAGACCCGCGGCGCGAGGTTTCTCCGGGGGAGACGCTGGATTTCGGCTGGGCGGGAGAAACGGTCTTGTCCCTCGAGGATCCAGAGGGCCTTCTGTCCGACGTTCGGCTTGAAAAGGGCCGGATCGCGGCGAAGGTGACGGGAAGCGAAGGCAGCGGCGTATTCTTCCTGCACATGAAAGCCGGGGCAGCCGCGTACATCCGCCCCGTGAAGCTCCGGATCGGGAAAAAGAAGGCTCCCGCGGTGTTCCGCTCCTTCCGGGAGGAGTTTGAAGCGCCGTATGAGTGGAAGACGACGGACATGGACGCCCTCTTCAACTACGCCTCTCCCATGGAAGCCGCCGACGGGATCATGGCGGCAGCCGTGCGCCCGCCCGAGACATACAGTCAGGTGAATTTCGATTACTATAAATGGCACGTGAACGGAGGTTTTACCCGGTCCCATCCGTTCTACGGACAGACGCCCGACCGGTGGCGCAGTCTGGTGGATGAAAACGGGATCGCCGTGACGGGCGAGGGGATCCCGTTCCGCTCCAAGAGAGAGGGAAACTGCATGGCGGCGGCGACTCTGGTCTCTCCGTCCCATCCCGACCGGATCGCCGTTGCTGTGGGAGAGGAGGGCCGCGCGCTCTACCTTCTCATCACGGGGATCACGCTCCCGATGCAGTCCCATGTGGAAAACCTCCGGATCACCGTCCGGTATGAGGACGGTTCGGAGGAGGTACATCCCCTCTCGAGTCCCGACGGAATCGGCGACATGTGGTTCACCAAGTTCGGACGCTGGCACTCCACCCCGGCAAACGGCTTTGAGAACATCGGCGGCGGCCGCGGTGCGCTGTCCTCCGCAGGACTGGACCTGACAAAGCCTGTGGAAACGGACCTCGAGGCGCACATCCTGCGGTTCCGGCTCAGGGAAGGCGTCCCGGTCCGCGAGGTCGAAATGCGCGTCATCGCCAACGATGTGATCTTCGCGCTGATGGGGGTCACGGTGCTGAAATAAGGCTCGGTTCGCTGCTTTCTCCCGAACCGGTATTCGAAAACAGAGGATTGAAAAAAACAGGTGGGAGCGCATCCGCACGTTGATTCGCGGGATCGAAACCGGACAGCGGGATCCCATTCTTCATCCTGTGCAGTCCTCCCGCACCTGTCGGAGAAACCTCTCGGCGAGGGGCGTGAAGGTCCCGAACTTATTCCAGATCAAGTGCAGTCTGCTCTCGAGCCGCGGTTCGAGGGGCCGGAAGACAAGACCGCTCTCCGGGGAGGTGTCCACGAGATGTTCGAAGGTCAGCTGCGCCCCGAGCCCCTCCCGCACGAACAGGGAGGCGTTGTAGGCGAGCCGGAAGGACCCCTCCAGCGTCAGTTCTTCCCACCGATCCCCCGCCCATACATGAATATCGCCCTCCCACGCCTGACGCGAGGTGAAGAGCGGAAGCCCGATGAGATCGTCCGCCGTGACGGTCTCTTTTTTCGCGAGCGGCGCGTCGGCAGGGAGGATCAGGCCCCAGAGATCCGCCTCCGGAAAGACGAGGGAGTCGTATTTTCGCCGGTCAGGCTCGTCACAGATCACCGCGAAATCGAGGAGCCCCTTGTCAAGCTTTTCCGTGACCTGCTCCGTGTCGCCGCTGGTAATATGGTATTTCAGACCGGGGATTTGTTCCTTCAGGATGCGGAGCTCCCTTGCGAGAAACCGGATCCCGAAGGACTCGGCGAGACCGAAATACAGGTCCCCGCCGGTGATGTCGTCCAGAGCGAGAAATTCCCCCTCGATCTTGTCCGCCATGGCGATCAGGTCCTCGGCGCGGTTTCGGAGCAGCGCCCCCTCGTCGGTCAGCGAGATCGAAAAGCTGTGCCGCTCGAAGAGCTTTTTTCCGAGCTCGTCCTCCAGAGCGCGGAGGGCTTTGGACAGCGTGGGCTGCGTCACATGCAGGATTTGTGCCGCGCGGGTCATGTTTTCCTCCCTTGCGACGGCGAGAAAGTAGCGGAGCGTTCTGAGTTCCATGGGGTCCTCCCGTTATTCCGAATGGGCATATCATGATATTCATTATAACCATTAGCGCGTTCTCTGTCAAGGTGGTATAATGAATTTGCAAACCAAAGGAGAACGACAGCATGGAAACGGAAACGTACACGGACAGACTGGCCGGACTGCTGCCAAGAGAAGAGGATCTTCTTCTCTGCCGGGCGGGGCAGCTGGAAGAGTTGAAAAAGGCTCTCCGAAAACAGCGATGCGTCCTCATGGACGAGCTGCACGAGAGCCAGA
This sequence comes from Clostridia bacterium, assembly GCA_017540175.1. Classification (GTDB taxonomy): domain Bacteria; phylum Bacillota; class Clostridia; order Oscillospirales; family CAG-272; genus UMGS1696. The sequence continues at coordinate 14,165 of JAFYBN010000003.1, read as the reverse complement.
GAAAAGTGGACCGGATCGACACGGTGATCCGGCAGATCGAAAAGGAAATGAAAGAGAGGAGCCAAAAATGATCGTCAAGGAAGAACTGAAACTGAGTGCACAATGGGACAAGACCTTCCCGCAGAGCGAGAAAGTGAATCACAGCAAAGTGACCTTTGTGAACCGGTACGGGATCACCCTGGCAGCGGATCTGTACGCGCCGAAGAACGCGGAGAGGAAGCTCCCGGCGATTGCGGTCTGCGGTCCCTTCGGCGCGGTGAAGGAGCAGTGCGCGGGACTCTACGCCCAGACCATGGCGGAACGGGGCTTTCTGACTCTCGCCTTCGACCCGTCCTTCACGGGTGAGAGCGGCGGCGCGGTCCGGTATATGGCGTCCCCGGACATCAACACCGAGGATTTCATGGCGGCGGTGGACTTCCTCTCCCTGTGCGATCAAGCCGATCCGGACCGCATCGGGATCATCGGGATCTGCGGGTGGGGCGGCATGGCGCTGAACGCGGCTGCCCTCGACACCAGAATCAAAGCAACGGTCGCGTCCACCATGTACGACATGACCCGTGTCAGCGCGAAGGGATATTTCGATTCCGAGGACAGCGAAGAGGCGCGGTACGAAAAGCGGAAGGCAATGTGCGCCCAGAGACTGGAAGACCTCCGGTCCGGGGAATACAAGCTCGGCGGCGGTGTGGTGGATCCCCTGCCCGAGGACGCGCCGTATTTCGTGAAGGACTACTACGATTACTACAAGACCGGGCGCGGTTATCATCCCCGGTCTCTCAACTCGAACGGCGGCTGGAACGTGATCGGCTGCGAATCCTTCCTCAACCAGCCCATCCTGCGGTATTCGAACGAGATCCGCTCGGCGGTGCTGGTGATGCACGGGGACAAGGCCCACTCCTGCTATTTCGGCCGCGACGCCTACGCCGACATGGTGAAGGATTCGAAGTACGCCGACAATAAAGAACTTCTCATCATCCCCGGCGCGACCCACACCGACCTCTACGACGGCGGCGGGAAGAACGCGATCCCGTTTGACAAGATCGAAACGTTTCTGAAGGAGAATCTGAAATGAGCAAAGTTCTGGTCATCACGACAAGCCTGCGGGCAAAAAGCAACTCCGACGTCCTCGCCGAGCGTCTGATCGCCGGCGCGAAGGATGCGGGCCACGAGGTGGAGCAGATCAGTCTCAAAGGCAAGGAGATCAAATTCTGTATCGGATGCCTTGCCTGCCAGAAGACACAGAAGTGCGTACAGAAGGACGACGCGGTGTGGATCGCGGAAAAGGTGAAGGAAGCGGAAGCATTGGTCTTTGTCACTCCGATCTATTACTATGAGATGAGCGGACAGATGAAGACGCTCCTCGACCGCTTGAATCCGCTGTTCCCGTCCGACTACCGCTTCCGCAGCATCTATATGCTGGAGGTCGCCGCGGAGGATGAAGCTGCCGTCCCGGAAAAGGCGGTTTCCGGACTGGGGGGCTGGGTCGACTGCTTTGAAAAAGCGGAGCTTGTCGATACGCTCTTCTGCGGAGGTCTCACCGGAACGGGCGAAGTCGGACAGCATCCGGATATGCTGGAGAAAGCGTATGAATTCGGTCGCCGTCTCAAATAACAGGGATTTTTGCTGCCATTGGAAGTGAGACTGTGAATATGAAAAGATTATCGGCTTTTCTTTCGTTGACTTTGCTGCTCATGATCTGCCTTTCTGCTTGTCAAAATGCTGAAACCGGGCGGGAAGTGGATCTTGATCCTTCCATAGCACAGAGCCGGGAGCAGAACCATTCCGCTCAAACGGAAAAAATCCCAGATTCCGAAACCAGGACGCCTGCCGATCAGGTTTCGGGGGACAAATCGGAGGGAAACGGAGAAACCATGATTTATGCGCATATCGGTGACGATACCCTGATCATCAAGCCGGAGGACAATTCCTCCGCAGAGGCTTTTACGGAACTGCTGAAAAAGGGCGATATTACCGTCGCCATGCACGATTACGGCGGATTTGAAAAAGTCGGTTCTCTCGGCGCTTCGCTTCCGACCAATGATGAAAGGATCACGACGGAACCCGGAGACGTGATTCTGTATCAGGGGAACCAGATCACCATCTATTACGACACAAACACATGGAGCTTTACCCGGCTCGGCAAAGTACAGGGGCTGACTCCGGAGCAGATCCGGAAGGCGCTGGGAGACGGCGATCCCTCCGTGGTATTCTCGCTGAACAAAGCGCCTGTCGGCGAATCAGCTGCGGGGGTGTTCGACTATGATACCCGCACCGTTCTTCTGAACAGCGGATACACCATGCCGATCCTCGGCCTCGGGACCTACGCGCTCGATCACGATACCTGCGTCAACTCCGTCATGGCGCTTCTCGAGAACGGCGGCAGGCTGATCGACACGGCGTATATGTACGGGAATGAAGAGGCCGTGGGAGAGGGCGTGCGGCGCGGCATGGAGGAATACGGGATTGCCCGCGAGGAGATCTTTGTCATCACCAAGATCTATCCGACCCAGTTTGACGATCCCGAGACCGCCATCGACATGGCGCTGGAAAAGCTGGACATCGGGTATATCGACATGATGCTCCTGCACCATCCCGGCAAGGGCGATGTGAAGGCGTATCAGGCCATGGAGCGGTACGCCAGAGAAGGAAAGATCCGCTCCCTCGGTCTGTCCAACTGGTACCGGGAGGAGCTGACGGAATTTCTCCCGCAGGTCAGCATCATGCCCGCGCTTGTGCAGAATGAGATCCATCCCTATTATCAGGAACAGGACGTGGTTCCGTTCATTCAGGAAAAGGGGGTCGTCGTGCAGTGCTGGTACCCGCTCGGCGGAAGAGGCTATACGGCGGAGCTGCTCGGGGACGAAACCATTACCGAAATCGCCCAAGCCCACGGCGTGTCCTCCGCGCAGGTGATCCTTCGCTGGGATCTGCAGCGGGGCATCGTCGTGATCCCCGGCTCCTCCAACCCGGAGCATATCCGGGAAAACCTCGATCTGTTCGGATTTGAACTGACGGACGACGAAATGGAGCGGATCGCCGCCCTCGACCGGGGAGAAAAACACGACTGGTATTGAGCGGATGCAGGGGGTCAATCGACCCTGCGGGAAAGGAGAAGCGCATGAAACAGGTAAAAATCACGGTTCTGAAAACGAGCTTTGAAAAGGACCTGGCCGAACGGTACGCCATGCCCGGACTCGGTCCCTGCACGGCGATGAAGGAAGGACAGGTCTTCGTTACCGATCTGAAAAAGCCCGACGGCTTCTGCGACACGGCGTGGAAGTGCATCTTTCAATATGTGTTCGCGCTGGCAAACGGCGGCGGGGCGGACGGGTTCTTCTACGGCGACTGGGTCCGCGAGCCGTACACCGCAGTCTCCTGCTGCAACGACGGGCTGCGCCCCGTGTATTTCAAGATCGAGCTGGCGGATCAGTAAAAAGCCCTCCTCCGATCCCTGCGTCGAGAGCGACCGCGACCTCTTCGTCGAAGGTTGCGTCCTCAGTGCGCAGATCATGCTTGAAATCCTGACGGCGGACGTGATCCGGTAACAGTCCACTGGCCGCCCCGTCCGGGCGATTTGGCGGGTGCTATGTGGTCAGGCAGGGCAACGTCCCACCCGCAGAGAAGCCCGACACAGGCCGCTGTCGGGGCACACGGGCAGGACGAAAACGAAATCAGGCGACGGTTCACAAACTGATATAATCCCCTTAGTGTAGACACGTTTTTGTTTTTTCGTGTGTCTACTCTAAGGGGATTATATCAGTTTGCGATTATCATGGGTGTTTTCGGCTTTCTTTGCGCAGGATTCATCCCGATTCTGGGCGGCTATGCCGTGCTTTACGGGCTGAAAATCAACATTCCTTTTTCCATCAATTTCCCGTGGACCGCGCTGATCGGCATCGCGCTGCTCCGCGCCGTGCTGAAATACGCCGAGCAGCGTACCAATCACTATATTGCCTTCACACTGCTGGCGATCATAAGGGATCGTGTGTTCCAGGCTCTGCGGCGTCTGTGCCCCGCCAAGCTGGAAGGCCGGGACAAGGGCGATCTGATCTCCCTGATTACCTCCGATGTGGAGCTTCTCGAGGTGTTCTACGCCCACACCGTTTCGCCTGTCTGCATCGCCTTCTTCGTGGAATTGATCATGGCGGTCTTTATCGGCTCCTTCCACTGGAGTTTAGGCCTTCTGGCGCTGGCGGCCTTTGTCAGCGTGGGTGTGGTGCTTCCTGTCATCATATCGAGGCGCAGCGGCACTTTAGGGGACGAGCTGCGGGCAGAGAACGGCGAGCTCTCCGCCTATATGCTGGAAAGCATTCGCGGGCTGGATGAAACCATCCAGTACGGCGGCGGCAAAACGCGCCTTCATGGGCTGACAAGCAAAACCGATTTCCTGTCGGAAAAGAACGGCAGGCTGAACAGGCTGACCGGCATCAATCTGGCGACTGCCAATACCTTTATTCTGTTCTTCGACGCTGCTATGCTCTTGCTGTGCGCCTTCCTGTACACCCGGGGCGCGGTGGGCTTCGACGGTTTTCTGATCCCCCTGACAGCGCTCATGTCCTCCTTCGGCCCGGTGACGGCGCTTGCCGGTCTGGGGACCACACTGCAGGCTACGGTGGCCAGCGGTGCGCGGGTGCTTGCCGTGATCGATGAAACGCCGGAAACACAGGACATTACAGGTCGGACCGAAATCACGTTCAGCGGCGCAGCGGCCGACCATGTGACCTTCGGCTATGGAAAGGAACCTGTGCTGAACGATCTGACCCTCTCTTTCCCGGAGGGCAAAATCGTCGGCATCGTGGGCAAAAGCGGCTGCGGCAAATCCACCCTGCTCAAGCTGCTGATGCGCTTCTGGCGGGTGCACAAGGGCGAAGTGTCCGTCTCCGGCCGGAGCGTGGAAAGCATCAACACAAAAAACCTGCGGGATATGGAAAGCTACATGACACAGGAAACCCATCTGTTCAAAGACACCATCGCGGGCAACCTCCGGGTGGCCAGACCGGACGCCACGGATGATGAGATCGCCCAAGCCTGCAAAAAAGCCTCCATCCATGATTTCATCATGACATTGCCCCGAGGTTATGATACCCCTGTGGGCGAGCTGGGCGATACCCTGTCCGGCGGCGAGCGCCAGCGAATCGGTCTGGCCCGGGCATTCCTGCATGACGCGCCGTTTGTGCTGCTGGATGAGCCCACAAGCAATCTGGACAGCCTGAACGAAGCGGTGATCCTGAAATCTCTGAAGGAGGAAGCTAAGGGCAAAACCGTGGTGCTGGTATCCCATCGCAGATCCACCGTCCGGATTGCCGATACAATCATCGAAATGGAGAGCGGAAACGTTTCATGAAGAACATACAAACCAAGCAGGAACGGGAAAAGCGCATACCGATTCCGGCGGCGCTCTGTATGTCGGCGGATCAATAACAAAAGCGGAAAAGAGGAGGCTTCAAAAAATGAATATCAAAAAGATCGTTTTCATGGCGCTGGGCTGCGCCTGCCTGGGGCTTGGGACGGTGGGTGTGTTTCTGCCCATTCTTCCCACAACGCCGTTTTATCTGCTGACCGTGTTTTTCTTCGCCAACAGCTCTCAAAAACTGCATGATTGGTTTCTGAGCACAAAGCTCTATCAGAAGCATTTGGATTCTTTTGTGAAAAAACGCGGTATGCTGCGCTCCACGAAAATATCCGTCATCTGCACGGTAACGCTGCTGATGGGCTTCGGGATCTTCATGATGGCGAGAAAAGGGATCTGGATTCCATGCGTAATCCTTGCCGTCGTCTGGCTGGCCCATATTCTCTATTTTACGCTGCGCGTGAAGACGATCCCGGCAAAATGATTCCGTCCATCCCCGGTGCGGTCGCCGCGGATCTCTTCAACCGAACAGCGGTTCCGGGCTTTTGATTCTGGTTTCGGAGCCGGTTCGGGAAACTCTGAATCTCATCCTGACGGTCGTCCGGGTGATGTTCCGACGGGGGGCGTTCTGGCGGGCTGCGCTCCGCCAGGCCGCGCTCCGCCAGGCCGCGCTCCGCCGGGTGATCCGGAGCAGTTGAGAAAACAGGATTCCAAACGCCTGTTATGCCGGTTTGCCCGAGGATGACGGCTGTGCGTGAGCGCTGCTGTGTGTTTCGGTTTTGGTTTGGACACAACAAACGCACAGCTTGGGCATGAAATCGTGTGTGAAATATGATTGATATTACAATCATGCAGCGTTATTATAACGCGCACATCCGAATTATATAATATTTTATTTTGAGCTTCCGCAAATACATCAAATTCCCGGACTGTTTTTTGGCAATACCACACAAAACTCCGAGTAACTGCGGTTCGATAATCGGCAGAACAACGCTTGATAAAAACAGGAAAACGCGATATACTTATGAAGGTTAGCCAATGATACCCGAAAAAGGGATTCATTCCGACCCTCAGGCGATGTGAGCAGATCGTGCGCGCCGATCTGATTACAACCAAATCTCCAACCGAATAGCGAGCGGGGGGTACGGTTTTCTTACGTCCGTGCCTCAAACGGGGAATGCGGTGCGAATCCGCAGCTGTTCCGCAGCGGTGACCTTGATAACGAAGGGAGTCCGAATGCCAGCCCCGCTTTGGTGGAGTCGTCCGACGCGGAAAACGCCGGATGAACCTTGATATGCGTCGTGGCTATCGGCGGATGTCAAACTATCATCTTAGGAGAAAACGACATGAAACTCAGAATCCTCTCTCTGCTGCTGGCGCTTCTCATGCTGACAGCGGTTCTTTCCGCGTGCGGCGAAAAGAACGAAACCGGCGACGCTTCCGCCAATGCGCAGACCAATGCCGAAACGAAAAACGACGAGGGCGCCGAAGAGGCCGCCCAAGGCGAGGAAAACTACGACGGCAAGCTCGTCCTTGACCACAGCATGGAACTGAAATACGCGAAGTTCTTCAGCGTGGACTATTACAAGGGCGGCTACAAGATCGCGAAGGTGCAGAACGCGCCCGACAACTTCAGCGTGATGCTGATCGTTCCCGAAGGCATGAGCGTTCCGGAGGACGCGCCGGAGAACGCCGTCGTCCTGCGGCAGCCCGTGAAGAACATCCTCGTCTCTTCCACCCCCGTCACTTCCCTGATCAACGCCGTCGGCGCGCTCGACGCGATCAGTCTGACGACCTACGACGTCGATTCCTGGTACATCGACGACGTCAAGAAAGCCCTCACCGACAACAAGCTGACCTATATCGGGGATTACAAGACGCCCGATTACGAAAAGATCGTCGCGCAGGGAACGACCTTCGCGTTCTTCTCCACCATGCTCACCGACGACGTCAAGGCCCAGCTGACGTCGCTCGGCGTCGACGTGGTCCTCGACCAGTCCGCGCAGGAAGAGCATCCGCTCGGGCGCGTGGAGTGGGCGAAGCTGTACGGCGCGATCTTCAATAAGGAAGAGGCTGCCGAAGAAGTCTTCAACACACAGGACCAGTATGTGGAAGAGCTTTTGAAGGCTGAAAAGACCGGCAAGTCGGTCGCCATGTTCTATATCACCTCCAAGGGCGTGCTTTATGCCCGCAACGCCGACGACTATATGGCGAAGATGCTCGAGATCGCGGGCGGCGAATACGCGCTTTCCGACGTCGGCGTCGGTGAGGCCGGCACCGCCAAGATGGAGCTCGAGGCCTTCTACGACAAAGCGAAGGACGCGGATTACATCATCTATATCTGGTCGATGGGCGGCAAGCCGGAGACGATGGACGCCTTTCTCGAGAGAGCGGCGATCCTGTCCGACATGAAGGCGGTTCAGAACGGCAATGTCTGGTGCACCACGCCCGATTATTTCCAAATCCAGAACACCATCGGAAGCATGATCAACGATATTCACCTCATGCTTACTGCGGACGAGTCCACCGATCGCCTCACCTATCTCTTCAAGCTCAAATGAGAAAAATCTTCTCTCAAACCGGAAATACCATGCGCTGCGGCATGGTATTTCTGTCGTTCTTCGTCCTGCTCTGGATCGCGGTGATCTGGAGCATCAAAAGCGGCAGCGTGGATATCACGGTGAAGGACATTCTCGGTATCGTCCTCCGGCGGGACGATTCCAACGTCGTGGCGTACAACGTGATCTGGAAGATCCGTCTGCCGCGCATCATGCTCTCGATCCTCCTCGGCGGCGCGCTTTCGCTTTCGGGGTTTTTGATCCAGACCTTTTTCCGCAATCCCATCGCCGGTCCGTTCGTGCTGGGCATTTCATCCGGCGCGAAGATGTTCCTCGCCGTCGTCACCATCGCCATGGCAAAGGTGTTCAGTCCGATGCCGATTTCGGTCACGGTGATATCCTCGTTTGTCGGCTCGCTCTTGTCCCTGTTGCTGGTCCTGCTTTTCACCGGAAAAGTCAAAAACATGTCGATGCTCCTCGTCATCGGCATCATGATCGGCTATATCTGTTCCGCCGTGACCGATCTTCTCGTGAATTTCGCGAACGAATCGGAGATCGTGAATCTGACGCACTGGTCGATGGGTACCTATTCGGGTGCGACCTGGCAGAGCGTGAAGGCGTCCGCCCTCATCATACTGCCGATCCTTCTCCTGGTTTTTCTGCTGTCCAAGCCCATGTCGGCATACGCGCTCGGAGAGGGCTACGCGAAAAGTCTCGGTCTCAACATCAAAGCGCTCCGGTTTCTTTTGGTGATCACCACCGGGATCCTGTCCGCCTGCGTCGCTGCGTTTGCCGGGCCGATCTCGTTTGTGGGGATCGCGGTCCCGCATATTTCGCGGATCCTGCTCAAAACCGAAAAGCCGATCCTCATGATCCCGTCGTGCTTTCTGTGCGGGGCGGTATTCTGCGTCCTGTGCGATCTTGCCGCGCGGATGCTGTTCAATCCCACCGAGCTTTCCCTCAGCACGGTGACAAGCGCAGTCGGCGCGCCGATCGTCATCTGGCTCATGGTTTCAAGGAGGCGGAAAAATGACGCGTGAAAACAATCCGGCGGCGGCGAAGCTGGGACTGGAATCGCTCACGGTAGGATATCGCGGCGTACCGCTGATCTCCGACATCACCCTTTCCCTCGCGAAGGGGGAGATTATGACGCTGATCGGCCCGAACGGCTCCGGGAAGTCCACCATTCTGAAAAGCATCACGCAGCATCTGGCAGCAATCGCCGGAACGGTTTACATCGACGGGAAAAACATGCGCACGCTGAGCGGCAGGGATATCGCCACCAAGCTCGCTGTCGTCCTCACCGAGCGGGTGCGCCCCGAGCTCATGACCTGCCGGGAGCTGGTTTCCGCCGGGCGCTATCCGTACACCGGCAGCTTCGGCCTGCTGACCGCACATGACAAGGAGGTCGTGGAGCGCTCGCTTGCCCGCGTTCATGCGGAGGATATTGCCGATCAGGACGTCACCGCGATCAGCGACGGTCAGCATCAGCGGGTACTTTTAGCGAGGGCCATCTGTCAGGAGCCGGAGATCATCGTGCTGGACGAGCCGACCTCGTTCCTCGACATACGGCATAAGATCGAGCTGCTCGGGATTTTGTCCGATATGGCGAAGCATCAGGGCATTTCCGTGGTGATGAGTCTGCACGAGATCGACCTCGCCGAGCGCATTTCCGACCGGATCGTCTGCGTCAAGGGCGACCGGATCGCCGCATACGGTACGCCGGACGAGATTTTTTCCGACGACACGATCGCCGCGCTCTACGGGATCGAAAACGGGTCCTTCAACACCCTGCTCGGCAGCGTGGAGCTCGCGGCCCCGCGCGGCAGGATCCGGTGCTTCGCGGTCGGCGGCTGCGGCTGCGGGATCCCCTTTTACCGCGCGCTGCAGAAACGCGGCATTCCCTTTGCGGCAGGCATATTGCCGGAAAACGATCTGGACATGGCGGCCGCTTCTCCGCTTGCGGAAAAGGTCGTCGCCTCCGCCGCGTATATGCCGATCGGCGAGCGTGAAATCGCCGAGGCGCGTCAGATCATCGGGCGCGCGGATTTCGTGATCGACTGCGGCTGCCCGGCGGGCGAATACAACCGCGCGAACGCCGACCTGATCCTTTACGCGCGCGAGGAGGGAAAGAGAGTTTATACCTCTCTGCGCGAGCTTCCGGAGGCGTAAGTACGGATTATCCGTCCCCGGACCGCCTTGTCCGGCGGCACGGATCCATCGACCTATTCCCGAACCTGCGTGCTGTTGACCGGCTCTCCTGTGCCGCGGCGCATGGAAAGCGATCCGGCGGAGGGCGCTTGCGGACAATGACGGCGCGTGCAAGTATGGATTCCGGAGGATTGCGGGCGCGGGTTCAGGATCAATAAAGAGAACAGAAAGAGGCAGTATATGCTCTACCGGGGCGCCGGTGCGGATAAGTGAAAGGGATCTGTCGCATTAAGTCCGTCCGAAATAATGCTCCTTTGTCCGTCTGTTCACGGCATAACGGTATAGAGAAACGGCAGAGACAAGGTCAGCCCTCGGTCTCTGCCGTTTCTCGGAGATTGTATGTACTTGCGGTTTGTGCGTTTTTCCCGCCTCACAAATCCAGATCCATCTTCACATGCGGGATCCCGTCCTCGAGAAATTCCTCCGACGTCACCCGGAAGCCCTCCCGCGCGTAAAATCCCACGGCGCAGCTCTGTGCTTCGATATAGATTATCCCGGGATGGAACTTGGCGCGGATTTCTTCGATCCCGGCTTTGAGAATCATCCCGCCGAGACCGACCCCACGGTCCACTGTCAGCACCCGTCCCATCTGCACGACGCCGGGTTCCTTCACGAAGGCGCGGAGATAGGCAGCGATCCTTCCTTCGTCTTCAAAAAAGACGTGCAGGCTTTCGGGATCCAGCCCGTCGATGTCCTGATAGACGCAGTTCTGCTCCACAACAAAAACTGCGGAGCGCGCTTTCAGGATTTCGTACAGCTCTCCTGTTGTCAGATCGGCAAAGAATTTTGAAACGAAATGCATGATGAAACCTCGGTTTTTTAGAAAAAGGCACCTCCCGCCCATGTGAGCTCCGAGATGCCTTTCCTTATTTCCCGCAGGGTGTGGGATTCGAACCCACGGACCCCGCGTCAAACGGTTTTCAAGATGATAATTACGATTGGACGATAGCGGATTTTTGCGGACGGTGACGGAAGTTCACGGAAGATAGAAGAAGCCGAAAAGTGAATAAAAACAAGGGTTTCCGCATATTCGTCAGAAAAACTTTTCGGGAACGGGGCAGGCATTGAGCCTGAGGAGGTTTTCTAATATTCAGCGGATTTTGTTAGAAAAAGTGTTAGAAAGGGCGGATCGGCGGAGAATTTCTCACAGCAGCTTCCGCGTCTTTCATGCCGGATAGAGCGGGATATGCGTGATCCCCCATCCTTGCGATACCCGCGCCTGGAAAACCGGATGGCATCGCTGTTTCTCACACACCGTACATCACGATCCCCGCACAGGCGGAAATCAGGATCAGGACGACGCAGTCCCTTCTTCAAGATCTTTCTCGATCCGAAATACACCAGCGCCAGCCCCGCCGAGAGGATCAGCGGGCGGGAATCTCCTGCTTCGGTCAGCAGGGGAAGAACGCCCTGCCTGATCACCATGACGCATCCGGTCGCCAGAACGATCCCGATGACGCACGGCTTGAGCCCGCCGAGGACCGCCGCAGCATATTTATTTTTCAGCGCGGTTTTGAGCAGGATCGTCAGGAGCAGAATGATGAGGAAGGACGGCGTCACCACGGCCAGCGTTGCGATCAGCGCGCCGAAGAGTCCCGCCTGACTGCTGCCCACATAGGTCGCCAGATTGACCATGATCGGTCCGGGCGAGCTTTCGCTGACCGCGATCATGTCCGTCAGCCGCTCGTCGCTCAGCCAACCGTAGGAGAGAACCACATCCCGGATGAGCGGGATCGCGCCGTACGCCCCGCCGAACGCAAAGCATCCGACTTTCAGAAACCCGATCAAAAGATCCAGGTAGATCACGGCTTCTCACCGCCTTTCCCGGACGAGGCACTGCGAATCAGAAAGACGGTCAGGCTGACCGCCCCGGCGAAAAGCATCAGGCTGACAGAGGAGAACTTCAGGGAAAATACGTTGACGCACAGCATCGCCGCACAGGAACCCACGAGGATCACGCACGAAAGCGGCTTTTTCTTCATCTTCCGGATCATGTTCGCCGCCGCGTCCACGATCAAAATCCCCACCGCGATCCGGATGCCCCTGAACGCGCTCACGATCCACGTTATCTCGAGAAAGGAATCCAGAAACAAGGAGACCGCATAAATGATGACGAAGGAAGGCAGGATCAGCCCCAGCGTAGCCGCCAGCGCACCAAAAAGGCCCTTTTGGCGATAGCCCACAAAGGTGGCGCAGTTGACGGCGATGGGGCCTGGCGTCGATTCGGCGATCACCGTGATGTTCATCATGTCGTCGTGGGTGATCCAGTGCTTTCGCTCCACGCAGGCGTTTTCGATCAGGGAGATCATGGCGTACCCGCCGCCGAAGGTGAAAAGCCCTATTTGGGCGAAGGTCAGAAAAAGATCGAGCAGCATCCCATCCTCCGGGTCAGTGATCGGACTTCGCAAAAGGACAGCGGTTCCCGATGCACTGATTGTTCTTCGCGGAATGGGTACAGACGACCTCCTGCTTCTCCATCTCCACGCCGAAGTATTCTTTTACGAAGTCGACGGCTTCCAGAATCGACAGGTACGAGTCCCGCTTGCAGCAGCGCGGACCGCCGATCTCACCGATGGCGCCGAGCGACTTTGCCGTCATTTTGTGTGACAGCGCGAACGGCTCAACGGTCAGGGGTGTGGAACCGGAGATGATCGATACAAACATGCCGGAAGAGATCCCCGCGCCGCAGGCTCCCCAGAAGCCGCACGCGCCGCCCGGCACGTTTTTCCCGCGGTTCATCATCTCGGAAAGAGCCTTTTCGAGATCGATCTCCCCTCCCGCGTTCCGGTATGCCGTCAGAAGCGCCGCGCCGACCATGACGTGGTGCTCCGGCCCGTGCATGTGGCAGAACGGGAGCGCCATCATCTTTTCGAGGATCAGGACGGGATCCTTCGATGTCTCGCCGAGGCACAGACCGACAATCGCGTCCATCCCGGCGGTGTGACACGCGCCGCACACATAATGGCCCCGGACACAGCGGGTCTTGCTGTTCTCTTTCCTGTGACAGACCGCGCACTCCATCGGCTGATCCGCTTCCAGATATTCAAGCGGGGAGCCGCAGATCAGGCATTCGTCGTTCATCCGCGTTCTCCTCTCTGTAATTCGGTTTCGGCAATACCCGGCAGCCGGGCGAAGAGCCTGGCTTTCAGGAGTTCGTATCTCTGCCGCTTTTCCTCTTTGGCGAAATGCGTCTCCCGGAACTGTTCGGGACAATCCATGTAATTCAGCTTTTTATCTCCGAACTGCTCGCTCGTCAGATCGAACACGCAATCCCCGACAACGTTGAAGCAATGATAATTGCCGTCGCCGAGCGGTACGCCGAAAACCTTTCCGCCGTAGAGATCCTGCAACAGAAACGCGGTGATCGAGCATTGACCGAGCGTTTTGTTCTCCGGCGACCAGTGGGAGCGCATTCGCGGCGCGCAGGTCTCCGCACACCAGATTTCGGAGAGCAGATCGTAATACTCTCGCGGTGTCAGTCCGCGTTCATCCCTGATGTCGGCGCTTTCCCAGCCGTAAAACCTGTATGCAGTCATTCAGTTGCCCTCGCAGTGATGATCTGCGCAATGCCCGTGACCGCAATCGCCGCCGTGATGTCCGCACACGTGACCTTCCCCGTGTTCGTGACCGTGCCCTTCTCCCCGGTGATCGCATTTCGCGTCGGGATCGAACCGGAGAACTCCCTCCGCCAGCGCCTTTGCGGCCGCGTCCGCCGATCCCGTCACGCCGCCGTAGAGCGCGATCCCCGCTTCCGCCAGCGCGTTCTGCGCGCCCATACCGATGCCGCCGCAGATGAGGGCGTCGACCTGCGCCGCTTTCAAAAAGCCCGCCAGCGCGCCGTGACCGCTTCCGTTCGTCGGGACGATCCGTTCCCCGACGATTTTTCCGTCCGACACGTCGTAGAGCTTGAACTGCTCCGTATGTCCGAAATGCTGAAAGATTTCTCCGTTTTCATAGGTGACCGCGATTCTCATGGTATTCTTTCCTTTCTCCGGAATCTGATCCGTAATCTGGTTTTCCAGCGCGTAGCTCCCGCCCCGGATACGAAG
>JAFYBN010000066.1 GCA_017540175.1 Clostridia bacterium | reverse complement strand
TATGCTGATCCGGTTGCTCAGATAGTCCTCTACTACCCTGACTTTTCCTTCTGCCGTTATCTTTTGTTTCTGTGGCATGACAATGCTCCCCCTTGATGACAGTGTCTTTTTTCACTGTCTCTCTTAGAGGGAGCATATCAGAGAAACGCGGCAGACCGCCTTTTTTATCATTCAGCCCGTAAAGAACTCTGTCCCGAAACGCTCCGCGGTATTACTCCTGCGCGAACTGCTCCTTCGCCGAAAAGGCCTTGCAGACGTCCGAATACCGCCCGAACACGGTCAGCTTGTCGCCTTTCTCGAAAACGGTCTCGGCGTCCGCCGGAGCCGCCTTGCGGTTTTTCTTTTCGATGAGCATCACAAGGATCTTTTTGTCCGTTTTCAGACCTGTGTCGCGCAGCGGCTTATCCCTCAGATCGTCCGGGATATCGTTCAGCGTGACCACGGCGATGGAATCGCTTCCGATGTAATCGATCAGCATGACGGTGTTGACCGAATCCGTGTGCATGAATTTGCCGATCAGCTTTTCGATCAGGCGGTCGCACCGCGTCCGGATGAACCGGATCCTGACGGCCGCGAGGACGGCGATCACCGCCGCGAGCGGGATCAGGACCGCGCCGATATAGTTTTCCACCTGAACGAGCTTCAGGGAGAGGAACACGTTGACGAACGCGGAGACGATCGTGATGTTGAAAACGTATCCGAACAGCATGGTGATCCTCGCCAGCCTGCGCCGCGAGCGGGTGGTGAGGATCAGCTCGCTTTCCCGCGTCGTGAAGCCGCATCCCGTCAGAAGGGAGACGACCTGGAAGCGCGCGCGCTCGTCGGGCAGTCCGGTAAAGCGGAAAAGCATCGTGAACAGCTCCGAAATCACCCAGTAGACAAGGATGATCAGGGCGAAAAGCGAACTGGCGATGTAAATGCTCATGACGGTCTCCTCTCCGCCGCCCGGCTCGGGCGGCGTTCTTTTCCATACCATATGTCATCAAAGAGGGATATCAAGTGATTCCGCGTGAAGCCGTCGGCAGACATGCTCCGCCGCCCCCGGCATGAATCCGCACCGCGCCGTGGGCGCAAACCGCGGCGGCTGCTTCCCGCGGTCAATCCGCTTTCCGAAGCGGGATCACGTACTCCGCGTAGGATAAGCGCCGAACGGTCATTTTGACGCGGCGGTCCGCGACGGTGACGGACGCGGGATGCTCCGCGATCTGCGTGTCGTTCAACCGGTTCATGGAGAGCAGGCTCGAGCCCGAGAGGATCACGCCGCCGCATTCCCCGTCCCCGACGCAGAACTCGGAGAGATCGAGCTCGAGCGCCCCGTCGGTCTCCGAGCGGTTCAGGACGTTCAGCACGAGGTTTTCGCCGCTTTCATCCTCCGAAAGCTGCACCTGAATCGGGTCGTTTCTCTTCGGGTGATAGTCCGCGAGCACAAGTGTCCGGTACGCTTTCGTGACGGCGAACCGGTGCAGGATCATGCCGGACGCCGGAACGAACGCGCCCTCCTTCGGCGTCTCGATCGCCGACTGCGCGTGTGTGTTCGCCAGATTGTTGAAGTTGATGAAATCGATCCTTTCGCCATATCTCTGCCACATCAAGAGGATGGACGCGGCATCGAGCGCGTAGGACCATTTGCTGAAGAGAAAGCACTTGTTCGTCCGCGTCTCCCCTTCCGGCACCAGCCGCCGCACGTCCGCGCCGTTGAGCGGCAGCCATTCCGTGTTGCAGTATTTGATCGCCGTGCCGTGCGTGCGGTCGTAGTCGCTCAAAATGCTCAGCTTCGTTCTGAGGTCGCCCTCCTCGAATCCCCTGTCCGCGAGAAAATCGATGTGCTCCCCGGCGATCTCAAGCATCCTTTTCAGCGCTTCGTTCCCGTAGCAGTAGGAGATCATGCCGATTTTAACCGTCGGATCGACGGCCTTCATCGCTTTTGAATACAGCACGCATGCCTCGGCGTATTCCTCTGCCCGGAACCAGCGGTGGCACTCGTTGTCCATTTCCCAGTATTTGACGTTGTAGGGCTTCTCCCTGCCGTTTGCCGCTCTCATCCGCCCCCCCTCCGTCGAGAGGTCCCCGTTGCAGTATTCGACCCACGCCGCGGCCTCTTCGGCGCCTTTTTTCAGATCGGAGAACTGTACGAGGTCGCGCCCGTGAAGAGACGCGTCGGGCAGCGTTTTGTCGTTCGGATCGCCGTTCTGCGACTGCGGCGGCACATTGTCGAAATACCGCTTCAAGGGGTGGTGCATGTTGACGCAGATCATGGATTCGCCCCCCACCGCCTCCGCGTAGGACACGAGCTCGTCCGTGCCGATGTCGTTGTACTGATAGCCGCCCCAGAAATACGAATAGGACGGGACGCGGTTCCCCCCGACACCCGATCTCCAGTCGTAAAACGACGCGAAGCAGCCGCCCGGCCAGCGGATGACCCTCGGGGAGAGATACCGCCCCTCCTCCACCGCGCTTTTCTTGAAGCCGCGGACCGCGTCGTCCGGCACGAGCGAAAAATCGTCGCAGACATGGACCGAGTTCGGCGGCGTGAGAAGCGCGAAGGTATAGCGCCCCTCCTCCTCCACGGCAAGCTCGGCACAGAGAGGCGTGTATTCGTTCCCCGCCTCGCCGAGATTGCAGACGTAGACCGGCTCCTCCGTCACCCCTTCCCGATACAGGGCGGCGCGCAGACTCCCGCTGCCACAGAGCCGCTTCACCAGACCGGTGAAGCGGTATTTCACGCCGGGAAAACAATACTTGCCGTCCTGCGCGAGCCCGCCCTCGCCGCAGTCGTTGTTTGTCACGCGCATGGCGTGCGTCCCGTGCCGGTCGTCCGGCACGAGGGAGATGTGCACGTCCGCCGAAGGCGAATCCTCGATCACGAACGTGGAATCGTCCCGTATTTCCTGAAACCCGGCGGTGCCGGGAAACGCGAACCAGGCGTTGTGCTCGTAGGAGGAATGATACCAGTCGAACACGCGCCAGTCCGTTTCACAGCGCGAGCTCAGGTCGTTTTCGTCTTCGAAGAGATCGAACCACAGCTTGTTGATCAGCCGGTACGGGTAGAACGGCTCGAAGCTGCGGTTGAAAAACATCTCCGCCGCCATGCCTTCCGCCTGCAGTCCGTAGCCGAGCTCGATGAAATTCGACGCGAGTTTTTTGCTGATGGGCGTGCCGTGATACGCTCTCGCGGCGTGAAGCTCCATTTTTGCCTCCTGTTGATTTGTTTTGTCGGCTGATTCGTTATTTTTTCGTCTGATCCGTTTTACTCGAACGGATAGGGCAGTTCGATCACCTGCGTGCCGTCCTTGTTCGCGAAATGGTGTTTTACGCCGAGCTCCTCCATCCACCCGCGGACGATCACCGTCTGCCAGTTGTGCGTATTGTACCCGCCGCCCGCGTCGTTGTTCCACAGCCAGATCGGCGTCGCCCAGAGACAGGCTTTCGGCGCGCAGGCCTCGTAAAACCGCCGCGACGTACCGTTCTGACCGTGATGCGCCATCTGAACAAAGTCGCACCGCAGCTTTTCCCCGGGGACGTCGCGGAGCGTCTGCTCGCCGCCCTCGACCCCGAGATCCCCGGTGAAGAGAACGCTCTGGCCTGAAGCCTCCATGCGGAATACCATGGACGCGTTGTTGCACGCGTTCCCCGTGATGGCGGTGTCATAAGTTCTGAGAATTTCAAAGGTCACGCCGTCGAGCGCATAGACGTCGCCCGCCTTCGCCTCGCACAGCTCCGTGCCCTTGGCTCTGAGGACCGGGATCAGCTCTTCGAGCTCGGCGATCGTATGCGCCTCGTGATTCTCATACCGGTCGATGAAGTCAAACGGCGGGAAGCTGTAAATCAGTTTGCCGACCGTGAAATCGTCGGGAAAACGCCGGAGCATTTCGTAGAGCACGTCGGTGTGGTCGTCGTGGGGATGCGTCAGGAACCAGAGATCGATATGGGGACATGGTCCGAGCAGCGCTTCGATGTAGCCGTGGAAGTATTCGGTATCCTGTTTGTTGCCGCCGTCGACGGCAATGACTTTCCCGTTCTCCGTAACGATCAGAAAGGACATCATCTGCGTGCGGGGACGGCCGTCGCTTTTCTGCGCGAGAAAATGAATGCGTACGCTGTTTGACATAAAGCTCCTCCCTATGGCGCGGCGCCGTTTTTCTGCATCTTACCATATTTTCGTTTCTTTGTCAAGAATGATAAAATGATCTTAAAAATCTTGCATTTTCCGGCGGAATGTGGTATAGTCAGTTGATCGATTCAAAGGAGGCGTTTGGACCATGGACCACAGGACGGATCCCTTTCTTCGCGTCGTCGACAACGAACTGACGATCCCCGGCATCTCGGGAAAGTATGTTTTCCTCCACGTGAGCGATACGCATATCTGCGCGTGGGACGAACAAAGCGCGCCCGGGGAAAGGGAAGAGAGCGAAAAGCGGGAACAAAACTGGATGCGTCAGAAGGAAGCCTTCGCGCACGACTTCGGCGAGCCGTTCTCGGACGCGCAGCGCATCCCGACCACCCGGGGTTTTGAGAAGATTCTCCGCTTCGCGAAGGAGGAAAACCCGCGGGCCCTCCTCTTGACCGGGGACAATCTCGAGTACACGCATCCGGCGGGGGAGCGGTTTCTGCGGCAGGCTCTCCAATCCGCGGGCGTGCCGTTTTTATGCGTGCCCGGCAACCATGAATCCGAAGCGCTGAGCGGGGTCTGGGAGCCCGGCGTGCGGGTTCTCGACTGCAGCGGCTTCCGCGTCGCCGCGGTCGACGACAGACTGCAGACCGTGTCCGCAGAAGACCTCGACCGCCTCGAAGCGCTCGGGGAGGAGGGGATCCCCCTCATCGTGATGTATCATATCCCCGTATCCGCCCGCGCGAACCGGGAAGAAATGCGCAAATACAGCGTCTACTTTTCGGTGGACGACGAACGCGCGGACGAGAACGGAAAGCGCTTCGTGCGCTTTCTCGAAACCTGCCCGGCGGTGAAAATGACGCTCTGCGGGCATATCCACGGGTATTCCGACACGGAGATTTCGCCGGGCAAGCGGCAGATCACGGCGTCGCAGGGCATGATCGGCTTCGTTCACCGGCTGACGGTGCGGGGCGAGTGAATCGGAAAATACGCGCTCCCAAAGGCGGGAGGACGCGCGGCACAAAGGAGACTGACATGGAGCTTTGGAAAGAGGCAAAATGGATCTGGGCGGAGGGATACGACTCCGTCAACGTCTATCTGATCCTCGAAGGCCGGTTTACGGCGCAGAAGAGCGGACGGGTCACGGCGGCGATCTCCGCCGACACCAATTACTCGCTGGAGATCGGCGGGCAGATGCAGTTCGGGCAGTACGCCGACTACCCGTTCGATAAGGTGTACGACCTGCTCTCGTTCGACGCCGCGGCGGGAGAAAACGTCTTTACCCTGAAGCTCTGGCATCAGGGCGACGACAGCTCGACCGTGCGCGGCGAGCGGGCGGGCGTGATCTGGGAGTTTTTCGACGAAGAAGGGAACCTGCTCTCTTCAAGCGGCGAGGACGCCGTCTTCCGTCCCCTCGCGGCGTACGACATAGGCCCCGGCGTCGAGCGCGTTTCCGGGCAGCTCGGGTATTCCTTCCGTTACGACGCGCGGCGTCCTCTTCCGCCGCCCGTGTTGACCGTCGTTCAGGACAAGCCCCTGCCCGCGCGCGAGCGTCCGGTGAAAAAGCTGACCCTTGGCGGCGACGAGCCCGCGGCGCTGAGCGTCAGCGGGAGCTTCACCGAAAAGGGCGGCGATACCACCGCGCGGCGGATGCAGTTCGCCGGCATCGCGTTCGGGGAACAGAATCTGCGCCGGAGACTGCCGAGCGCGGAGGGTTTTTTGCTGACCGCTCGGGAGGGAGAGGACGGGGTCTTCGCCCTCATCGACACCGGACGCGAAAACGCCGGGATCCTCTCGCTCGATCTCGAAGTGCCCTCCGACGCGGAGGTCCTCGTCGGCTGGGGCGAGCACCTCGACGATCTGCGGGTCCGGGCGTACGTCGGGGGCAGGAATTTCTGCGCGTCCTATTACGCCCGCGCAGGACGAAATGTATTCGTGAATCCCTTCCGCCGCCTCGGCATGCGGTATCTCGAGCTGCACATTTACGCGAAAGAAGCCCGGATCTACTATGCCGGGATCCGCGCGACCGACTATCCCATCGCGCGCGAAATGGAATTCACCTGCGCAGACAGCCTGCACACGCGCATTTTCAAGGTCTCGAAGCGGACGCTTCTGCTCTGCATGCACGAGCATTACGAGGACTGCCCGTGGCGCGAACAGGCGCTTTATACGATGGACTCGCGCAACCAGATGCTCTGCGGGTATCTCGCGTTCCGGGAGCTGGATTTCCCGCGCGCGTCGCTGAGGCTTATGGCGCAGTCGATCCGGGACGACAACATGCTCGAGCTCTGCTCCCCGGCGCGCGTCTCGATCACCATTCCGTCCTTCTCCGCGATCTTCCTCACGCAGGTGTGGGAATACCTTCTCTACTCCGAAAAAATCACGGGCACGCCGGACTCTCAGACCGTGCGGGAGCTCTTGCCCGCGCTGTGCCGGATCGCGGACGAATTCATCCGCCGCCGCGATCCCGATACCGGGCTCATCTCCTGCTTCCCGGAGGCGAAATACTGGAACTTTTACGAATGGCAGGACGGCCTCGCGGATTCCATCGGCAGAACGGTCGGCGCGGATGACCTCACCTTCGACGCGCCGCTGTGCGCCTTTGTGTCGTTCGGTCTCCGTTCTCTTGCCGATACGCTTGAGAAGCTCGGGGAAGGGGATCGGGCGGCGCTTTACCGCACGGCGCATCTCGATCTGAACGAAAGCGTCAACCGGTATTTCTGGGACGGGGATCGCGGCGTTTACGCCACCTATCTCCGCCGCGCGTCGGGGGAGCGGTTCCATTACGCGGAGCTGACGAACGCGCTCGTCGTTTACGCGGACGCCGCGGAAGGCGGTCGGCTCGCGTCCGTGCTCGCGGCGCTGACGGGGGACGCCGGCCTGCTCCCGGTGACGCTCAGCCACAGCATTTTCAAATACGACGCTCTCATGCGGGAGCCGGAGAAATACGCGCGCTTCGTGTTCCGCCATATCGCGGAGCAATGGGGCGAAATGCTGTATCAGAACGCGACCGCGTTCTGGGAGACGATCGAGGGCGCGCACGAATTCGGAAACGCCGGAAGCCTCTGCCACGGCTGGTCCGCGATCCCGATCCGGTTCTACGCGGAATATGCGGTAAAGCTGGACGGGAAGACGACGGGGCTCTACGAATGCGCGCTCGGGGAAAAGCAGAAAGAAAACGGCGGCGCCCCGATCGCCTGAGGCGCGCCGCCGCGGAAGGTCTGCCGACGGTTAAGCCGTCGGTGCAGACTCGCTTTTTAAAGAGCCTCTTCATGAGCGCGGAGCAGACGGAGCATTCTTTCGCCGTCGTCGACACCGCGCTCGATCCTGTCTTCGGCAATATCAAAGACCGAAAAGCTGAAATTCACATAGTTTCCCGCCCACCCGGGAGCGTCGTAATAGAATCCGCCGCCGCCGCTGTGACCGCTCGCGCCGTGATCCAGCATCCGCCCGAAAACCTCGAAGTATTCGTCCGCGTGATCCGGGTCGCAGAGAGACGCGTAGTAGGCAAATACGGAGATGGACGCAAACCCGTTGTTGAGGTCGGTTCTCATTGAGGCGTTCGGCGAGATGCCCGCGTCCAGAAATGCCCGGATCAGGCTGTATCTGAGATCCCGGCAAACGGCGAAAAAACCGGAGACCGCGAGGGGAGTTTCACCGACGACGCTCAGCCATTCGCGGACTGTTCCCTCGTCGTCCGCCGCAACTGCCAGCACCAAAAGGTCATCCTTCTGGCGTTCGAAATCTCTTGCAGCCTTTCTTCCGGCACCCAAAGAAAACTCCCAACCAAGCTCCGCCATGATTCTCCCTCCCCGAGCTGATACCGTGATCCTGTCGGATCCGCGCGCGATGCCGTGTTGTTTCAGTCCAGCTTCCGGATCTTGTCCATCGCCTTTTCGAGCGTCCAGTTGATGCCCTTTTTGTTTTCCGCCCAGTAGGAAGCGAAATTGTTCTTCCTCGCCGGCATCAGATTCCGCAGCACGAACCACGGCTGACCGACGGAGCGGTTGTACAGGGACTCGAAATTGATCAGCACGCTGTCCTTGATGAGATCCATCATCTCGGAGCTTTCCGGATCGCGGGAGTAGCGGTATTTCAGCGCGATGTCGAAGTACACCGGGGTGGTGGTCCGCCAGCTCTGGGCCGCGAGGGCCTCCATCACCGCGAAGCTCATGCCGCTGTCCTTCGCGTCGATGGGCACGCACCAGAGGGAGAGCGCGTCCTGCACGCGGGTGCCGTAGCGCTCCTGCGTTTCGCGGAGCATGGGATAGGGCAGCACGCCGTAATCGCTCTCCATGTCCGCGAGACTGGAGACGATGATCGCCAGCCGCGTGGAGGCCAGAAGCGCCCTGTCCTCTCCGATGGTGTCCCTGATGTTGGTTTCAGTGTTCTCGCACACAAAGCACCCGCTGTTGTCCCAGAGCAGGTCGTAAATCTTTGTGACGAGCTCCGACATGTATCCCTCGTCCACGGAGAGATGGGGATAGCCCTCCTCGTCCCGCTGGACCATGGAGACAAGGGAGCCCTGCATGTAGGCGTCCGCGTCGTTGATGCAGGAGGCCACGAGCCCCCAGGAGTCCTTCAGATCCCGCTCTCCGTTGCCGTTGAGATCGGTATAGATTCCGGAGGACAGCTTCCGCACGTAATCGACGGTCCAGCGCCGCTCCTTCACCACGTCGTAGAGATTTTCGATGCCGTAATCCTCCGCCACCTTCTGGTTGAAGACGTAGACGCACAGGGAGGAGAGCATGGTCCGCGCGATGTCGCCCGTGACGAAATAGAGCTTGTTCGCGATCTGCAGCTCCTTTGTCGCGGAGGCGCTCCACCATTCGCGCTCCGTATCGAGGTATTCCGCGCCGTTCAGATTCAGAAAGAGGCCTTCGAGGGAGAGGATCGGGATGCGGGACGACCAGCCCGCGATGATGTCGTACGCGCCGTCGCGGGACATGACCGAAGCGCGGATGGCGGCGATCGTGTTGTCGTAGCTCTCCCATCCGTCGGCGGCAAAGGCTTCGAGCTTCACGTTCAGCCGCTCGCTGACCATGTTGTTCCGCTCGAAAATCGAGTCGGCCACCGCTTCGCCCTTCAGCTCCTCCGACACGACCTCGCTGAGCGCTTCCGCGTCTCCCCGGGAATGGATCACCGCCGTCGCGCCGCGGAAATCCAGCTCGGGCAGACTGTCCTTCACTTGGGTCCGGTCTGTTTCCGCCACAGCGTCCACCCCCGTCGGAGACTGAACCTCTGCGGATGAGGGATCGGGTTCTTCGGTTTCTTCGTTTTTGCCGCAGGAAGCCGCGAAGCCGAGCGTCAGCGCGGCGGCCAGCAGCAGGGAAAGGATTTTCTTCATGATCCATCCTCCTTGTTCGGCGGTTTATTCTTCCTGTTTCGCGAGCGTTTTCAGATCTTCGGCGAGCTGTGCGAGATGTTCGATCGCATGGGGATTCCATACGATCTTGTTTTTCAGCCATTCGCACGGGAACCGCACGCAGAGGCCGCAGAACCGCACGCCGTGACGCGCCGCGCACTTGTGGATCGGACACCCGCCCGATTCCCGCCATTCCGGCACGTTCCCGTGCGCTTCGATGCATCCCGGACAGGTCTTTTCGCGGTATTTCGCGCATCCGTCACAGCATTCGCCGCACGCCGTGACCCGCGAAAAATCGACCGGATTCATGCAATCGCCTCCTCTTATGAACTCGTGATCCGTGTTAAAAACAGTATAGCACAGCGGCGGGGAGAAATCAAGGCGTTTGTACGGCGGCTCCGTCTTTTTTTCGCGCCCCGGCGTTGCAATCTCCCCCCGCGCATGGTATAATACAGCCGGAAGACCGCAGCGGAGTTTCCCTCCCGCGGGCTCGGACAACAGGGCACGGACCGGCTCCGATCCCCGCTCCGCGTTGTTTGCGCGGCGTCGTAAACGCGGCGGGACCGGGGCGTCGGCAAACGAAAGGAGAATCAAGTTGAGAATCATCCCGAATCAGGGCGTGTGCGACCCCCACGTCCACATTTTCAACGGCAAAGCTTATATGTTTTCCACGCACGACCGCGGACCGGGTCAGCCGATCTTTCGCATGGACGACTGGCGGATCTTCTCCTCCGACGATCTTTTGAACTGGAAGCTCGAATACACCCTCCATCCGGAAGACACCTTCCTCGGAAAATGCGAGGACTGCTACGCCACGGACGCCGCGGAGCGGAACGGAAAGTACTATTTCTATTTCTCCGAGGGGCAGTCCTGCATCGGCGTGGCGGTGAGCGAAAACGGACCGGCGGGTCCCTATCGTGACGCGCTCGGAAAGCCGCTGATCCCGCGCGGCATGGTCGACACCTACTGCTACGATCCGACCGTGTTCATCGACGACGACGAGGCGAAAACCCCGTACATCCTCTTCGGCTTTACGGTCATCGGCAAGAAGTATTATATCGCCCGGCTGAACGAGGACATGATCACGCTCGCCGAGGAGCCGCGCCCCATCGAGATCGTCAACTCCTGGGCGAACGACGCCTGCTGGGTCACAAAGCGGGACGGCGTCTACTATCTGAACAGCCACGGCTCCGACTACGCGACGTCGGACAATATCTACGGTCCGTACACCTACCGCGGACAGTTCTGGAACGACGCCTACTCGGATCATGGGACGTTCTTCACCTACCACAACCAGACCTATTTCACCTACGGCGTGCCGGAGAACTGGGGCGAGGAACCGGTCGACCGCTACTACCGGACGACGAAAATCATCTACGCCCACTACCGCGACAACGGCGAGATCGCGTGCGACCCGTTCATCAAGGAGGCGGGCGTCGCGCAGTACGACGCGCGCTGGGACGAGATCAAAAGCGTGTGGTATTTCGCCGCGTCAGACGAATTATACAAGAAGGAAACCGAAAACGGCTTCGAGATGCGCGGCATCCGGAACGGCTCGTACCTCTATTACCCCGAGATCGCGAACATGCGGCAGAACGCGCGGCTGTACCTCGGCGTGACGGCGCAGAAGCCGTGCGAGATCGAGATCCGGGAAAACAGCCCCTTCGGACATGTTCTCGGCACCTGCCGTATCTCCGCCGCCGACCCGGACAAGACCCCCGCGGCGGAGATCGAATGCCCGCTTGAGAACACCCACGGCACGCACGGGCTCTGCTTCGTCTTCCGCGGCGAAGGAGAAGAGCTGCTCCGCTTCCGCAGCTTCCGCTTCGAGCAGGTGAAGGACTGAGAGAGGCTGCGTCATCCGGAGACACCCCGATCCGGAAACCGGCACGGGCTTCTGGAAGTTCTGAGCACAGCGCCGGGGAACAGGGTAAAGAACAGCACGAAAAAAGGGCGGCGGTTCACCGTGCGTGAACGCGTCGCCCTTCTTTGCGTTTCAGTGAAGATCCCCGCACACCGAACCCGGCTGCCCGGGATCGCGCGGGTCATTCCTTCGCCGTTTGGTTCAGATATTCTTCCATGCGGCTCAGAACCTTTTTCGTGAACGCGACGGCTTCGATGACCGTTTTGGGACCGGAAACGATATCCCCGGCTGCGAACACGCCCGGAGTCCCCGTTTCGCCCCATTCGTTCACGTCAAACAGGCCTCTCTGCGTCAGCTTGATGCCGGCGGAGTACATATCCGCTCCCGGACCCTGACCGATGGCAATGATCACGGAATCGGCGGGGACGTCGAAGACCTCCGAGTAATCCTCCTCAAAGCGGACGCTGCCGTCCTCGTTCTGGATCCGGCGGACGCGCACGCATCGGACCGCGTTTTCGAGAATGCGGACGGCCTGCGCGTAGTGAACGAATTCCACGCCCTCGATTTCGGCCATTTCGATTTCGTCGCGGTTCGCGGTCATGTCCTCCTCGCCCATAAAGTGAAGGATGGTGACGTGGGAATGCGCGCGGCGGATCACGGTGCGCGCCGCGTCGATCGCCACGTTGCCCGCGCCCACCACGGCGACCCGGGAGCCGAGCTGGAACGCCTTGGGAGACTTTAAGTAGTCCACGGCGAAGTGGACGTGTCCCAGCGTTTCGCCGATCAGACCGAGCTTTCTCGGCCTTCCGGTTCCGGTCGAAACGAAGACCGCCTTGTATCCGTCGGGGAAAAGATTCTCGATCATGATGTTCGTTCCGATCCTCGTGTTCGGACGGAAACGCAGACCCATGCGCAGCATGATGTCCTTGTACATGTCGAGCAGATCCCGCGAGAGGCGGAAGGGCGGAATGCCGTAGCGCAGAATGCCGCCGATATCGTCCTGCGCTTCGAACATGGTCACGTCGTACCCCTTCTGCAGCAGAAGAAGCGACATGGTGATCCCGGCGGGACCGGCTCCGGCGACCGCGACCTTGATCCCGTTCTTTTGAATCTCCGGGATTTCCATCGTTTCCAGATAGAACCGCGACAGATATTCCTCGATGGTGTAGAACCGGACCGGCTCTCCTTTTTTTCCGAGCACGCAGTGACCGGTGCAGTTTCTTTCATGCGGGCAGATGACGGAGGTGACGGCGGAGAGAGGGTTGTTTGAAAACAGCACCTCGCCCGCTTTTTTGATCTCCCCGTTCAAAAACAGTTCCATGACCCGCGGGATGTCGGTCGAGACCGGACAGTGAGCCGCGCACATGGCTTTTTTGCATTTCAGGCATCTTTCCGCTTCGGTTTTGATGGAAGGCATCGCGTCTTACGTTCCTTTTTGCAGAATATGAGATTGTCTTTTCGAGGACCGTGTCCCCGCGGAGAGGGTGTTTCGGCGCGCGCATCGTCACACGCGCCCGTAAAGCGTGTTCCAGTCGAGGAATTTCCTGCGGTCGATTTTTCCGAGCTGTTCCTTCGTGATCCGGTAGCTCCAGTTGTCGTCGTCCGTGCCGGGGACGTTGAGGCGGGTATCCTTGCCGTACAGGAGAAGATCCTGAACCGGGAGAATGAAGAGTCCCGCGTGGCTCGCGAACATGGTGCGCAAAATCTCGTCGTAGCCGCTGTCCCAGTCCTCCGACGTGTAGCCGCAGTATCGAAGAACGTGCCGCCGGGTCTCGTCGTCCAGATCCCAGATGAATCCGAGCAGGGTATTGTTGTCGTGCGTTCCGGTATAGGCGATGCAGTGGTTGTCGTAGTTGTGCGGCAGATGAGGCGAACCGGGATCGCCGAGGAAGGCGAACTGGAAGATCCGCATTCCGGGGAAGCCGCTGTCCTTCACGAGCTGCGCGGCCTCGGGCGTGATGTCGCCGAGGTCTTCCGCGATCAGGAGCTTGTCCGGGCAGACCTCGCGAAGGGCGTTCACGAGCTTCATGCCGGGGCCCTTGATCCATTTGCCGTTCTTCGCGGTTTTTTCGCCCGCGGGGATGGAGAAATACGCTTCGAAGCCGCGGAAATGGTCGATGCGGACGCCGTCGAAGAGTTCGCACATGAAGCTCATGCGCTCCTTCCACCAGGTAAAGCCGTCAGCTTCCATGCGATCCCAGTCATAGAGCGGGTTCCCCCAGACCTGACCGTCCGCGCTGAAATAATCCGGAGGCACACCCGCGATCCCGACTGGCTTGTTTTCCCGATCGAGCTGAAACTGTTCGGGAGCTGCCCACACGTCGGAGGAGTTAAGCGCGACGTAGATCGGGATATCGCCGATGATCGAAATGCCCTTTTGATTCGCGTAATTCTTGATTTCCTTCCACTGACGGAAGAATTCGAACTGTGTGAACCGCCAGAGGCAGAGCACGTCCTCGTCGACGGTTTCCCTCGTCCATTCGGTCCACGGAAGATCCCCGTTGGATGCCCGGATCGCCATGAATCTGCAGAAATTTTCGGTCCGCGGATGCCGGTCGAGAAAATCCTCGATCCCCGTCTGATCGGTGCAGCGCTTCGCCGCTTTGGCGAGGAGCGCGAGGCGTTCCTTCGCGAGCCGCCTGAATTCACAGCTGTACGGTGTTTTCTGTTTCGCCGCGGCAACCTCAGACGCGGTCAGAAGCCCCTCTTTTTCGAGGGTCGGCAGATCGATAAAAAACGGATTCACGGAAAACGTGCTGAACGAGCAGTAGGGAGAATTATATTCGTCGGGAAGACAGAAAGGCAGGGTCTGCCAATAGGAGAACCCGCATTCGCCGAGAAAATCGATCCATTCCTTCGCCGCCTGCCCGAAGCTGCCCTCGGAATAATCGCCCCAGAGCGTCGAAACGTGCATCAGAACGCCGCTTGATCTTTTCATAATCATACCTTTCCCCGTGTTTTCGGTGTTACGGAGTATTGTATCATATCGGATCCGGTTTGTCAAGGTTGACCGCGGGCAGGGATCGCAGAAAAACGGGCAGGCCCGGGGCGGCAATTCTCCGCGGGGAATCGAATAGCGGTTGAATTGTGCGGCGGGATATGATATAATGCAGAAAACAAGTCCTTTCGGGAGGCTGACGCACGCCGCGACGCCGTCGAAAGCCCGCCCGAATACGCCGATACGCCCCCTCAAAGTACCCGGAATCAGGAGGTGACCCCATGAAACTGCTGCACCTGTCCGATCTGCACCTCGGGAAACGCGTCTATGAGTACTCCATGCTTGAGGAGCAGGAATACATCCTGAAACGCATTCTGCAAATCGCCGACGCCGAAAAGCCGGACGCCGTCGTCATCGCCGGGGACGTCTACGACAAATCCGTTCCCCCCGCGGAGGCGGTCAGCCTGTTCGACGAATTTCTCGTCCGGCTCGCGGAGCGCAAACTGCAGGTCTTTGTCATCAGCGGCAACCACGATTCCCCCGAACGCATCGCGTTCGGTTCCCGCATCATGGACGCGGAGGGGATCCATCTGTCCCCGGTGTACGCCGGGAAGATCGAGCCGATCCGCCTGCGGGACGAATGGGGGGAGATCGATTTCTATCTGCTCCCATTTCTCAAGCCCGCCCACGTCCGTCCCTACGCGGACGGGGAAGAGATCGCCTCCTATACCGACGCCGTCCGACGCGCGGTCGAACTGATGAACGTCGACCGCTCGGTGCGCAGCGTCCTCGTGACGCATCAGTTCGTCACGGGCGTGTCCCGTTCGGACTCGGAGGAGGTCTCCGTCGGGGGCGCGGACAACGTGGACGCCGACGTGTTCGAGGCGTTCGATTACGTCGCGCTCGGGCATATCCATTCGCCCCAGAACTGCGGCAGCCCGACCGTCCGCTACTGCGGCACACCGCTCAAATACTCCTTCTCGGAAACGAAGGATCAAAAGTCGGTCACGGTCGCCGAGCTGAAAGAGAAGGGCACGGTCGACGTACGAACTGTCCCGCTCGTCCCGCGGCACGATCTCGTCGAGCTGAGGGGCATGTATGACGAACTCACACTGAAATCGTTTTACGAGAACACAAGCTGGCAGGAGGACTACGCGCACGTCACCCTGACCGACGAGGAAGATATCCCGGACGCCGTCGGGAAGCTGCGCGTCATCTATCGCCGCCTGATGAAGATCGATTACGACAACCGGCGCACGCGCTCGGACGCCGCCGTATCGGGCGGGGCCGAGGTCGAGTCGAAGACGCCGCTTGAGCTCTTCGCCGATTTTTACGAACTGCAGAACAATCAGCCGATGAGCGAACAGCAGTCCGCTTTCATGAAGGAACTGATCGAAAAAACATGGGAGGGCGAGGCATGAGACCGCTGAAGCTGACCGTATCCGCGTTCGGCCCGTACGCGGGGAAGACCGCGCTCGACCTCGAAAAGCTCGGCACGAGCGGGCTGTATCTGATCACGGGCGACACGGGCGCGGGCAAGACCACGATTTTCGACGCGATCACCTACGCGCTCTATGGCTCTGCGAGCGGCAGCGTTCGCGACCCCGCCATGTTCCGCTCGAAATACGCGGAGCCTGAGACGCCCACGGAGGTCGAACTGAGCTTCTCCTACGCCGGAAAGATTTACAATGTCAAGCGCAATCCCGAATACGAACGCCCGAAAACGCGCGGGGAGGGCACCACTGTTCAAAAAGCCGAGGCGGAGCTTCACCTTCCGGACGGGAGCGTGATCACGAAACCGCGCGACGTGGACGAGCGCATCCGGCAGATCATGGGGATCGACCGGAGCCAGTTCATGCAGATCGCCATGATCGCGCAGGGGGATTTTCTGAAGCTCCTGCTCGCGTCGACGAACGACAGAAAAGCCATTTTCCGCAAGCTCTTCCGCACGGAGCCCTTCGAAGAGCTCGAAAACCGGCTCAAGCGCGAAGCCGCCGTGCTGAGCGGCCGCTGTGAAGAAGAGAAAAACAGCCTGAGACAGTACATAAACGGCATCGTCGCCGACGAAGGGGACGTTTTGAGCATCGAGGTCCGCAAGGCGAAGGAGGGGAACCTCCCGACGGACGAGACCGCGGCGCTGCTCAAAACGCTGATCGGACAGGATGAGCGGCAGGAGGCCGAGCTTGTCCGCGATCAGGAGGAAATCGACCGCAAGCTTGAAGAGGTGAACGCAAACCTCGGAAAGATCGACGCGCGGGAAAAGGCGCGCGCCGCGATCGCAGAGAACCGTGCCGCGTTCGCAGAAGAGGAAAAGCAACGCGAACTCCTCCGCGCAGAGCTCGAGGCGCAGCGGGCGAGAAAGCCGGACGCCGAGGGAGCGGCGGCGGAAAAAGCCGCGCTTGAGGCGGAGCTGCCCCGTTACGACGCCCTCGACGCGCTGGGAAAACAGATCGAGGCTGAAGCTGGCAGTCTCGAGAGAAACGGCAGAGAGCTGAAACAGCGCAAAGAGACCCGCGAAGCGGAGAACGACGCGCTTGCGGAGAAGAAAAAGGAGCTCGCGTCCCTCTCCGGCGCGGGCGAGAACCGGCAGAAGCTGGTTTATCAAAAGGAAAAGGCGTCTGAGGGCGCAAAGAAGATTTCTAACGTCCTTCAGGCCCTCGCGGATCGGGAGAACAAGGCCGCGCGGCTCGCAAGGCGGCTCGACGAATACCGCGCGGCGAGTGCGGAAAGCGAACGCGCAAGTGCCGTTTACATGGACATGCACCGGGCGTATCTGGACGAGCAGGCGGGGATCATCGCCGAGACGCTCGCGGACGGGGAGCCCTGCCCGGTCTGCGGATCGACGGAGCATCCGCGCCCCGCGCCGAAATCCGCGCGCGCCCCGAGCAAAGAACAGCTCGAAAAAGCGGAGAACGACGAAGCCGACGCGCGCAGAAAGCAGGAGACGGAAAACGCGCTGTACGTGTCGGCGAAGACGGAGCTTTTCGCCGCGGAGGAGAGCATCCGCCGTCAGCTCGGCGAGCTGGGGACGGGGTGCGGTCTCGAAGAGGCGAAGCCCCTGCTCGAGGCACGGCTCGCCGAGGTTGAGGCACAGATCGCGAAGCTCACCGAGGATATCCGGCGGGAAGACGCCGCCGTCGCCCGGAAAGAAGCCCTTGAGCGGGAAATCCCGGAGAAGGAGGAAGAACTGAACGCTCTGAAAGCCGAAATCGACGGACTGGAAAAAACCGTCGCAGCTCAGGCCGCCGAGCTCCGCGCCAAAACCGAACAGCGGGACAACGAGCGGAAAACGCTCCGCTATACCGCAAAGGCCGGGGCGGTCGAGCGGATCGCACAGCTCGGCGCGTTCGTCCGTCAGACGGAAGAGGCGATCGAAAAGGCAGAGACCGCCCACCGGGAATCGGACCGGAAGATCGGAGAACTGAACGCCGCCGCGCGGGGGCTCGAGGAGAATCTCCGCGATGACGCGGGGCTCGACAAAGAGACCGAGGTTCGCCGAAAAGAAGAGCTGTCCGCCCGCCGGCACGCGGCGGAAAGCCGCTCAAAAGAGATCGGCGCAAGGCTCGCCGCAAACAGGACCTCACTCACGAACATCGAAGACAAAATCGGCGCCCTCGCGCAGCTCGAAAAGCGGTACGCGTGGGTCCGGTCCCTTGCCGACACGGCCAACGGCGCGATCAACGGCAAGGAAAAAGTCCACCTTGAGACCTATATCCAGATGACGTATTTCGACCGCATCATCGCGCGGGCCAATACGAGGCTGATGGTCATGACGGGGGGACAGTACGAGCTGCGCCGATGCGCCGAGGCGGAAAACAAGCAGACCCAGAGCGGTCTCGACCTCGACGTGATCGACCACTACAACGGGACGGAGCGGAGCGTGAAAACGCTGTCCGGCGGCGAAGCCTTCAAGGCGTCCCTCTCGCTCGCGCTGGGGCTTTCGGACGAGATCCAGTCCTCCTCCGGCGGCGTCCGGCTGGACACCATGTTTGTGGACGAAGGCTTCGGATCGCTTGACGAGGAATCCCTCGATCAGGCGATGAAAGCGCTCGCGAATCTGGCGAACGGAAACCGCCTCGTCGGGATCATCTCCCACGTATCGGAGCTGAAAAACCGGATCGAGCGGCAGATCACGGTCAAAAAAGACCCGAGCGGCGGGAGCCGCGCGGAAATCACGGTGTGAGGCGTCCGGGGAAGACCCGCGGACACTCCTACGAACCCGGATGTACCGGACTCAAGTTTATTTCGCCGGGTTGGGCGCGTTCCCTCTGAAAAGCGTTCCCGGACCGGCGTCACACGCATAACCATCTCAAAAACGATTTCAGAGCGGAGAAGAAAAATGAAGGCGGAAAATCAAAAGCGGCGCTACGCGCACACGGCAATCATCGGAATCGACGGCATGGGAAGCTTTTGCAAGGACACCGCCACGCCGCGCATGGACGAAATCTTTCGGGACGGAGCGAAGACTCTGCGGGCCGAAAGTCTGTTCCCGACCATCAGCGCGCAGAACTGGGGCGCGATGCTGCTCGGCGCGGAGCCGGAAGTACACGGTCTGACTAACGGCAAAGTCAGCCAGCAGGAATATCGGAACAAAGAGCTGCCCACCATCTTCACAAGCGTCCGGCAGGCATACCCGGAGAGCGTGCTGTGCAGCGTCAGCAACTGGGAGCCGATCAACGTCGGCATCATCGAACACGATATCGGCGTGTTCATGCAGACCGCGTCCGACGGGGCGTCCACGGCACAGAAGGCCGCGGAGTGCGTACGGACGCATAAACCCGATCTGTTGTTCGTTCACATCGACGATCCCGACGGGGCCGGACACCATCACGGCTACGGGACCAAAGGGCATCTGGACTGCATCTCGAACGTGGACGGCATGGTGGGCATGATTTACGACGCCTACGCCGAAGCCGGGATCGTCGAGGACACGCTCTTTCTCGTGATCACGGACCACGGCGGCTATAAGCACGGTCACGGCGGCTATACGGACACGGAGAAATACATCTATTTCGCTCTCTGCGGCAAAACCGTCGCGCGTACCGACGATTTCTTCGCGACGACCAAGGACGTGAACGCGATCGTGCGGTATGCCTTCGGGCTGGAGATCCCCGAGCCCGATCTTTCCGGCTATTCCTCACAAGTGCCCGAGGGGGTGTTCGTGGATTGGGACAGACCCTATGTGACCGCCCCGGACGGCGTGCGCCATGACGTCGAGCATAAGCCCCAGCCCGACTGGCGCGGCGAAAAGGGACTTCTCTCCTTCTTCGATGAGGATGAGATCAAGCTTGCCATGTTCTTCGAGTTCAGCCCGGAGGACGCGGCGGGCAGGGTACATTTCACGGAATACGGCTCAGTCAAATACTATTCCGCCGGCGTACGCGGCGCGAACGCCGAGGTCGGCGCGACGGGATGCCTCGTGACGGACGACGTGAAATTCGGCAAGGACGACTTCACGGTCTGCGCGTGGCTGAACGTCGACAATGCCCCCGCGACGGAAGCGTATTACTGCGGGACCAAGACCATGACGGATTCCGGCCCGGGCTTCATGCTGGGCTTTACGGATACCGCGCTCTGGATCGGCATTGAAACGCCGGACCCGAGCTCGTATGAGGAGTTCCAGCCCTCCTACCGCCGCGAAGTCTCGGGCGGATGGCTGCATACCACGGTCGTGTTCCGCAGAAAGGACTGCGCGATCGATCTGTACCTGAATTTCCGGTATAAAAAGACCTTTGTCCTGCCCGCGTATTTCGCCGACGTTTCGATGGACGCCCTTCCGTTCACGGTCGGCGACGACGCCTCGCGCAGGATCAACAGCGGCAACGAGGCCCTCATCCATATCGACGACCTCCTGATTTTCTCGAAGGCCTTCGGACAGGCGGACGTGGAAAAACTCGAAGCGTATTACGGGAATTGACCGCACCCCGGTGCATGGAGGCGGCAGGATTCCCGGCGTCTCAAAGCGCCTTCGCGCCGCTCTCCACAAGTGACGCGTGGATTGGCCCGAAGAGGAAAAGCGGCTTGATTCGCCGCGTCAGCCCGGTTTCGGGGCTTGCAAAACCGGATGTGATATGCTATAATCCATTAAAAGCGGTCGGAGAGAAAACCGACCGTGCAGCACGCGAAACGGAAAAAACGCGGCATCCGTTTCCTGTTTCCTGCAGCAGCCGCCGCACGGCAGGGGGGAAAAGCATGACACTCAAAAAACTCTTCACACTTCTGCTCGCAGCGCTCTTGCTCTGCTCCTGCGCGCAGTCGAAGCAGAACGCCGACCCCGATCCCACACCCGCGGCGGAGCCCGCGCCGGGCGATGAGACGGCTCCCCCCGAAGAAGACGGGGACGATTTCTCGTCGTATATGCCGAGCGCCGATTACGACGGCTATACGTTCTGCATCCTCAAATCGGGCGACATCACCTGGTGCCTCGACGAGGTGTGGGCGGAAAGCGTCACGGGCGACGCCTACAAGGACGCCATCTACAACCGCAACAGCCGGATCGAGGACCGGTTCAACATCACGATCAGCCAGTATGAGGGGGATGTGAACGGCGCGATCAAATCCTCCGTCACGGCGGGGGACGACGCCTATGCCATCGCGTATCCCTCCCTTTCCGGCGCCGCTTCCCTCGGCGCGCAGGATCTGCTCGTCGATTTGAAGATGATCGACGCCTTCCGCTTCGATATGCCGTGGTGGGACGCCGCGGCCGCCGACTACCTGACGATCGCCGACCGCCTCTTCTTCGCGGAGAACGAGATCAACATCCAGTACGACGAAGCGACGTGGGTGCTCTTCTTCAACAAAAACCTCATCGGGCAGTACCTCCTCGAAAGCCCGTATGAACTCGTGAGAGAGAACGGCTGGACGATGGACAAAATGCACGCCCTCATGACGACCGTCGCGCACGACGAGGACGGCAACGGCAGCATGAACGCGCCGGAGGACTATTTCGGCTTCTCCACCCACTGGTCCTCCTACGTGGGCCTCTTGGCGGGCGCGGGAGAATCCCTCGTTTGTCTGAACGACGAGGGAGGTTACGCCTCCAATCTCGCCTCCGAACGGGTGCTCCTCATCGCGGAGAAGATCAACACGATCATCAACGACAATACCGCGACCGTCATCCCGGGACGATTCCGGGGCGCGTCGGCGTCGAACAACGAGTGGGCGATCAACACCTTCTATAACGGGCACAGCCTGTTTTACGGCGAGGTCATCGGCAAATTCGCCGACCTGCGCGAAATGGAAAACGATTTCGGCCTGATCCCCTTCCCAAAATTCGAGCCGGAGCAGGAATACTATACCTGCGAAGTGCTCACGAGCGCCCTCGCGTATGTGATGCCGCGCTCCGTTCTGGATAAGGAGCGTTCGGCGAACATCACCGAGGGGCTCGCCATCGACAGCCACGGCGACTTCATGAACGCCTATCTCGACACCACCATCACGGGCAAATCCATCCGCGACGAGGACAGCCGCGAAATGCTCCAGATCATCTTTGAATACCGCGTTTACGATCTCGGCGACATCTTCGGCTGGGCCAATATCGTGAGCATCTTCCAGAGCGCGGTGGATTCCGGCGGCGAGACTTTCGCATCTCTCGCAAAGAAAATCGGAAAGTCTTTCGCGAAATCCGCCTCCGGTACGCTTGACGCCTATCGGGCTGCGTCCGGTCAGTGACGCCGTCCGAGAACAAAGATTGACCCCGCGCGGCGACCCGCCGGTTTCTTCCGGCGGGTCTTCTGCGCGGAATCTGCCGTAAAGGAAACCGCCCGCCGGACAGGCGGATTCGGAAGGAGGAGCATGGAGTGAATACGATCTGGTCGGACAATGTGCAGGGGATCCTCACACTGTATCTGAGCCGAAAGCTGCGGTTTGACGATCGGTTCTTCCCTCAGTACGAAGGGCTGTTCCGGCTGGACCGGGGCAGGGAGCTGAGAATCCTTGAGGTCGGATGCGGAC
Organism: Clostridia bacterium; assembly: GCA_017540175.1. Taxonomy (GTDB): domain Bacteria; phylum Bacillota; class Clostridia; order Oscillospirales; family CAG-272; genus UMGS1696. Next base: position 21,657 of record JAFYBN010000066.1, on the reverse strand, counting down.
CGGGCGCGCTCGCAGAGGCGCTCTGCCGCTGGTATCCCCGCGCCGAGATCCACGGGATCGACCGGGACAGCCGCTTTATCGAATACGCGCGGGAGCACGTCGCGGGCGTTTCTTTCTCGGAAGGCGACGCCGCACGGCTCCCCTTTGAAGAGGGCACCTTTGACGTGACGATCTCCAACACCGTGCAGGAGCACGTCGAGCCCTCCGCCTTCTGGGGCGAGCAAAGGCGCGTTCTGAAGCCGGGCGGCGTATGCCTCTGCCTGTCCGCCCGCAGGGGGATCCGCCGCGGCGCGCCCTGCCTTGAGCCGACGGACACGGAAAAGGCGTTTTGGGCGGCGCAGCCCGACGCTGAAAGCAGTCTCGAAGCATTTCAGGTATGCCGCTATCCCATGTCGGAGTCGGAAATCCCCGCCTCCATGGAAAAACACGGCTTTGTCCACGTCACGACCGGGTACGCGGTGATCGATCTGACACCGGATGATCCGAAATACCCCGCGCCGATGGCGGAAGCGATGATCGAAGCCGAGCGCCAGTCCGATCTGGACGCGATCCGCTCCGTGCGCTCCGCCGATGCGGAGGATGTGATCTGTGCGGCGAACGCAAGATACGACGAGCGCCTTCGCCTGTACCGCGCCGGGATTCGTCAGTGGGACACCTCCGTTTCCCTGACGATGGTGCTCCGCGGGGAAAAATGAGAACCCCGATCCCCCGCTTCTTTCGCAAAAAAAGCGTGCCGCGCCGTTATTTTGCGGCGTCAGCCCAACGCGGAGAAGGCAGGGAAGGGACCGCCGACCCTTTTGAGAAAGATCAGAGGTGAGAGACATGCTGACAAAAGAACTCGCACGGCAGTGCGGCTGGAAAGAAAACGGCAGATACGACGCGGTGGTCGTCGGCGCGGGTCCCGCCGGGATCGGCGCAGCCATCGCGGCCGCGCGAAAAGGCTTGCGGGTCGCCTTGATCGAGAGTTACGGCTTCGCGGGCGGCGTGGGGACAAAATCCTGCGTGCCGCTTTATTACGGCTTCGGCGTGGACGGGAAGCAGAGCACCGCCGGACTCTCGGAAGAATTCGTTCGCCGCATGGACGAGGTCGGCGCGGCGTCGTTCATCGCGACGAAGGACTGCGCGTATCCGGAATTCCGTCCCATCGCCGGACGTCCGCTGACCGCGCGGATCCAGCTTCACCCCGAAACGATGAAGCTGATGTATCGCCGCATGCTGGACGAAGCAAAGGTCGACTCGATTTTCTATGCCCAGATGGTGGACGCCGTCACGGAAGGAGACCGAATCGAGGCGCTTCTCGTAAACTTCCTCGAAGGTCCCGGGCTGGTGTACGCCGATACCTTTATCGACTGCACCGGGGACGCGCTGATGTTCCGGCAGGCGGGCGCTCCGGTCAACAAGTACGCGGAAGAGGATGGCATGCACAAGTCCATGTTCTTCTTCGTGGGCGGCATGACGCCCTTCGATCACGACTACAACAGCCAGATCTATCGGGAGGCATGCGAGGCGGGCCGTCTGCCGGAAAAGGTCTGGCAGCATTTCGGATACTCGCTCTCGCTCAATCCCGGCGTGGTCAATATCGGCGTCTGCTATGACGAGGGAGACGCGCTGGATTCCCGCGACATGAGCCGCATGGACGGCGAGCTGCGCGAGAACGTCTTCGCGATCGTGGACTTTCTCAGACGCGAGATGCCCGGATTCTCCCGCTGTTATCTTCTCGAAACGGCGTCCCATGTCGGCGTCCGGGCCGCCCAGGGCATCGTCGGCATGGATTCGGTCTCGGAAGAACTGGTTGCCGCGGGGCTGGCCACCGATTCGCCGGTCGCGCTCATCAACCGCACGTACGGCGCTCACGCGAACGGTCAAAAAACCTTCATGGCGACCTGGTCGAAGAGCGCGGGCGGATTCAGCGCCGTTCCCATGGGGGCGCTTGTTTCCCCGCACCTTTCCAACGCCCTGGCGGCGGGACGCGGCATCTCGGCGTGTCCGCGCACTGCGGCGACCTTCCGCATGATGAACACCTGCATGACGCTCGGGGAAGCGGCGGGGGTGATGGCGTCCCTCGGCGGCGATCTGCGCACACTGGAATACGCCCGCCTGAGACCGGAGCTGGACAAAGCGGGGTTCATTTTAGAAGACAAGTGAAACACCGCGGCGCACGGTCCCCTCGGAGCCGTTGTTTCGGGCGACGGGACATCGTCGGCTGTGTCCGGGTGTAAAACGGGAACACGCCCTGAAAGGGCGGCCCAATCGGATTTCACATCATACAGGGAGCGGATCATGAAACAGCTTTTTATCTCGCCTCAAAAACGCGGGTCCGGAGACGGCTCGACGCCGGAGAACGCGATCTGCGGACTGCCGAACTCCGTTTTTGCCGCCCGCGGAATCGACGAAGCGGTCGAGCTTCATCTGCTGCCGGGGGAATACGCGCTCGAAGAAACGCTGGTGCTGGACGAGCGCGACAGCGGAACTTCGTTTGTCGGTCACGACGCCGTCGTCACGGGCGGAAAACCCCTGACGGACTGGCACGACGCGGGAGAGGGGATCGTGTGGACAAAAGTCCCCGCCGAAGCGCGGTTCACGCAGTTCTTTGTGAACGGAGAGCGGCGTGAGTGGACCCGGTACCCGGAAGAGGGGATCCTGTTCCCCGGAGGCTCGCCCGCACAAAGCGACGGCTGGGCGAACGACGTCTCCGGCCTCTCCGGGGAGGAGCTCGCAAACCGGCTTTTGTATTTCAAGCCGGAAGACCTGCCCGAGAACCTGTACCGACCGGAGGATATCGAGTTCGTCGTTCTCCAGTTCTGGATGGAAGCGCGGCTCTGCCTTGAGAAATGGAACCGCGCGACCGGAGAAGCCCTGATGAAAAGCGGTTCGTGGCGTCCCCTGACGTGGTCGTACGGGTATTACCTCGAAAACGTCCGGGAAGGCCTGACTGCTCCCGGCAGGTGGTACCACGACCGGCGGGAAAACCGCCTCTACTATCATCTCGGAGAGGGAGAGCGGATCGGATCCATCCGCGCCGCGTACCCCGTTCTCCGAACGCTGATCGAGGTCAAGCCCTCCGCCGGACAAAAGGCGGAAAACCTGAGCTTCGAGGGCATCACGTTTTCCGTCACGGACGGGCATCCCGGCGGATCCTCCTATCACAGCGTCCAGGCCGAGCTGAACGCTCCCGTCGCCGTCCGCATGAGCTCCACGGCGCAGAGCGTCGTCCGCCGGTGCGCGTTCTCAAACCTCGGCGCGTGGGCGCTTTGGTTGAAGCGGGGATGTGGGTGCATTGCGGTCGAGCGGTGCGCGTTTACGAGCTGCGGCGCGGGAGCCGTGCGCATCGGCGAAGCGGAGCGGCCGAAAGACCCGTCCGGGCAGACGGAGTTCATCCGCTTCGCGAACAATCGGATCGCGGACTGCGGCGCGTTCTACCTCGGCTCGGCGGGCGTGTGGATCGGGCAGAGCGGGCACAACACCGTCGCGCACAACGAGATCTCCGGGCCCCTGCAGTGGGCGGTTTCCGTCGGATGGAACTGGCAGGTCTTTCCGCTGAATTACAGCCGGGCGAACCGGATCGAAAAGAATTACGTACACGACCTCGGCACGGGGATTCTCGGGACGCACGGCGCGCTCTACGTGCTCGGCGTATCCCCGGAGACCGTCGTGGAAGGGAACCGCGTCGAAAACGTGCACGGCTCGAAGTACTGGGGCGCGGGAGAGGGCATCATCCTCGACAACAGCTGTTCGGGCATCACGGTTCAGAACAACCTCGTGAGAAACGCGCACGCGGGCGGCTGGGGATGCAATTTCGACTGCTTCGGCAACGTCATCCGGAACAATATCTTCGCTTACGGAACCTCCTATCAGCTGACCCGGTACGGGGACGCGCCGTCGAAGGATCCGCCGCCGCCGAACGGGGAGATTTTCAGCCAGAACATCGTGCTCTGGGAAAACGGCCCGCTCTTCAAGGAGAAGGACTGGCCCTCGTACAGCACGTTCTGGGACTACAACCTTTACTGGAACCCGAACGCCCCCGTGACCTTCATGGGCCGCTCGCTCGAAGAATGGAACGCGCTCGGACTGGATATCCACTCCGCGGTCGCCGACCCGGGCTTTGCCGATCCCCAAAACGGGGACTTCACGCTGGGACCGGATTCACCCGCTTTGCGGATCGGGTTTGAGCCGTTCTCGCTCGAAGATGCGGGCATCCTTCCGGAGAGCGGACGAAGCAGCGCGGAGGAACAGGACGGAACGGATCCGCGGGATTGACCCGACGCGTCGGGAAAAAACGGTGAAGTCCGGACGATTCCCGATCTTCACGGGAAGGGATCGCCGAAAAACGGAACGGGACGCGGGGTATTCCGCAAACGGATACGGATCAATAAAAAAAGGACGATGCGCTCGGCAGCGAACGCGCCGTCCTTTTCCTTCTCCGGCAAACCGCACGCCGGGACAGCCGTCCTTTCCCGTCAGGCGATCCCGACCGCTTTCTGTACGCGGCGAACGTCGATCTCCCGGCTCGGGAGACCGGTTTCACTCATGAGCGCGGCGGCGATTCCCGCGGCGTGTCCCATCGCCATGCAGATCCGCATGACGCGGTAGGACGCGTGGGCGCGGTGATCGCCCGAGATGCACCGCCCGGCGGTCAGAAGGTTGTCAAATCCCGCGACAGTCAGAGAGCGATAGGGGATGTCGTACGGCTGCGGCGTATAAGGGCATCCGTCCCGTTCCGCCTGACCCGCGCCGTCGGGATTGTGAATGTCGATGCAGAAATGCGCGCCGGTGACGACCGCGTCGTCAAAACGGCGGCCGGCGAAGAGATCCTCCGCGGTCAGCGTATAGTCGCCCGTCACGCGGCGCGATTCCCGGACGCCCGTCGTCACAGAGCTCCCGTTCACCCGGATGTGCGCAAATCCCGGGATGTTGTTCTGCAAAAACAGCACGACCCTGCGCACCTGCGTGCGGAGCTCGTATTCCGCGTCGGCAAGGGAACGCGGTCGAGCGGATACACGCGGTTCATCTGCGTGGCGTTTACCATGCGCTCGCCCGGTCTGCCGGTGGCGTACAGGCGGACGATGTTGACGGACGCGGGCAGCTCTCCGCTTGCAGAGGCTTTATGACAGAGATCGAGATATTCTCTCCCGTCGCCGAGGTCGCGGTAATCCTCTTCATGCTGGCACACGAGACCGGTATCGGGGTCGATCCCTTCGATCGTGAACATGACCGACAGCGGCTGAACCAGACCGTCGGCTTCCCGCCCGAGCAGGAAATCCGCTCCCGCAGCAGCGGCAAGATCCCCGTCCCCGGAGGCGTCCACGTACGCGTCCGTCGAGAAGGCGTATTCCTTCCCGTGCGAGACGGCGTGAACGCATCGGATGCGGCGTCGTCCGGCGGCGCCGTCGACCGTTTCCGCGGAGACGGCCTGTGTCTGGAGGTAAACCTCCGCGCCCGCCTCATGCGCCATCTCGGCCAGCACGATTTTCGCCGCTTCGACGGGTGAGCAGAACGACTGCGCTTCCGTGATCCGGGCTTCGATCTCGCGGCCGATCTGATCGTTTTTCACACTTCCGAGAAACGGCCGGACATACGATGAGGTCATGCCCCCGCCGAGGCAGCCGTACCGTTCGAGGAGAGCGGTCTTTCTTCCTTCCCTCGCGGCGGCAAGCGCGGCGGCCATACCCGCCGGCTCGCTGCCGACGACAAGGACGTCAAAATGTTCGGTTTTCATGGTTTCTCCTTTTTTCATGCGAGTTATACGCGGATCCTTCAACATGTCCGCGGAGAGTGGGCTGCGCGGATTCCGGCTGTCCGCGCCGGTATCCGGTTCGCCCGACCCGCCCGTTCTCAGAGCGGGGGCGGGGGTGACGTTCCCGCCTTTCACGGAAAAACTCCCGGCCGGCAGCAGTCGGCGGAACGATGGGAAGACCCGCGGACCGATGCGGCTTTTTCCGCAGAGCGGCGTTCGGAGGGAGAAGGTTCCCGTCTTTGAGGTGCCGTTTTGCGCCTGCTCACAGCCCGGAAATCCTGCGGAATTCATCCGCCATCGCCGTCACATTCTCCGCCGGGACGTCCTGCGGGACGGCGTGCGTCGGCGCGAGGATATAACCGCCGCCCGGCCGCATGATCTCCGCCGTCCTGCGGATGACGCCGCGCACCTCGTCCGCAGAGAGCGACGGCAGTGCTTTCTGTGTGGAGATCCCGCCCCAGAACGCGAGCCGGTCCCCGTATTCCCGTTTGATCGACGCAAGATCATAGATTTCCGGCTGCACGGTCTGATAGCAGTCCAGTCCGATCTCGATGAGATCCGGGAAGACCTCTTCGATATCCCCGCAGGAGTGCTGGATGACGAATTTCCCGTTCTTTTTGGCACGCCGATACATTTCCGCGAGCCGCGGCTTCAGAAACTCCCGCCAGAGCTTCGGACCCATGATCATGCCGCGCTGCTGTCCCCAGTCGTCTCCGAAATAGACCGCGTCGAACGGGTAGTCGTTCAGGATGTCGATCACCCTCAGATTGAAGGCGAGAATGCGGTCGAGCAGGGCGTGGGTGAAGTCTGGTTCGGCGATCATCCAGACGAGCGCGTTCTCCATGCCCGTATAACTCCAGAGCCGCTCAAAGAGGGAAAAGCCTATCCCGGCGAAGCAGAACCGGTCCTCTCGGGATGCGAGCAGTTCTTCGCATTCCGACCGGATCCGGGACTCGTTGAGATAAGGCGTCGGATACAGCGCGAGATCGGGCTCAGAGATCACGGGCTCGTCGATGACGCCGATATCCTTGTCCACGCCGCTCCGATTCCACGTCACGCCGAAATCGTCGGTGAACCGCTCGGTGCCATTCACCCGCTCCGTGGGATAGCCCCAGTACTGCATGTAATGCAGAAAACCGCCGCACCTCATGGCATAATCCGGATCCCCGGTCGCCCGCGCCATCTTCTCCGCCTCCTGCGAGGTGAATTCGATGTGGTACGGCAGGATCGGGGTCTCTTCATGTCTGAGTGCGCGGATCACCGCTTCGTGCCGCGTCATGGCAGGGCCTCCTTTTTTTCTTTTATCATGCTTCGGGAGCGTCTTCTCCCGCCCCGGGTCAGCGGTCCCTCAGCTCCTTCAGCGTTTCGGGATTCAGCCAGTAGGTGATATCCTCGGGGAAGGAGATGACCGCGTTGCCGATGAGCCGGGCGGCAAGTGCGGTGTATTTCTCCCGCTCGTCCCAGGTTTCAAAGACCGCCGCGCGTTCGATGGGCTGAATGTCCATCCGCGGCCAGAGCGTCTTGGCGGCCTCCGCGAACACGAACAGCGCGCCGTCGTAGAGCTTCGCGGTTTCCGCGTCGAGCGGCAGGGGCTCCGCTTCGCGCCGTTCGAGCACGCGGCTCAGACGGTCCCTCAGCTCCGTCTTCTTTTTGATCGTGATCCCGACGAGCACGCCGGTCGGATCGGGAAGGCGCAGCTCGGTGAAGGGAAGATCGCCGCCGCCGGATTCCGATTCGAGCGAAGCCGTCGCGCCCAGCAGGAAAAAGGCGATGAGTGCTTTTCGCTCTCCCCCCGCGCCGCGCAGCACGCTCGGGCAGAGCTCGGCGCACGGTTCGATGACGTCGTCTTCTTCCGTGAAGGAGACCTTGCCCGAAAGCCGGAAAACGGTCTCCGTTTCCGCGTCGCGGGCGCAAAGCTCGATGTACGGCGTTTTGGAGAGTTCTGCATACATCCTCAGGTTCTTCGCCGTCAGAAAATACAGCGCACCGTCCGCCTCCCGCGCAAAGGAGAGGGGCCTCACCTGCGGCTTACCGTCCAGACCGACGGTCCCGGCGTACAGGGGTGAAAAGCGGCTCAGGATCCGCGCGGCCGTACCGACGGGGTTCTTTGCGTCAAGCGTAGAGAAAAAGGTTTTGTTGTCATTCATGGTGATACTCCTATCTGTCCGTCCGACCGGACGTCCATCTGATCGACCGTCCATCATCGGACGGTCATTCCCGCGCATCGGCGCGGAGCGTCCCATCGAACGGCGGCGGATGAAATCATTTTCGATGAAGTCCGCCATAGATGCGGGAGGCGCGGGAAGCGCCGCCGCTCCCGGCGGCGCCTTCGGCCGGATGGGTTCGACTCTATTGTACCATATCGCGGGACCGTACGCAAGGGGGATGGGTATAAAAGGGCGGGGGAGACGCGGCGGATTGAGCAAAGCACAAACCCCGGCCCTCGGGCGATTCATTCGTTCCGTAAAACTCAATCCAAACAACGGTTTTTCCACCGCGAATTGTCCGTCAGCCCGTGTTCCGGCAGGTGAAGACAGCGCAGGAAATAAGCCGGATTGCCTGTGCCGCATGATATCCGATCCCCACATGGGCGGATCATAGATTTTTTTGCCTGTTATTGCACCGATTATATGGATTTATCCCCGGGGTTGTGGTATAATCGTGCTCGGAAAGATACGGAAAAACAATTGAGGAGGTCACCATGGATCTGAAATAACGAACCTCTCCCATGCGCGGGATGCTCCCGCATCTGCCCGACGAAACGATGGATCCGGAACGCATGCGCATCCGGACGCGGGGCCGCGACGAAATGGCGCGTCACTCCTACACCCGGGATCACACCGCCTGGGACTTCAAAAACGGTCTGCCCATCGGCAACGGCGACATCGGCTGCATGATCTGCGGCGCGCCGTCCGCCATGCGCTTTATCATCGGGAAAAACGACCTCTGGTGGGACGACTACGAGTCCCCCGTCCCCTGTACCCTGCCGGGCGGCATCAAAGAAGTGCGCGAACGTGCGGCGGCGGGGGACGCGTCCCTGCGCATGGATCTGATGAAAGCGCACAACAACCGCACCAACTTGCCGCTGCAGACGACGGCGGCGGAGCTCACCCTGCATCTGACGGAGGGCGGCGTCTGCACGGCGGCGGATCCCTTCGGTGGGGAGTGCGTCGTCCGCTGTCTCGAAGACGGCAAGGAGATCCTCTGCGAGAAGGACGCGGACGGCAATCTGTCCTTTGAGACCGCGCCTATGTGCGAATACGCCCTCGAGCGCCGCGGCAGACCGCTCGAGAGCTTTCCCGTGCGGGAGTGACAGGCCGTCTGTGCGACCGGGAAATACGAGGTGCTCGGGCGGGAAGGAATCGCGGCAGGACAGATCCGAGCAGGGAATGACAGGACGATTTCCGCTTTGAGAGGTATAATGATCTCAGTCAGGGAAAGGAGGTCCGGCGGATGGAGTTGCTTGCCTCTGTTCGGAAAGCGATCGAGTATATGGAAGAGCATCTGACGGACGACGTCAGCACGCAGGACGTGGCGGATCAGGTGTATCTTTCTCCGTTCTTTCTGCAGAAGGGTTTCTCTCTCATGACCGGATACGGCGTCGGGGAGTACATCCGAAACCGCAGGCTGTACCGTGCGGCGGTGGATCTGAGGGAGACGGAGGATAAAGTGATCGACGTTGCGTTTCGTTACGGCTATGAAACGCCGGAAAGCTTCACGAAGGCATTTTCCCGCTTCCACGGCGCAACGCCGTCGCAGGTGCGCGCCGGAGCGGCGATCAACACATTCCTTCCCTTGACGATCAAACTATCCATTCAGGGAGGTAATCAGATGGACTGCAAAATCACACCGATGTTTCCGTTTAAGGTGATCGGCTTTCCGAAAGAGTTTGACAATGAAACCGCATACGCCGAGATTCCGAAATTCTGGGATGAAATCTGCGAAAAATACGCAAAAAATGTTTATGCCGGAAACGTCCCGGCGAATCCTTGTGAGCAAGCTCTCATGGAGAACTGCATCGGAGAATACGGTGTCTGCATCGACGATGTCGGCGGTGGGAAATTCCGGTATCTCATCGCCGGGAAATACACGGGCGGAGAAGTGCCTCAGGGCATGGTCGTGTACGAATTTCCGAAGAGCGACTGGGCGATATTCAACTGCATCGGTCCGATCCCGGACGCGCTTCAGAGCATGAACACGCGCATCTTTCGGGAATGGCTGCCCGGTAATCCGGAGTATGAGCTTTGCGGCTATGCCAGTGTGGAGTGGTATGACTGTGTGAACGGAGAAAAAACCGATCCCGACTACCACAGCGCGATCTGGGTACCGGTGAAGAGAAAAGAATAAATACCGCGGTATGAGACCGTACAGCCCCTCCCGGCGGCAGACGCCCGGTCATGATCGCGCTTTGAACGGGTGCAAACCTGTTTCCGCGTTTTTTAAGACATAATCATAAGGGCCTGTCGCAAATAGTCCCAAAAGTTTTCGTCCACCTTTTTCAAAAGGTGGTGGGGTGTCGGGGCAACGCCCTGACCCGAGGTCCGCAGACCTCGGAACACCCAAGACACAGAAGGAGTTCCTCTTTTTGGTCCTTTTTGGTTCAGCTTGCTGAACCGGCTCCTCTGATAAAGGAGAAAAAGGACAGCTGTCGGCGCTGAAAAGCAAGCGGGCTGTTGCATTTCTCCGTTTTCTGGAGTTAATGCGACAGCCCCTTTTTGCGTCGGAAGCAAAATGTCTGTTGCGCGGGAGCGGGGGATATGGTATAATGATTTTTAACAGGGTAAACTATTTTATCATGCTCACTATAAGGGGAATCCCGATGAACAGACTACTTCACACGAGCGCCTGATGCGGATCTTCCGCGGGGAGGAAATCGACCGCCCCGCGCTCAAACTCTGGGGAGCCGGCGCGACGGTCGGCTGGCAGCTGCACGAAGCCTACCGGCCGGTTTCGGAGCTCGCCGCGCAGTGCACCGATCTCTTCACGGGCGTGGGCGGCTATTGGCTCGATCTGATGCGCGGAACCGACGCCAGGGCTGCCGTCGACACGTGGAAGACCGAAACCGGAGATCCGCACTGGCTGGACTGCCACACCCTCCTGCACACGCCGAAGGGGGATCTCGAGATGGTGCGCCGTGAGTCGCAGATCGGCGATCCGGGCTACGATATGGAGCACTACGTCAAGGAAGAGGAGGACATTGAAAAACTGCTCTCCATTCTTTATACCGCGCCGGAAGGAATGAAAAAAGAGGCCTACGACGCGGCGGTCTGTGCCACAGGCGACCGGGGCATCGTGATGATCGATCTGCCCCACGCGGCGTACTTTGCGCATCAGATGATGGGCTCGGAGACGCTTGCCTATCTCAGCGTGGACGCGCGTGATTTTGTCGACGAGCTGATTTCCGTTTACGCCCGTCGGCTGTACGACCATGTGAAGCGCATCCTCGAGACGGGGGTGGAGCATCCGGTCTTCGGATGGTGCGGGCCGGAGCTGTTTCTCCCGCCGCTGCTCGGACCGCGGGATTTCGACGATTTTGTCTATAAATACGACAAGCCGATCTGCGACCTGATCCACGAGCACGGCGGTTATGTCTGGGTCCACAGCCACGGAAGGGTGCGGCATTTCATCGAGCGCTTCATCGATATGGGCGTGGACGTTTTGAATCCGCTTGAGCCGGATACGGCGTCGAACGGCGACGTCGATCTCGAAGAGGTCGTCGGGACCTTCGGCGGACGGATCGGGCTGGAGGGGAACATCGAGATTCAGGAGATCCTCCTGTCCTCCCGGGAGCGGATCGCCGATCTGATCGACCGCTGTGTGGACGTCGGCGGCAGGAGCGGAAGGCTGATCCTCTGCCCGTCCGCCGGGTACATGGAGTACGCCAGACCGACGGAGCGGTATATCGATAATCTGCTCTTCTATCTGAAATACGGTCTGGAGGCTGTGGAAAGATGCAGAAAATAAGTCCGAAGGCTTGATTTTGCTGAGGCTGTATGAAGAAGGGATCGGCATATTTTTGAAATCGGCCGCCCCGCATCGACCCCTCGCCGTGAACTGCCCGACGGGCTGATCACGGGCAGCGAAACGCATAAACGGAAGAAAACAATCAGCGGGTCGTTTTTGTATTCCGGCGCGAAACAGCGCATCCATCGGTTGGGGACGAGCCTTGCGGCGATCGGGAAGACGATTTGCAGGCAGGACGGCGAAAACAGGGTTCGGAGGTCATAATCGATTATTTCAAATATATTACAGATTAATCAAACCGCTTGACAAACCCGGGCATCATGATTTACCATACGGACAGACCGCGGCGGAGGACGGCTCCGGCAATCAGGAACGACATGGGGACCGAACGGCATTGGGTCATGGCTCCGCGGGGAGCCCTCACGGATTCAAGCTGTGATCCGAAGCCGTTCACCGTGAAAACCGTCGAGGCTTTTTGTGAAAAACACGACCGCGGAGAACGCACGGGAGGCAAACGGAATGAAGATTGAAACGGAACGGCTGATCGTCCGCACGTTCCGGGAGGAAGACGCCGACGCGCTGTACCGGATCAAAACCGATCCGCAGGTGACGGAGTTCTGCCCGGATTTTCTGGAGGTCGACGTCAGCCGGGTGGAGATACCCGACTGGATCCGCAGATTTCGGCAGTATGAGGAAGAGGGGGATCTTGACTCGTGGCGCTGTTACGCGATCGAGCTGAAAAACACCGGAGAGGTCGTTGGCTGTCTTTCCTTCTGCAAACAGAATATGCTCCGCGAATATGATCTCGGGTGGATGGTGATCGGCGAATATACCCGGAAAGGGTATGCGTCCGAAGCGGCGGAAGCTTTCGCCGAAGCCTTTTGCCGGGAGCACGGCGTCGACTATCTGACCGTCGTCATGGACGTGGACAATCCTGCCTCCCGGCGGACGGCGGAGAAAAGCGGATTCCGCCTCTTCGAAAAGCGGACGGTCTATGACTATTCTTACAACCGTTTCTGCGACGACTATTACTACTTCCGCCGATACTGGTCGGGCTGTACGCTGAAAGACCGGTTCTACGGCGATTCCCTGTATTACGGGCGCTCGACGTCGGATCGGGAACAGGGCGGAGGCGCCTGACGCCGGAAAGGAGAAGCACACCTTGGCATACAGCGAACGGATCAAGGACATCGGACGCATCCGGGACTATCTGCGGGAATTCTTTGTCTTCGGCTTCCGGAGCCGGGAGGAGTTCACGCAGAAAAGCGCGCGCTCCTACGACAACGAGAAAAGGCGGGTCGAGAGCTGGCTCGGCGAGTACATGCAGTTCCGCCAGACCGCCGAGGGGAAAAACGTCTTCCTCTCCATCGACAGCCGGGCGATGAATCACAATCCTCTTTTCAAGGCGTGGAAAACCAAGAGCTTTACGGACAGGGACATCACCCTGCATTTCCTGCTCATGGATATTCTGGCTTCCCCCGATGCCGCCATGTCCCTGCCGGAGATTCTCGAAAAGCTCGACGGGATGACGGCAGGTTTTCGTGATCCGAAGACCTTCGACGAGTCCACCGTCCGCAAAAAACTGAAGGAATACGCCGAAGAGGGGATCATACAGGCCGAAAAGCGCGGCAGAACGGTTGCGTACCGCCGCACGGAAAACAGCGACCTGCCGGACCGCGCCCTGCTGGACTTCTTTTCAGAGACGGCCCCGTGCGGTGTCGTCGGCTCGTTCCTGCTCGATAAATCCGACGACCGGGACGATGCGTTCACGTTCAAGCACCACTACGTCACGGGGACGATGGACAGCGAGATCCTCGCGTCGCTCTTCGACGCGATGCGGGAGAAGCGGAATGTCACCGTCGAGACCATCAACCGGCACAAGGACCGCGTTCGGGAAAATCACGTCGTGCCGCTTGGGATCATGATCAGCGCGCAGAGCGGACGGCAGTACCTGATGGCGCATGTCCCGCGTTTCCGGCAGATCACATCCTTCCGTTTGGACAGCATTCTGTCCGTGAAAGCGGACGAGATCTGCGAATGGTACGACGATCTGAAAGCCCGCTTCGAGCGCATGCGATCCCATATCTGGGGCGTCAGTACACATAACGAATCCGGCGAAAACCTCGAATACGTCGAGTTCACCGTATGCTGGCGCGACGACGAAACGCACATTCCCGAGCGGCTCGAGCGGGAGAAGCGGGGCGGATCGGTGGAGCGGCTCGATGGGAACCGATGCCGGTTTTCCGTTTGGGTTTACGACAGCAGGGAGCTGATCCCGTGGATGCGCTCCTTCCTCTGCCGGATCACCGAATTCCGCTTCTCGAACCAAGTGCTGGAAGAGCAGTTTGCCGCCGACATCCGTGAGATGTACGCGCTTTACGGGATCACCGGAGAGGAGGATGAGGACGCATGATGTTCAGCGAGCTTTATTCCGCCTATTACAACGCCGTCGCCGCGATCCTCAAAGCTGCTCTCGATCACCCCGTCTCGAAGAGCGAGATCCGTTCCATCGTCGAGAAAAAGGCGTTCGGCGAGAGTGTGCTGACCATCCCGGCGGCGCTCGAAGAGGAGCGGTGGCAGCTTCTTCACCCGGACGGAACAACACCGCTTTCCCATCCTCCGACGCTTCCGATGACGAATCTCGAGAAACGGTGGCTGAAAGCGATCGCAGCCGACCCGCGCATACGGCTGTTCGGAGACGATCTGCCCGATTTCCCGGATGTGGAGCCGCTGTACCGGCAGGAGGACGTGATCGTCTTTGACCGGTTCGCGGACGGCGATCCCTATGAGGACGCGGGCTACATCGAACGTTTCCGGCTGATCCTCCGGGCGGTGCGGGAACGGTTTCCGCTGAAAATCGAGATCCAGGGCCGCCGCGCTTCCCCGCGAAAGATCGAGCTTTTCCCCGATCATCTGGAGTATTCGGAGAAGGATGACAAATTCCGTCTGGTCGGCGTTACGCGCCGGCACGGGAGGAATACGGTCAACCTCGGCCGCATCCTCGCCTGCGAGGCGGCGGGCACATCGGACGAGGACTTTTTCAGGGAGGATTCCGAGCCGGCACCCCCGGAGCAGGTCACGGTGGTGATGGAGCTCACGAACCGCCGCAACGCGCTCGAACGGGTGCTTCTCCATTTCGCCAACTATCAGAAGGAGGCGGAGCGGCTGGACGGGGACCGCTACCGGGTGTCCGTGACCTTCGACCGGGATGAGGAGGCCGACATTCTGATCCGCGTCCTCTCCTTCGGCCCAATGGTGCGTGTGACCGCCCCGGACTCCTTCATCGCTCAGATCTGTCAGAAATTAAATCGTCAAAAAAGCTGCGGACTTTGATGTTCGCAACTTTTTTTCCGTGAAAAGGACGCGGAGATGGGATATAATGGCAGCGTACCGGGCAGCAAGTCATGATCTGCCGGGTATGAAAGACGCTGACAGCAAACAAATTGTTCCGATGAAGAGGCTCGACCCTCGTGCATGGGAATGCAGAACGCGGCTCCCGGGAATCCGTCCCGGACGCGGCGCATCCCATGCCGAACATCAACAGAGCGTCTTGAAGAAAGACACCGACAGCAATCATCTGCTTTCTCGAAAAATGCAAACAACGGTGTCTTGTCCCTCCTCGAAAGATGCGTACAGCAATCGCTATTCTGCGTTAGCTCTTCAGGAGCACCGGCTCAGCTAAGCCGGGAGGAGCCCGGTGAAAACCCGGACACGTACAGCCCGAACCGCATCTTGTTCCCCCAAAAAGGCGCAGACAGCAAACATATTGATGAGCTGAACACGGATTCAGCATCCATCCGGGGGAAACCCCGCCCTGCGCCTTGACCGATCATCAACCCATTTACATAAAAGAACCGAGGTGATTTCCATGCTCGAATTCATCAAAAACGAAATGAACCTGACCCGGACGGAGAACGGTGCCGTGACGCTTTCGTCTTCCGGCTCGGACTGTCTCGACCTGTTCGCGACGGTCGGCGCGCTCAGACGGGAGAGCGACGCGGAGATCATCTCTCGCTTCGTCCGCGCGTATCTCGAAAACCCCGACGTTGCCGTAAAGACCCTCTTTTTCGCGCGGGATGTCCGCGGCGGGCTCGGCGAGCGGCGGGTGTTCCGGGTGATCCTGCGCTGGATGGCATATAACCGCGGCGCATCCGTGACGAAGAATCTCCCCCTGATTGCGGAATACGGACGCTTTGACGATCTCCTCGTCCTGCTCGGCACGCCCTGTGAAGCGGAGACTCTGGCTCTTCTGAAAGCGCGGTTTGAGGAGGATCTCGAAAAGCTTGGCGAGGATAAACCCGTGTCCCTGCTCGGCAAGTGGCTCCCCTCCGTCAACGCCTCAAACGCTCAAACCGTAAAAGCGGGCAAAAAGATCGCGCGGGCCTTCGGGCTGACCGAGGCGGAGTACCGCAAAAAGCTGACCGCCCTGCGCGCAAAGATCCGCATCCTCGAGAACAACCTGCGGCAGCGCGACTACTCCTTCGATTACGCCGACCAGCCGTCCCGCGCCATGTTCAAGTACAGAAAGGCGTTTCTGCGCAGCGACGGGGAGCGGTATCGGCAGTTTATGAACCGGGTGACAAGAGGAGAGGCAAAGCTCCACGCGGACAACGTCAGCCCCTATGAGCTCGTCGAGCCGTACCTCGGACGGTGGGGGATGAGGGATCTGTCCGAAGATGAGAAGGTTTCCCTCAATATGACATGGCAGTCCCTGCCCGATTTCGGCGGAGGAGAAAACGCCCTCGCGGTGATCGACAATTCCGGCTCCATGTACGGGGGCGCGGAACCGATGCCCGCAGCCGTCGCGCTGTCCCTCGGGCTGTATTTCGCAGACCACAACAATGGCGCGTTCCGGGGCTGCTTCGTCACGTTTTCCTCTCGTCCGCAGCTGATCGAGCTGAAGGGCGAGACCTTCGCGGACCGGCTGGCATATGCCGTGTCGTTCAGCGAGGTTGCCAACACGAACCTCGAAGCCGTCTTCCGCGTGATCCTCGACGCCGCGGTGAAGAACAAGGTCCCCGCGGAGGAGCTTCCGGCAAAGCTCGTCATCGTCTCCGACATGGAGTTCGATGAGTGCGCGGAAAACGCTTCGCGGAGCAATTTCGAGAACGCGAAGGCCATGTACGAGGCGCACGGATACCGCCTCCCGGACATTGTCTTCTGGAACGTGGACAGCAGAACGAGACAGCAGCCCGTTTCCATGAACGAACAGGGAGCGGCGCTTGTCTCGGGCGTGACCCCGCGGCTGTTCTCCATGATCGCCGGAGGCATCGTCTCGCCGTATGTGTTCATGATGGACGTTTTGAACGGAGAGCGCTACAAGGCAATTTCCGCCTGAGAAAACGGCTCCCGTGACCGGCGCCGTGCCGCAGGATAATCATCCGGAGCGCCGCCCATGGGAGCTGTTTTGAGAAATAAGGAGTCGATATGATCATCAAAGGAAAAACCGCTGAGGCCGTCGTCTACGCGGACATTGTCGAAGAAAAGGCGGAGGAGCAGATCCGGAGGATGTGCGACTATGAATTCACCGCGGGCGCGAAAATCCGCATCATGCCGGACGTTCACGCGGGGAAGGGATGCACCATCGGTACGACCATGACGGTGACGGATAAGGTCGTGCCGAACATCGTGGGCGTGGACATCGGCTGCGGCATGTACACCGTCGAGCTCGCCGAGCGGGAAATCGATCTCGGAGCGATGGACGAAGCGGCGCACGGGATCCCCTCCGGGCGGGACGTCTGGGAGGAAAAACAGGAATCCTTCGACCTGACCCGGTTCGCCTGCTGTCATGAGCTGAAAGAACCGCTGAGACTGGAAAAGAGCATCGGAACGCTCGGCGGCGGAAATCATTTCATCGAGGTCGACCGGGCGTCGGACGGCAGGCTGTTTCTCGTCATCCACTCCGGGAGCCGCAATCTCGGAAAGCAGGTGGCGGAATACTATCAGTCGCTCGCGATCCGGCTGAACGAGGGCTGGGAGGATACGCCGAAGAAACGCGCGGAACTGATCGCCTCCTATAAGGCGGCGGGAAGGGAAAGAGAGATCCAGAAAGGGCTTGCCGGGCTGAAAGCCGCGAAGTGTGAGAGAACTGTGCCGGACGATCTCTGCTATGTGTACGGGGATGCTCTCGTTGACTATCTGCACGACGTGAAGCTGTGCCAGGATTTCGCGCTGAGAAACCGGGAACGGATGGCGAAGATCCTTCTTTCCCGCGTGGGGCTGACGGCAGCCGACGCCTTCCACACGATCCACAACTACATCGACACGGATGAAATGATCCTGCGCAAGGGGGCGATCGCCGCGCACAAGGGCGAGAGGGTCCTCATCCCCGTCAACATGCGGGACGGAAGCATCCTTGCCGTCGGCAGAGGCAATCCCGAATGGAACTTCTCCGCGCCGCACGGAGCCGGCAGGCTGATGTCCAGAATCAAAGCGAAGGAACAGCTTTCGATGGAGGAATTCAGGGAAGCCATGGCGGGCGTCTACACGACCTCCGTCTCTCCCGACACGCTGGACGAAGCGCCGATGGCATATAAATCCCTCGACGATATCCTCAGCTTCGTGCGCGATTCGGTGGACGTGATCGACATCCTGAAGCCGATCTACAACTTCAAGGCGGCGGAGTGAGCCAAAGGAGAAGAACCTGAAAAGGCATCGGACTTTCTCCGTCCGATCTCTTGATAAGAACAAATAAGAACAAAGCGGGAGCATCCCACGGATCGGGTGATCTCCCGTTTTTTCTGTTTCACGACTCCGGACACCCGCGCATATGCGACCGACGACAGGAAGCGCGACGGGGCGGAGAAGGTCAGCGGGGTGCTGAAGGATGCGGTGTGACAAAAGCTGCACCGCTCAGACAAAGAAAGGCTCAGTTGGAAATAGAATAACGCAATCGTTCTGCGGACATGTTTGATAGGCGATGACCGGGTGGATATAATAAAGAATTCACTGCTTACGTGAACGACCACAACATCGGCAAGCTGGACGGCATAGAATTCGAATGCGGCTACGATGAGCTCTTCATGAGCATTTCTGACAATCCCGAGAACCCGGTCATCCCGCTCATCCGGTACATCGTCGCTCATATCCGGTGAGACACGGAAGAGGTTGATCCCCTCATGGCTCCCCCCCTGCGCTGACGCCCACCGCATCCCCCCGTTTCCCCTCAAAGACAAACAAAAACCGCCCGATCCCGACAAAGGACAAAACGCCCTTGTCTTTTCGAACGGATTTTTATACCGATCGTCGAATGTTTCCGGCCTGTAAAACTTCACGCCTAAACGAAATCAAACCTGCCGATCCCCCCTCCTACAATTCCCGCAAATCCCATGAGCATGCCCGAACGTCAGAAAATCGGGAGAGCCTTTCCCGATTCCCCCTTGCCATTCTCCCTTTTTTCAGCTATACTGGAAAAAAGCGGCGCGGACGACGCCGGGGGAGGTTCGGAGAACATGAAAAAGCTCATTCTGATCGGCGATTCCATCCGGATCGGATACGACGCCTATGTGAAGGAAAAGCTCGCGGGGCGGGCACAGGTGCTCTATCCCGCGGAAAACGGACGGTTTGCCCAGTTCGTCTACCGGTATCTTGACCACTGGCAGAGGGAAGGCGGATGGGGCAGCGACGCGGACGTGGTCCACTGGAACGCGGGACTGTGGGACGTTCTCCATCTCGGACCCGGGGACGACGGACCGATCACGACGCCGGAGCAGTACGCGGTGACCCTCGGGCAGATCGCGCGGCGGATCCGGAGCCTGTTTCCCCGCGCCGTCGGCGTCTTCGCCTTCTCCACGCCCATTGTTGAGGCGGGATACGGACCGGACGTATGGCGCAAAAACGCGGACATCGAGCGGTACAACGAGATCGCGCGGGAGGTCCTCGGGAGGGAAGGGACCCTGATCGACGATCTCTATGCCGTCATGAAGGACGCGCCGGAGAGCGCGCGGTCCGACATGACCCATTTTTACACGCCCGAGGGAACCGAGCGGATCGGAAACGCGGTGCTGCGCTGCGTCTGCCCGCTCATGGGATTGGAGAGTGTGCTGTGAGAAAGCTGAAACGGGAAACCGTCGCCCTGCTCGAGGACATCGAGCGGCGCATCGACCCGGAGACGGAGGAGAAGCTCGACGCCCGCTGGCTCCGCTTTCTGAACGGAGAGTGCGAGGACGATATTTTCCGCCCGTGGAGGGACAAGGACAGGCTGACCCCGCCCGGGACGGAGCTCGTCGCCGTGAACATCAACGACGCGCTGGCCGATTTTGACGCGATGATCGTGTCGGAGATGAACGGCGTTTCATGGACGCTCGGCGGCTCGGGGTCCAATCTCGCCGTGCGGGCCAACTACGAATCGGCTATTCTGGCGACGGTGTTCGGCGCGGAGATCTTCGAAATGCCCCGGAGCACCAACACCCTGCCCACCGCCCGTTCGTTCGGCAGCACGGACCGGATCCGGGAGATGATCGACAGAGGCGTGCCGGATCTCAACGGAGGCTTCGGCGCGCGGGTGTTCGCCTGCGGGGAGATTTTTCGCGAGATCGGAGAGGCGTATCCGAAGATCGGCCGGTATGTGTCCGTGTACCACCCGGACCTGCAGGGGGCGCTCGATATCTGCGAGCTCCTCTGGGGCGGGGAGATGTTCTACGCCATGTACGACGAGCCGGAGCTGGTTCACGCCGCGATGGCGCTCATTACGGAGACCTACGCCCGCTTCATGGACAAGTGGTTTGAGCTCTTCCCCTGCGGCACCGAGATGAACGCCCATTGGTCCCATATCCGGCACAAGGGACGGATCGCCCTCCGATGCGACAGCGCGATGAACCTCTCGCCCGAGTTGTACAAAGAGTTTGCCGTCCCCTATGACAAGATCCTCCTCGAACGCTATGGGGGAGGCATCATGCACTTCTGCGGGCGGGGGGACCACTATATCTCCCATCTCTGCGCCCAGCCCATGCTGACCGGCGTGAATATGTCCCAACCCCACCTGAACGATATGGAGATCATCTATCAAAACACCGTGGACCGGGGGATCCCGCTGCTCGGCTTCTCTCCTGACCGCGCCCGCGCCGACGCCGCGAGAGGCTTCCGCCGCCGCATGCAGGTGTTGCCCTGACACAAATCACCGGGATTCGAGCGCCCGTTCGTATCCCGGCTTCCCGACCGCTCCGCGGCTCGGCACACTGCCGGACTGCGCACATGTTTGTCCGCCGATGCCCGGCGAAAAAAAGCGACTGCCGGATTTTGAACCGGAGAAGAAATCAACTCCCCGGGAACGGGAAAGAAACATGCAGGGGGCAGCTATGGAACTGAACGAAAAAACCTATCAGGCAATTCTTGACGCGTATCCCTATGAGATCGTCTTCGTCGACCGGACGCACACCGTGCGCTGGCTGAACCGGACGGCGAAGAGGCGGTACGGGAATGTGGTGAGGATCGGCGGCAGTCTGTTCAACTGCCACAACGAAAGCACGAAGCCGAAGATCGAAGAATTCCTCCGCCGCGCGGACAACGGAGAAGACGAGATGTTTGAGGTGTGGAACGGGTCCACCGGCGAGCGCGAATTCTTTGTCCCCGTCCGCGATGAAGACGGACGGGTGATCGGCTATTTCGAGCGTCACGAGGTCCCGTGGGACCGAGAGCACGCGGACGAGCCGGTCGGAGACTACTGGAAGCGGAAGGCGGAGAAGGGCAGCGAAGCGTGATCCGGCGCCAAGAGGCAGGGGAGGTTTTCCTTCCTGCCGGAAAAGGCGGCTGAGGATCCGCTCGGAAAACACCTCCGCGATCGGTCAGAAATTCACAAAGAAATCACCCCGACACCGGAATGATATAATCCCCTTAGAGTAGACACACGAAAAAACAAAAACGTGTCTACACTAAGGGGGTTATTCATGTCAAGGAGGAAGAACAAAAGGTACAGCATGGAACTAAAGGTGACAGCGGTCGAAGCGTACCTGAAGGGAGAG
>JAFYBN010000065.1 GCA_017540175.1 Clostridia bacterium | reverse complement strand
GTTGCCGCGGATCTCGGCGCCCTTGAAGCGGGCGTTCCAATCGGCGCGGGAGAGGATGACGACCTTGTCAAGAACGACCTTCCTGCCCATATCCATGCCGCAGTAGCCGTCGCCCTGTCCGAGCGGATCGAAGAACGTGGCAGGGTTGCCGTCGAACGCAGCAGCAGCGCCGGCGTCGGCGTTTCCGCCCCAACCGGTCTCGTTGCCGATCACGGTGCCGATAAGAGCGTTGCCGGATTCACCGGAAGCCGGGTACGCCGCAGCGGCGTCCACAACCGTGAACGGGATGACTTCGCCGTAGAGGTCATAGCCGTCGTTCAGGTAGAGACCCATCGTGTAATTGCCGGCCGGGAGAGAATCGGTGATGGCATATTCCTCTCCGTTGTGCTCGGTCACATAATACCATGCGGTGGAGGAGGGGCCGCCCGGGACGTCGCCTTCCTTGTAGAGGCCGACCCAGTCGGTGCCTTCGCCGGTCGCGGTCACGAGAACGGGCTCGCCGACCGTGAACTCGGTCTTCGGCATGGAGATCGTCTTTTCGACAGCGGGTTCAGCCGGAGTTTCGGCCGCATCCGGTTTGCCCGTGAAGAGGTACTTCACTTCGAGCGGGTTGAGCTCTTCGTTGTAGATTTCGAAGTCGTCGATCATGCCTTCATAATCGCCGAACTTCCACCAGTCGCAGAGCCAGGAGCCGAAGCGGATGGTCTCGACCATGCCGACCTGTTCGAAGAACTGCTCGGGAGTGCCTTCGCCGAACTGCGTGCCGAGGTTGATGCCCGGCTTGCCGACGGCTTCGCCGTTCTTGTAGATCGCCATGCTCTTGCCGCCTTCATTGTAGACGACGGTGATGAGCGTCCATTCGCCGGGAGTCGTGTCGTTCGTGCTGCTGCCAATGTTGGCGGGGTCATTCCAGAAGCGCGGAACGATGCCGATGTCCTGGTTGCCGTCCGTGTTGATGGCGGACTGGATGGAGCAGACAGTCGCGATGTAGCCCTGGTTGCCGAGGTCAAAGGAGTAATACGGAGCCGTGCCGGTCAGAGTGTCGGAGGCGTCCGCGTTGACCCAGAAATTCAGGGTAACGCCCTTGGACCAGTCGGTATTCTTGAAGAGGTCGGTGTTGTAAAGCGCGTAGGAAGAGCCGGTGTTGTCGGGGCCGGAGCCTTTGATTTTCACGGCTTTGCCGGTTCTGCCGTTCACGAGCTCGGCGTTGTTGAGCTCAAACGCGGACGCGTCCTCGAAATCGATGACGGCGACCGGCGTGTGGTCGGCAGCGGTGTACTTCTCTTCGAGGGTGGGAGCCTTGATGACGACGGTCTGGGCGACCTTCGTCGCGTTCAGACGGTCGACGATCTCGTCCTCGGTGAGGGCGGTCGCGTAGATGGCGACGTCGTCGATCATGCCTTCGTAGTCACCGGTGTTCCACCAGGTGCAGCCCCAGGAGCCGAGACGGACGAGATCATAGAACTCGAGCTCGAAGAGCACGTAGTCGATGGTGCCGCCGCCGAGCGTCTGGGTGTTGATCAGCTCGTCGTCGAGGTAGTAGCGGACGTTGTCTTCAATGGGATCGTAGACAACGGTGAGGAGCTGCCAGATGCCCTCCTCGGTGCGGTTCACGGTTGCCCAGTTCGGGTCGTTCCAGCAGCGGGGAGAAATGCCCGTTTCAGGCTGGTTGCCGTCCGTGTTCATCGTGGTTTCGCCGGAAATGATCGCTGAGATGTAGCCCTGAGGCGCCATCGTGGCGTCGATCGAGATGATCGGCGCGTGGGGGTCGAGGGTTTCGGAGCCGACGTCCGTCTGGATCCAGCAGGAAACGGTCAGACCGTTTTCCCAGTCGGTGTTTTCGAACACGTCGGTTTTGTAGAGACCGTAAGAGCTGCGGTTGGTGCCGGGGCCCTGACCGTTGACCTTCAGCACGTTGCCGCGCGTCACGTCGCTTACGATTTCCGCGTTGACGAGTTCCACGTCGCCCGCGCCGTCCGCGAAGTCGATGCTGATGACCGGATCAGCCGCGAGAGCGGAGACGGTGAGCAGCATGGCAAGCGCCAGCGCAAAGACCAATGCGAATTTCTTCATGTTGTCCTCCTGAAAATTTCGATAAGGCTCTCTTTGAAGAAAAAGTAACCTTATTCTTATTGTAGCGCGAAAGCGTTGATTTGTCAATAGATTTTTGAGTTTTTCTTAAATTTTTGAATAAATAACGGGCGCTCAGAAATCGGGGAACGGTCTCAGACGGCAAAACATACCGTTTTCCGCTGTTTTTACCCTTTCCTGCCGCCGCGGATGCCGCACGGAATTGTGAACGGAATCCGATGAATCTTGTACAATTTATCCCCGGAGGCGCGAAACTGTGTGTAAAATATTAACCTGTTCGCAGCTTTCCGTCAGGGGCGCGGATCAGCCGTTTCGCGCGGGGCGCGCCGCTTCGATCTTCGCGATGAGCCGCCTGCCGATCTTCGCCATGAAGCCGACGGCGTCGGCAATGGTATCCGCGCCGAAGCGGGGCAGGAAATTGTCCGCCTCGAACGTGAAATCGCCCTTGTAGCCGATCTCGCCGAGGGCCGTGCAGATCGCGTCCCAGTTCATCTTCATGCCGAAGTCGTACGGGAGGGTGTGGCTGTCGTCGCGGTAGTTGTTGTCGTGGACGTGGAGGGCGCCGAGCCGTTCGCCGCCGAGAGCCCGGATCGCCGCGTCCGGCTCCTCGCCGACGAGCCCGCAGTGCCCGAGATCGAGGCAGACGGTGTAGACCTCCGGGTCGGCGAGCTCGTCGAAATACTCCGCGAGATCCGCGCCGAAGGAGCACACGTTCGGGATGATGTAATTCCGTCTGGAGTCGTAGCCCCACATGTTCTCAAGGGCGATTTTGATGCCGTAGTCCCGCGCCGCGCCCGCGAGCGTGCGGTAGTACGCGCAGTTGAAGCGCTTCTGCTCCTCGCCGCCGCCCGGGACGACGATGGGATGCACCACAATGACCTTCGCGCCGAGCGCGCCCGCAATGCGGACGGACCGCTCGACCCGCGGAGGGATCTTCGCGTTGTAGTCCTCGTTCCCCCAGCGCATGGACGGGAACGGGGCGTGCGCCTGATTGAAGGAGAGACCGACCGCGCGGGCGGCTCCGGCAAGCTTCGCGCCGTACGCCTCCGGGTCGACTGTGTTCAGCGGGCAGCTGTCGCCCGTCATGTCGAACATCGAATAGTCGACAGCGTCGAACCCCGCTTCGGCGAAGATCGCGAGCGCTTTTTCCGCCGGGAACACATGGAACAAATGGTCGGTCTGCGTGGAGAGGATCATGGTATCACCTTCCTTAACGATAGAATTATGAATGAACTCCCCTTCCGTGCGGGGAGAAATTTCACAAAACCTCTTGCAATCCGGCGCGCGGTGCGGTATAATTACAGACACGCCGGTATGTTGGAATTGGCAGACGAGGCGGACTCAAAATCCGTTGCCGCAAGGCGTGCGGGTTCGACCCCCGCTACCGGCAGAAATCAATACCCTCCCCCTCCCGGGGGAGGGTATTGATTTTCTCTCGCTCAACCGGTCGAACCCGGAGAATGCAACGCATTCTCCGAGGTTTCGCTAAGCCGCACTTTGATCACGAAGCGCGAACGGCGAAACACGGGGTTCGACCCCCACGGTCGTCCTGAAGCGCCCCGTAACCCCTCCCAGAGGGGGAGGGTATTGATTTTCTCTCGCTCAAGCGGTCGAACCCGGAGAATGCAACGCATTCTCCGGCATTTCGCTCAGCAATACTCCAAAGCTCGAGGCGCTAAGGGCGAAATGCGGGGTTTCGCTCAGCCGCACTTTGATCACGAAGCGCGAACGGCGAAACACGGGGTTCGACCCCCACGGTCGGCGGACGGTCTGAAGCGCCCCGTACCCCTTTCCGTCGGATTTTCGTTCGCTCAACCGAACCCGGAGAATGCAACGCATTCTCCGGCATTTCGCTCAGCAATACTCCAAAGCTCCGAGCGCGGCCAACTCCGCTCCGGGGAGGCAGCTCCTCACCCCCCGAAATTATACCTCCCCAGATCCTCAAACTCCAGCAGATCGGACAGGATGGTATTCGACACGAACATCCCCGTCGGGGTGAGCGCGGTCACGCCGCGGCGGCGCGTCATAAAGCCGCCCCGCACGAACCGCAGGCAGCGCTCGCCGTAAAGCTCCTCGAAGGAGAGTCCGAACCGGCTGCGGAATTCGTATTCGTCAATGCCCGCCCGCAGCCGCAGCCTCAGCATCACATATTCCCCGATCCGCTCCCGCTCGCCGATCTCCTCGTTTTCCGCCGTCAGCATGATCCGGCTTTCCTTCACCGTCGCGCCTTCGATGTACTGCTTCACGTCCGGGATGATCGAAAAGCGGTGCCCGCTGAAATACGAGTGCGCGGACACCCCGAAACCGAGGTATTCGTCGCAGTTCCAGTAGCGGAGGTTGTGGCGGCAGGCATACCCGCGCCGTGCGAAGTTCGAGATCTCGTACTGAGGATATCCCGCCTCGGCCAGGGTCCGGATGGAATCAAAATACATTTCCGCCTCCGCGTCCTCCCCCGGAAGGGTCGGGGCTATGGCGGCGTAATTCGCGTAAAACGGCGTTCCCGGCTCGATTTTCAGATCATAGAGCGAAATGTGCTCCGGTCCGAGCCGCGTCACGTACCTGAGGGTGTGCGCGAGGCTCTCCCTCGTCTGATACGGGATGCCGAACATCAGATCGACGTTGATGTTGTCGAACCGCGCGTCGCGCGCCATGCGGAACGAGCGGACAAAGTCCGCCCGGGTGTGGATGCGCCCGAGCGCTTTCAGCTCGTTCTCGTGCGGGCTCTGCAGTCCCATGCTGAGCCGATTCACCCCGAGCCGGCGCATGCGGGAAAGCGTCGCGTAGCTCACCGTCGCCGGATTAGCCTCCACGGTGAACTCCGCGTCCTTCGCGACGTGAAAGATCCTCTTCACGGCACGGATGAGTCTCAGAAGCTCGTCCGGGGGCAGCGCGGTGGGCGTTCCGCCCCCGAAAAAGACCGTGTCGACGTCGTAATCCCCCGCCGCAGAGCGATAGCTCTCCATGTGGGCGATCACGGCGTTCACGTAATTCGTCATGACACCGCGGTCTTCTTCTACCGCGGAATTGAAGTCGCAGTACGCGCATTTCGAGAGGCAGAACGGGATGTGAACGTAGATCCCGAGCCTCGGCGCGCCGTATGTTTCCGTTCTGTTCATAGCCGTACAGACCGCGTCACTGATCGTCGTCGAGCTTGAGCACCGCCATGAACGCCTCGGGAGAGACTTCAACGGAGCCGAGCTGACGCATTTTCTTTTTGCCTTCCTTCTGCTTTTCAAGCAGCTTTTTCTTTCTCGTGATGTCGCCGCCGTAGCACTTCGCGAGCACGTCCTTTCTCAGAGCCTTGACGGTCTCGCGGGCGATGATGCGCGAGCCGATCGCCGCCTGGATCGGGACCTCGAAGAGTTGGCGCGGGATATTGTCCTTGAGCTTTTCGGCGATCTTGCGGGCGCGGGCGTACGCCTTGTCCGCGTGGACGATGAAGGTCAGGGCGTCCACAAGTTCCCCGTTGAGCAGGAAATCGAGCTTCACGAGGTTCGACGGCTCGTAGCCCGAGAGCTCGTAGTCCAGCGAGGCGTAGCCGCGGCTGCGGCTTTTCAGCGCGTCGAAGAAATCGTAGATGATCTCGTTCAGCGGGAGGCGGTAATGCAGCTCCACGCGGGTGGGATCGAGGTATTTCATGTCGATGAAGACCCCGCGGCGGTCCTGACAGAGGTCCATGATGCCGCCCACGTATTCCGTCGGCGTGATGACCGACGCCGCGACGATGGGCTCGGACGCCGTCTCGATCTCGTCCGGCGCGGGATAGTTCGTCGGGTTGTCGATGCGCACGACCTCGCCGTTTTTCTTTTTGATCTCATAGATAACGCTCGGCGCGGTCGTGATGAGATCGAGGTTGAATTCTCTTTCCAGTCTTTCCTCGATGATCTCCATGTGGAGCAGCCCCAGGAAGCCGCAGCGGAAGCCGAAGCCGAGCGCGATGGAGGTCTCCGGCTCGAAGGTGAACGCCGCGTCGTTGAGTTGGAGCTTTTCGAGCGCGTCCTTCGTTTCGTTGTAGCGCGCGCCGTCGGAGGGATAGATGCCCGCGTAGACCATGGACTGCACCTTTTTGAAGCCGGGCAGGGGCTCGTCCGCGGGCGCGTCCGCGTGCGTCACGGTGTCGCCGACGCGCGTGTCCGAGACGTTCTTGATCGATGCGGTGAGGTAGCCGACCTCGCCCGCGGTGAGCATGCCGGTGGGACGGAGCCCGAAGGGATCCATCACCCCGACCTCCACGACGTCGAACTCCGCGCCGGTGTGCATGAGGCGGATGCGGTCGCCCGTTTTCAGCGTGCCCTCTTCGACACGGATGTACACCACCACACCGAGATAGCTGTTGTAGACGGAATCGAAGATCAGGCAGCGAAGGGGCGCGTTCTCGTCCCCGTCCGGCGGGGGGATCTGATCGATGATGGCGCTCATGACCGAGGCGATGTTCAGACCCGTTTTCGCCGAGACGACCGGCGCGTCCTCCGCGGGGATGCCGATGACGTCTTCGATCTCCGCCTTGCATTTGTCCGGCATGGCGGAGGGCAGATCGATCTTGTTGATGACGGGCACGATCTCGAGATCGGCGTCGACGGCGAGGTAGGCGTTCGCCAGCGTCTGCGCCTCGATGCCCTGCGTCGCGTCCACCACGAGCAGCGCCCCCTCGCACGCGTTGAGGGAGCGGGAAACCTCGTAGTTGAAGTCCACGTGCCCGGGCGTGTCGATCATGTTGAGGGCGTAGCGTTCCCCGTCGGGCGCGTCGTAATCGATCCGGACGGCGCGCGCCTTGATCGTGATGCCGCGCTCCCTTTCAAGGTCCATATTGTCGAGAAGCTGCTCCTCCATGTCCCGCGCCGCGACGGTGTTCGAGAACTCGAGAATGCGGTCGGCGAGCGTGGATTTGCCGTGGTCGATGTGCGCGATGATCGAAAAATTGCGGATGTGCTTTTGCTTTTCGGATGCCATAAATACCTCGTCCGTCATGAATGGATCGGATTTTTCCCCTATTTTACCTTATTATAGCAGACCGCGCGCAAAAAAACAACCCCCGGCGGAAAAATCCCGCCGGGGAGGGAGCTCGGGAAGCTGCGAATTCAGAATTAAGAATTCAGAATGGAGGAAGCACGTCGGAAATCCGCCGCACGAATTTCAAATCATTTCAAACGCGCCAGCGTTTGTACCGCAACTCGCCCAAGGCGAATTTCACTGGCGTGACTGCGTCGACGCGGCGAAGCGGAATTTCACTCGCCTATTCCTGCAGTTCCTCGTTCGCGAGGACCTTCGTCACGACGCTCGCGAGCGAGCGGTCGAGCACCTTTCTGTATTTCTGGGACGTGGACGCCCAGTTCTGGCTGTTGCCGGCAACCGCCTGGAAGTAGAGGTCCGTGATGTTGCTCAGATACTGGTTGAAGAAGCGTCCGAGCTCGAACGAAACGGTTTCGCGGACGATGTCGTACATCTGCGCGTTGATGTCGTCGACGGAATACTTCTTCTTCATGTTGTTCTCGAAAATGGCGGGTGTGGTCAGACGGTACGCTTCGCTCGCCATGCACTCGAGGACGGCTTCCGCGGTCACGGGGATGCGGCTGTCGATCGAGACGGCGTAGAGCGTGACGGGGTTGCCCATGACGGTGCGGTAATTCGCCTGATCCTCGGTGAACTTCGGCACGGGCAGGATGCCGTACACGAGCTCGGAATCTCTCAGCGCCTTCGACGCGTAGTGCGCCCGGTTCACGGTGAAGAGCGAGCGGCCCTCGGTGAACGGGGTCTCATAGTCGCCCGCCTGGTACACGACGTCGGTCGCCTCCCACGGTCCCACGACGGCGAGCAGGTCCACGGCGCGCTCGCTGTAGAAGTCGTCGGAGATCTTCAATACCAGATCGGGGTCCTTTTCCACGAGCTTCAGACCAGCGCCGGTATAGAACGCGTCGTTGTGGAAGTCGACGAGCGTAAAGCCGAAGCTGTCGTTTATGTCTTTTCTTCCGTTGCCGTTGAGATCGCGGTAGGTGTCGTTCGTCATGCTGACGAGCTGTTCGACCGTCCACTTGCCCTCAAACACGTAATCCGTCGGGGAGGGAAGCTGATAATCCTCGAGAAGCTGCTTGTTGTAGTAAATGCAGTACATCATGTGTAAGAGGTTCGTCGAGATATCGCCGGAGACGAAATACAGCCGGTCGTGGATGATCGATTCCTCGAGCAGGTTGTCCGGCCACCACGGCTTCTCGTAGTCGATGTATTCCGAATCCTGCAGGGCGCGGGTCAGGTTATTCACCGTGGACGCGCCGATGGTGCGGGAATAGGCGGCGTAAATGTCGTACGCGCCGTCCCCCGCCTGAACGCTCGCCTGCGCGACCGCGACGTACTTGTCCTTCGAGCCGTTGTTGCCGGGCGTTCCGACCCAGTTATACACGATGTGGAGCCTCTCCTCCGTGTCGACGTTGCGCTGGCGGATCGCGTCGTTCACGATCTCTCCGGTCAGCTCCTCCACGTCGAACTCCGCGTTCTCCACGTCGCTCCAGTAGAGGACGGACACGGTCTGTCCGCCGTAATCGAGCTCGGGCAGATCGTCCTTCAGATATCCGTTCACGTCGAGGTTCGACTCGGTCTCCTCCTCGGCGGGCGTCCCGTCGGCTGTCTGAGCGGCGGGGACAGCGTCGGACTTCTCCGGCTCCTGTCCGGCGTTCTCCGTTCCGGACGAGCACGCCGCAAAGGACGGCGCGAGCATCAGCACCGCGACAAGCAGGGCAAGCCATCTTTTTTTCATGTGAGGTCCCTCCTCCGTGGGAATTCATTGTATCATTCCAATTATAGCACCCCGCCCCCGCCTTGTCAACCGCCGCGGCTCAAAAACAGAAGAAAGCCCGGTTGACAAGCGGAAAAGGCTTTGGTATAATGAAGTCGGAAATGAGATTTTGCCGTCCGGATTCAAAACGGCAAATCCCAAAAGCACGGAACAAAATGTACGGAGGTACCCCATGTTGATCAAAAGCGGTCTCTTGTTCGACGCCGTTCACCGGGATCCTTTCAAAGCGGATATCCGCGTTGCGGACGGCAAAATCACCGATATCTCCCCCTCGCTCGCTCCCGAAGAGGGTGAGGAAGTCTTCGTCGCCGACGGACTCAGGGTCTATCCCGGGCTCATTGACGCCCACACCCACATCGGGCTCGACGACTACGGCATCGGTCAGCCCGGTCAGGACTACAACGAGTACAACGACCCCGTCACGCCCCAGCTCCGCGCCCTCGACAGCTTTTACGCCTTCGACCCCGCACTCGGCCACGCGCTGAAAGCGGGCGTCACCACCGTCTGCACGGGACCCGGGAGCTCGAACGTGCTCGGCGGCACCTTCATCGCCGTCAAGACTCACGGCAGGTGCGTGGATGAAATGCTCGTGAAAAGCCCCGCCGCCATGAAATGCGCGTTCGGCGAGAACCCGAAGCGGTGCTATCAGTCCAAGGGCATATCCGCACGGATGACGACGGCGGCGAAGCTGCGCGAAACGCTCTTCAAGGCGCGGGAATACATGCAGAAAATCGACGCGGCGGAGGGGGACGCCTCGAAGCTGCCCGCGTTCGACATCAAGCTCGACGCCCTCCTTCCCGTCATGCGCGGCGAGATCCCGCTCAAGGCGCACGCGCACCGCTCGGACGACATCTGCACCTCGATCCGCATCGCGAAGGAATTCGGCGTGAAGCTGACCCTCGAGCACTGTACAGAGGGGCACCTCATCGCGGACATCCTCGCCGAGGCAGGCTATCCCGCGGCGGTCGGTCCCTCCCTCTCGTCCGCGAGCAAGACCGAGCTCTCGAACAAAACCTTCGAGACCCCCGGCATCCTCGCCCGCGCGGGACTTGCTGTGAGCATCATCACGGACGCGCCGGTCATTCCGCAGGAATACCTGCCCCTGTGCGCCGGACTCGCCGTGAAGGCGGGCATGGATCCCTTCGACGCGCTGCGGGCGATCACCATCAACCCCGCGCGCCACATCGGCATCGAGGACCGCGTCGGCTCGATCGAGGTCGGCAAGGACGCCGATCTCGTGCTGACCGAAGGCGACATCCTGCTTTCCGCGACCGGACCGTCCGCGGTCTTCCTCGACGGAAAGCGCGTCGTATAAGCACGGAACATATCAAGGACAAGGAGACAGCATGATGAAAAACGCCGTATTCTTCGGTGGGAACAGACTGCGCGAGGTCTACGCCCCCGCGACCGTAGAAAGACTTCACTCATCCCTCAATTTCGAGACGGAGGACACCCTCACGAAAGCCGATCTCGAGCGGTGCCGCGGCATCCTCGCCCGGACGGACTACATCTTCACCACCTGGGGCTTTCCGCATTTTGAGAAGGAAGAGATCCGGGAATACCTGCCGAACCTGAAGGCCGTCTTCTACGGCGCGGGCTCGGTCCAGCACTTCGCACGGGAATTCATCGAGGAGGGGATCGCCGTGTTCAGCGCGTGGGCGGCGAACGGCGTCCCCGTCGCGGAATTCACCTTCGCCGAGATCATCCTCGCCTCGAAGGGCTATTACCAGCGTCTGCACCGTCAGAGCGACGGCGCGGAATGGAAGAACCGCAGCGTCGGCGTTTCCTTCCCCGGCAGCTTTGAGATCAAGGTCGGCGTCATCGGCGCGGGCATGATCGGCAAAATGGTCATCGAAAAGCTGAAAACCCTCGGGCGCACCGAGATCCTCGTCTTCGATCCCTTCCTGCCGGACGAAAAAGCAGAAGAGCTCGGGGTGAAGAAGACCTCTCTCGATGAGATCTTCTCCGAGAGCGACGTCATCACGAATCACCTCGCGAACAATCCGGCGACGGTCGGGATGCTGAACGGGGCTCTGTTCTCGAAGATGAAGCCCCACGCCGCGTTCATCAACACGGGTCGGGGCGCGCAGGTCGTGGAAGCCGATCTCTGCGCCGCGCTCGAAGCCGTTCCCACGCGCGCCGCGATCCTCGACGTGACCTGGCCCGAGCCGCCGGAAGCGTCCAGCCCGCTTTACACCCTGCCGAACGTCTTCCTCTCCCCCCACCTTGCGGGCTCGTTCGGCAACGAGGTGCACCGCCTCAGCGAATACATGGCGGAGGAATACGAGGCGTTCGACGCGGGCAAACCGACCCGGTACCGCGTCACCCTCGCCATGCTGGAGACGATGGCATGACGGGCGAGCGGTTTTCGTACAGAACGCGGGAAGAGTTTTTCGCGGCACAGGAAAGAGCGGGGGTTTCCCTGCCCTTCTCGGACGACCTCTCCGTTCTGAAAAGAAAAACAAAGATCGCCGACTCCAATGTGGAATTGAAAAACGCCCTGACCGTGCACCCCATGGAGGGCTTTGACGGCGAGGCGGACGGCTCCCCCGGCGAGCTGACCTTCCGCCGCGTGAAGCGCATGGCGGCGGGCGGCGCGGGGCTTGTCTGGATCGAAGCGACCTCCGTGGTCGAGGAGGGGCGCACGAGCCGCTCCCAGCTTTGGATCACTCAAAAGAACCTCGACTCGTTCAAAAGGCTCGCCGAGGCGGCGCACGAGGCGTCCGGCGGCGTGCCGGTGATCCTGCAGCTCACGCATTCCGGGCGCTTTTCCCGCCCGGACGACACGCCCCGCCCCGTGATCGCGCAGCACAATCCCGTGATGAACGAAAAAATGCGCCTCGATCCCTCCTACCCCGTCGTCACGGACGAATACCTCGATTCCCTGCCGGAGATATTCGGCAGAGCCGCGGCGATGGCGAAGGCGGCGGGCTTTGACGGCGCGGACGTCAAGTGCTGTCACAAGTATCTGTTCAGCGAACTGCTCTCGGCGCACAGGCGCGAAGGGCGGTACGGCGGCTCGTTCGAGAACCGGACGAGGCTCTTTCTCGACGCGATCCGCGCCGCCGCCGTTCACCGGAGCCGGGATTTCGTGATCGCCTCCCGCTTCGGGCCGTGCGACATGATCCCGTATCCGTGGGGGTTCGGGACCGATGAAAACGGCGCGATCGACTGGGACGAGCCCGACCGGCTGTACCGTCTGATGGCTGAAAACGGCGTGCGCCTCGTCGACATGACCCTCGGCTCGCCGTATTATAATCCCTATATCAACCGCCCCTACGATCTCGGCGGGGAGGAACCCCCGGAGGACCGGCTCGTCGGCGTCTGCCGCCTCATCGACGCGGCGGCGCACATGAAAAGGACCGTTCCCGAGATCACCCTCATCGGCACGGGCTACACCTATCCGCGCGTTTTCGCGCCGCAGATCGCGGCGGGCGCGGTCGGCGCGGGCACGGCGGACGCGGCTGGCTTCGGACGCATGGCGTTCGCGTACCCGGATTTCGCGCGGGACATTCTCGAATCAGGCGCGCTCGACGCGAAAAAGGTCTGTCTCACCTGCTCCAAATGCACGATGATGATGCGCAAAATCCACGCGACCGGCTGCCCGGTGCGGGATCAGGCGGTCTATCTGCCGATGTACCGGGAGCTGTTCCCGTCGAAAACGGCGTCGGACGGCGCGTAAGACCGCGGCAAGGGTTTTCCGCGGAGAAAGGACTCTACGATGAACAACGAAAAACGGACCGCCCTTGTGACCGGCGGAGCCCGCGGAATCGGGTTCGGCATCGCGCGCGCCCTCGCCGGGGCGGGTTATACCGTCGCCGCGGTCGGGACGCGGGAGGAGGCGGCGGTCTCCGCCGCAATGGACGAGATAAAAGCCCTCTCCCCCGACTCCTTTTACATCCGGGGCGACATCGCAAGTGCGGATGACCGCGCCGCGATCGCCCACGCGGCGTTCGACGGGCTCGGCGTACTCGACGTGCTCGTGAACAACGCGGGCGTCGCGCCGAAGGTCCGCGCGGACCTTCTCGACATGACGGAGGAGAGCTTCGACCGCGTGCTCGGGATCAATCTGAAAGGCGCGTTTTTCCTCACGCAGGCGGTCGCCCTGCGCATGGCAGAGCAAAAAACCGAGCGCTTCCGCGCGGTGATTTTCGTCACGTCCGTCTCGGCCTCGGTGTCGAGCGTCAACCGCGGGGAGTACTGCATCTCGAAGGCGGGGCTTTCGATGGCGGCGACGCTTTACGCCGACCGGCTCGCGGAATACGGCATCCGCGTCTACGAGGTCCGTCCGGGCATCATCGCGACGGACATGACCGCCCCCGTGCGCGAAAAATACGACCGGCTCATCGCAGAAGGCCTGTGCCCCATCCCGCGCATCGGTCGGCCGGAGGACGTCGGCAAAGCGGTCCTCGCCCTCGCGGACGGCGCGCTCGCCTATACGACGGGACAGGTCATCGGCGTCGACGGAGGAATGACGATCCAAAAGCTGTGAGACTGATCCCGGGCAGAGAGGGGGAACGCGGCTTCTTTGAAAAGAAGCCTGCCAAGAAACTTTCATACGACTGGTTCAGCGTCCTCTCAGCGTGCAGCTCGGGGTAGTGTGCAGCGCACCGACGAATCATTTTCGAACTCTTCACGATGACATTGTCGTTTTCGCATGAGAAGAGTATGAGACGCGCGGCGTCATTACACAAAAGCCATACAAAAACCGGATCACCCATGCGGGCAGTCCGGTTTTTTCATATTGATTTTCTCCGGTCTTATGTTCATACTGCCGACCGATCCGTTCAGCCGGTCAGTCATTAAATGCTCCTTGGCGCGGTCTCAGCTCTTTTTCTCCACTCCGATCACGTTGTGCACGCCCGCCTCGGTGACGTCCGTTTCGAAATAGGTGAATTCGTCGCCGGGCTCAAGGAAGAGCAGCTTTTCGGAGAACTCGGAGCGGAAGATCTGCGCGTCGGACTTGATGTAGGCGACAGTCGATCCGTTTTCCACGACGAAGATGATCTCCCGCACCGCTGCGCTGCCCGGGACGACGTCGTCGACGACGACGGCGCCGGACTGCTTCAGGGCGGCCTTATACTTCTGGAAGGCCTCTTCCTGCGTGGTGCTCGTCACGACGATGTTGTAGTTCTTCACGTTCACCATCGAATACATCTTGACGATCCCGGAGGCGTCCTTCAGGACCATGATGTAGGTCGCCTCGCCGCCCACGTTGATGAGGGAGGGGAAGGACGCCCGGTAGCCGTACTGCTGGACCGAGCCCTCCGCCGCGCTCATCGCGGAATACTCCTCCGCGCCCGCGACCGGGAAGAACTGATAGCTTCCCGTCCGGCTGTTCGCGAGAATGAAGCCGATGTTCGCCTCGTCGTTGGAGGTCGAGGTCACGCCCGTGAAGATATAGACGTCGTTGCCGATGATCTTATAGCCGAAATCGTCCGTGGTGACCACGCAGTCGACCTGGCTGAACTCCGAATTGAGCCAGCCGCCGCTGAGCATGCCGTACCAGTCGTATTTCTCGCAGATCAGCGTGCCGTAATAGACCACGTCGATCCAATCCGGGGAATCGGCGGGTGCGTATTCTTCCACCTTGCCCGTGCACGCGTCGAGCGTGACGACCGATTCCACGTCCATCGCGCCGAACAGCCCCGCGTTCGGCTTCATCGTGGCGGCGACCCAGAAGGGGTGCCCGTTG
Organism: Clostridia bacterium; assembly: GCA_017540175.1. GTDB lineage: Bacteria > Bacillota > Clostridia > Oscillospirales > CAG-272 > UMGS1696. Next base: position 27,552 of record JAFYBN010000065.1, on the reverse strand, counting down.
TCGTCCACCTCAAAGTGGATGTTGCCGAAGATCGCGGTCGGGCAGGCGAAGCGGAGGGCGCGCTCGAGATTTTTCGAGAAATAGGCGGACGGGCTGTAGCGGATGTTTTCCTCCCCGGTCAGGCGCACGAACTCGGCTTCAAAGTGGACCGGGTCCACCTTCACGTAGCCGGGAATGCCCGTCTGTCTGTTTTTGATCCATTTGAAGAAGGAAGCGTATCCCAGCGGCGCGACCTTGTAGGGATGGCTGTCCCCCGTGCTGTCCCGCATGGCGATCTGGGTATAATCGCTTGAAACCTCGTACTGCGACACCAGATCGGACAGCGTACCGAGCGTACGCGCGCCGATGATGCGGGCGGAGGCGGTGTCCATGAGGGCGATGTCGGTCACGTATTCGGTCTCGTCGATCCCGTCGGCGAAGGGCACCCGATCGACCGTGATCAGGGAAGAATAGGTCTTCGCGCGGAAAATCTGCGAGCCGATGAGGGTGCCGGCAAACAGGAACACGGCGAGCGCGGCGGCCGTCAGGATGACGATCTTCGGGAATTTCTTCCCGGTTCCCTCCATCGAGGTCTTGAAATCGATCATTCCGGACGGGAAACGCACCGTTTCCCGGAAGATCTTTTCCGTGATCGCGCCGATCACAAAGTACGACGCGAGCACGAGGGCGAGCAGGAAGAAGACAAAGGTCCAGAAGCTGCCGGAATGGATGTTCAGCGGAGGCAGCGCGACGTAGTACACAAGCCCGATGAGGATCAGCATGGCAAGGATCCATAAAGCGACGAGCAGGGGCTTGTTTTTTCCTTTATTCTTTCGGTGCGGATTTTTGATGATTCTCACGTTTTCGGGCATGACGGTCTCCTTTCGGTAAAGAGGCGGTAATCAACATTCCCATTATAAACAACTTCCCCGTCCGTGTCAAGGCGGGGAAGATGAGAATTTGATGAGAGAACGCTCAATCCATTCCGAGTTTTTTACGCAGATACTGACCGGTGAAGGACTGCGGCATGGCGGCGACCTCCTCCGGGGTGCCCTCGGCGATGACCGTGCCGCCCGCGTCGCCGCCCTCGGGGCCGAGGTCGATGATGTGGTCCGCGCATTTGATGAGGTCGAGGTTGTGCTCGATCACCACGACGGTGTTGCCCGCGTCGACCAGCTGATCGAGAATGGCGATGAGCATCTCGACGTCGGCGGTGTGCAGACCCGTGGTCGGCTCGTCGAGCACGTAGAGGGTCTTGCCGGTGGAGCGCTTCGAAAGCTCCGTCGCGAGCTTCACCCGCTGCGCCTCGCCTCCTGAGAGGGTGGTGGAGGACTGCCCGATCTTGATATACCCGAGCCCGACGTCGCAGAGCAGCTTCAGCCGGTTCCCGATGCGCGGAATGTCGCGGAAGAACTCCACGCCCTCGTCCGCCGTCATTTCGAGCACGTCCGCGATGCTCTTGTCCTTGTATTTCACCTCGAGGGTCTCGCGGTTGTAGCGCTTGCCGCGGCAGACGTCGCAGGTGACGTACACGTCCGGGAGGAAGTGCATTTCGATCTTCTTTACGCCGTCGCCCTCGCACGCCTCGCACCGCCCGCCGCGCACATTGAACGAGAAGCGGCCGCTCGCGTAGCCCCGGGTTTTCGCGCCCGGCGTCGAGGCGAAGAGATTGCGGATGTCCGTAAACAGCCCCGTGTAGGTCGCGGGATTGGAGCGCGGGGTGCGCCCGATGGGGGACTGGTCGATGGCGATGATCTTGTCGAGCGCCTCCGCGCCCTCGATCCGGTCGTGGTCGCCCGGGAAGGTGACCGCGCGGTTGAGCGTATGCGCGAGGGAGCGGTAGAGGATCGCGTTCACGAGGGAGGATTTGCCCGAGCCGGACACGCCCGTCACGCAGATGAAGCGGCCGAGCGGGAAATCCACGTCGATGTTTTTGAGGTTGTTTTCCCGCGCGCCGATCACGCGGACGTGCTTCCCGTTCCCCGCGCGCCGGATTTTCGGAACGGGGATCTCCCGCCTGCCAGAGAGATAGGCGCCGGTGATCGACTCCTCGCAGGCGGCGACTTCGGCGGGGGTCCCGCAGACAACGACCTCGCCGCCGTGGATGCCCGCTTTGGGGCCGATGTCCACGATATAGTCCGAGGCGAGCATGGTTTCCTCGTCGTGCTCCACCACGATGACGGAATTGCCGAGGTCGCGCAGGCTTTTGAGGGTGGCGATGAGCTTCGAGTTGTCGCGCTGATGCAGTCCGATCGACGGCTCGTCGAGGATGTAGAGCACCCCCGCGAGCGAGGAGCCGATCTGCGTCGCGAGCCGGATGCGCTGCGCCTCGCCCCCGGACAGGGTCGCGGAGCGGCGGGCGAGGGAGAGGTAATCCAGTCCGACCGACACGAGGAAGCCCAGCCGCGCGCGCAGCTCCTTTATGATGTCCCGCGCGATCTGCCGTTCGGTTTCGGAGAAGGAGAGGGTGTTCGTGAACGCGAGGGAATCCGTCACGGACATTTTGCAGAACTGGTGAATATTCAGCCCTCCGACGGTGACGGCGAGCGCCTCGTGGTTGAGCTTCGCGCCGCGGCACTCGGGGCAGTCGCGCTCGGTCATGAATTCGTCGTAGTATTCCGCGTTCCACGCGCCGGGCTGGGCTCTCGATTCCATGATCTTAAGCACGCCCTCGAAGGAGGTCGTCACGTGATTGACCCGGTTCCCGAAGACGCGGTCGACCGTGAAGGTATCGGGGCAGCCGTAGAGCAGGGCGTCGCGCGCAGCCTTCGGAAAATCGCGCAGGGGCATGTCGAGGCTCGCGCCGTATTTCTCCGTCACCGCGGCGATCAGGGGACCGTTCCAGCTTTCTTCGTCCATGGTTTTGAACCCGTTGACGTTGATCGCGCCCTCCCGGAGGCTGAGCGAGTCGTCCGGAATGACCTTCGCGGGATCGATGGAGCGGAGCACGCCGAGCCCGGAGCAGGTCGGGCACGCACCGAAGGGATTGTTGAAGGAAAACATGCGCGGCTCGAGCTCGCCGAAGCTGACGCCGTGCTCGGGGCAGGCGTAGTTCGTCGAGAATTCCATCTCCCGCGGCGTCCCGCCGTCCCGCGGCACGGTGACGACGAGCAGGGAGCCCTCCGATTCTCTCAGGGCGCACTCCACCGAGTCGGTGAGGCGGGTGCGCAGATCGGGCTTCATGACGAGGCGGTCGATGACGATCTCCACGGTGTGCCGCAGGTTTTTGTCGAGGGCGATCTCCTCGTTCAGATCGTAGAGGATGCCGTCGACCCGCGCGCGGACATAGCCGCTCTTCTTCGCGTCGGCGAACACCTTTTCATGCCGTCCTTTCTTGCCGCGGACGACCGGGGAGAGCACCATGAAGCGCTCGCCCTCGGGCAGCTCCATGAGGGAGTCGAGAATGGTGTCCACGGAGGTCTGGCGGATCTCGCGCCCGCAAATGGGACAGTGGGGGATGCCGAGCCGCGCGTACAGCAGACGGAGGTAGTCATAGATCTCCGTCACCGTCCCGACCGTGGAGCGCGGGTTTTTCGAGGTGGTCTTCTGGTCGATGGAGATCGCGGGGGAAAGCCCCTCGATGGCGTCCACGTCCGGCTTGTCGAGCTGTCCGATGAACATCCGGGCGTAGGAGGACAGGGATTCGACGAAGCGCCGGTGTCCCTCGGCGTAGATGGTGTCAAACGCGAGGGAGGATTTGCCCGAGCCGGAGAGACCCGTGAAGACGACGAGCTTGTCGCGGGGGATGTCGACGTCGATGTTTTTGAGGTTGTTCATCCGCGCGCCGCGGACGCTGATATACTGAGGCATGGCGCTCCTTTGTATGATCGTCTTTCATCATAATTGGATGATTTGTTCGGATTCCGTAAGTGCGATTGAATTATATCAGAAAGATTATTTAATGTCAAGAGGAATTATAAAATTTTCCGCTTTCCGGACCATTTTGGTCAAAAAAATTCAAAAAGGCACTTGACAGCACCGTTTTGGTGTGTTATAATCTATGTGAACCGAAAAGGAAACGAAATGGGAGGCACGCATGAGACACAAGAACGAGGAGATTTTCCGCGTGATCCGGGAGTTCATCAACAGCTACTACATGGAAAACGGACACGGACCGTCGACCAGGGACATCGAGGCGGGCACGGGCATCCAGCGGATCACGGTGCAGCGGTATCTGCAGGCGATGAAGGAAAACGGGGAGATCGAATACGGGGAGCGCCGGGGCACGCGCAACGCCTTCTCGAAGACCATCGGCGAGTCGGTACTCGCGCCCTGCTACGGGACGATCAAATGCGGCGCGCCGAACGATCCGTTCGTGGACATCACGGAAACGGTGCGCCTGCCGCGTTCGTGGGTCGGCGAGGGTGAGTTCTTCATCCTCGAGGCGGACGGCGATTCCATGAAGAACATCGGCATCGAGCCGGGCGATCTCGTGGTCATCCGCCGTCAGGAGAGCGCCGAAAAGGGCGACGTGATCGTCGCGCTCGACGGGAACGAAACGACGCTCAAGCGCTTCTTCCCGGAAAAAGACCGCATTGTGCTGAAGCCTGAGAACGAAGCGTACGAGGACATCGTCATCCCCGGGGAGCGCATGGCGGACTTCCGCATTCAGGGCGTCGCCGTGAAGATCATCAAGGGTGTGAAATAAGCCCCCGCCGCGCTCAGGGGAAAGCGCGGGCGGAGACGCCGCTCTTTCCCGACAGGAAGGGCGGGCGTGAGACAGGAAGATAGGATTTGTTTCGCGGACCCGGATCGGGCGATCCGAAATCCGCGGCCGAAACGGAAGCCGGAAGCGGCGGCCGATAACGGCGGCCGATAACGGCGGCCGGACCGGTGTCCGGGAACGGAGGAGAAGATGAACGACTGTACGCATTATTTCAAAGAAGCCGTCCTGCTCGACGGCAGGCGGTACCAGCACGTCGTCGGACTGAACGAGGTCTGGGACTGGAGGCTGATCCTCGATCTGGCGTCCGACCCGAAATGGCAGCTCGTGACGATGAAGAAGCCGATCGTCTGCCGCTTCCCGGGTGAGAAGAAGAGATTCCGCCGCGCGAAAAAGCTGCGCTGCCCGAGATGCGGCGCGCGGATGCGGGAGCTCGAAGAGGATCGTCCGGAGCGCGTGTCCTCCCTCGTTCTTCTGCCGCCCTCGCTCCGCTCGCTCGAGCCGTGGCACGACGAGGAATGCCGCTGTGAGAACTGTGGGTGCCGCGTCGGCGTGTGCCGTCCTTCCCTTCCCGCTCTGATGCCGCCGAAGACCCGCGAACGCTTCCCGCGTTTTCTGCGCCGCTTCCTTTCGGCGTGAGAAAACCGGGTATGACGCGGAAAATGACGAAAAACAACGCAAAAAACCGGGGCATCGGACCGGTTTTTTTGCTTTCCTCCCTTGTGCGCCGCCCGAATCTGTGCTATAATATACCAATAAACATATCAAAACTCTGAACCGGAGGTCACACCATGCTGTCGCATTATCTGACGGTCCCCGCCAAGGGAAACAAAAAGATCAAGCTCAATATCTACCCGGGTCACTTCACCACGAGCCACGCCCATGTCGACAATTATTTCAGCATGACCGAGGTTCGGACGAGCTGCACCATGGCGGAGGAGGCCGGACACGAGCTCGCGAAGCAGTTCCGGAACACGCAGATCGACACCGTCATCTGCCTTGAATACACCCAGATCATCGGGGCCTATGTGGCGCGCGAGCTTTCCCAGCCCGGGCACGAGATCAACAGCGGCGCGGAGATCCACGCGGTCACCCCGCAGATCAACTCGAACAACCAGCTCATGTTCCCGACCGATCTGCAGCCCTATGTCACGAACCGCAGCGTCCTGCTCCTGCTCTCCACGGTCTCCACGGGGCGCAGCCTTGCCCGCGCGATGGAATGCATCCGCTATTACGGCGGCCGCCTCGTCGGCATCGGGTCGGTGTTTTCCGCCATCGACGAATCGGGGGGCATGCCCATCGTCAGCATTTTCCGCCGCGGCGACCTGAGCAGCTACAACAGCTACCGCAGCGACGAGTGCCCGTTCTGCAAAGCGGGGCGCAAGCTCGACGGCGTCATCAACACGGGCGGCGTGACGGAGATCTGAGCGGTTTCACTATGTGACGTTTGACGTCGGCTGTCGCAGGGGATCCTTGTGAGAAGGAGCGTGCGGCAGCCTTTTCTCACGCGGGGAGATGGGGGAAGGCTGCTGTAACCGCACGGTTTTTGACGGTGTCCGGCTGAAGCCGCGGCCCCCGTGCCGCACCGCGCCCCTTTCGTGTACCCTCCCCAAAAACCCGTATCCCCGAACTCATGTCTGTGGGCATTATCACGTTTTTTTCAAAACCCCGTTTTTTCTTCCCGCCCGCTCTTGACGCGGAAAGGAATTTGATGTATAATTATGCGCAAACGACGAAAAAATATACCGAATCGGAGGCGGGCATGACGAAAATCTTTATCGACGGCAGCGCGGGCACGACCGGACTCAGGATCCGGGAGCGGCTCTCTGCCCGGCGCGATCTCGAGCTGATCGAGCTCGGCGAGGAGCGGCGCAAGGATCCCGAAGCAAGACGGGACGCCCTGAACCGCGCGGACATCGCCTTTCTCTGCCTCCCGGACGCGGCGGCGAAGGAAGCGGTCGGAATGATCGAGAATCCCGCCGTCGCCGTGATCGACACCTCCACGGCGCACCGGACGGCAAACGGCTGGACCTACGGCTTTCCGGAGCTCGGCGGGCGGCGCGCGCAGATCGCTGCGTCCAAACGGATCGCCAATCCGGGCTGCCACGCGAGCGGCTTTCTCGCCCTCGTCGAACCGCTTGTGCGATACGGCGCGGTCAGCCCGCAGGCGAAGCTGTCCTGCTTCTCCCTCACGGGATATTCCGGCGGCGGCAAGAAAATGATCGCCGAATACGAAGCGCAGGAGCGCGATCCCCTCTTCGACGCGCCGCGGATGTACGGACTCGGGCAGGAGCACAAGCACCTCACCGAAATGCGCGTCGTCGCGGGACTCGAAAACAGCCCCGTCTTCTGCCCCGTCGTCGCTCCGTACTACGCCGGGATGGAGGTCGTCGTCCCCCTCTTCGCCGACATGCTGAACGGGGACGCGGAGCTGCTGAAGCAGATTTACCGGGACGCGTATCACACAAGCCCCGTCGTGCGCTTCGCCGAAAACGCGGACGAGGGAGGATTCCTCTCGGCGTCGGCGTTCGCCGGGCGGGACGACATGCAGATCGCCGTCACGGGAAACACGGAGCGGATCGTCCTCACGGCGCGGTTCGACAATCTCGGCAAGGGCGCGTCCGGCGCGGCGGTGCAGAACATGAATCTGCTCATCGGCGCGGCGGAAACCGAAGGACTGGCGCTCTGACCCGGCAAGAAGCAGGCGTGACGCGGAAAGCGAAAACCGCCGCGGCTTTCCGGGCGGTGAAGACTTGTCCTTCCGCTTCCCCGCGGACGGGCAGGTTTCGAGCCGAAGGCCGGCGGCTCACGGCTTCTCAACAAAGTTTACAGCATCCGAATAAAGGAGTTTCAATATGAAAATGATCGACGGCGGCGTCTGCGCCGCGAAAGGGTTTACGGCGGCGGGGGTGCACTGCGGCATCCGCAAAAGCCGGACGAAAAGGGATCTCGCGCTGATCGTAAGCGAAACCCCGGCGTCCGCCGCAGCGGTTTATACGACCAATCTCGTGAAGGGCGCGCCCCTTCTCGTGACGAAAAAGCATCTCGAAAACGGCATCGCCCGCGCGGTGATCTGCAACAGCGGCAACGCCAACACCTGCAACGCGGACGGTATTTACATCGCCGAGAAAATGAGCGAGGCGGCGGCAGAGGCGCTGGGCGTTTCCCCGGACGACATCGTCGTCGCGTCCACCGGCGTGATCGGGCAGCCCCTCGATCTCGAGCCGATCAAAAAGGGCATCCCCGCGCTCGTCGAGGCGCTCTCGAAGGACGGCTGTGACGCCGCCGCGGAGGGCATCATGACGACGGACACCGTGAAAAAAGAGGTCGCCGTCGAATTCGAGCTCGGCGGAGCACTCTGCCGCATCGGCGGCATCGCCAAGGGCTCGGGCATGATCCATCCGAACATGGCGACCATGCTCGTCTTCATCACGACCGATGCGGCGATCTCCCCCGCCCTGCTTCAAAAGGCGCTGTCCTCCGATATCGCCGATACCTTCAACATGGTGAGCGTGGACGGGGACACCTCCACGAACGACATGGTGACCGTGCTCGCGAACGGCATGGCGGGCAACCGTGAGATCACGGAGGAGAACGGGGACTACGCCGTCTTCATGAAAGCGCTCAACACCGTGACAGTCGGACTCTGCCGCATGATCGCCGGGGACGGCGAGGGCGCGACGAAGCTGCTCGAATGCCGGGTCGACGGCGCGGCGGATCTCAAAACGGCGAAGACGGTCGCGAAGTCCGTCATCTGCTCGTCCCTTCTGAAGGCCGCCATGTTCGGCGCTGACGCGAACTGGGGCCGGGTGCTCTGCGCCATCGGCTACAGCGGCGCTCCGGTCGACGTCGACAAAATCGACGTGCGGTTCGAAAGCGCCGCGGGGACGATCCTCGTATGCGAGGGCGGCGCGGGCGTGGAGTTTTCCGAGGACGAGGCGAAGAAGATCCTCAGCGAAAAGGAGATCGACATCCTCGTCTCCCTGAACGACGGCTCCTTTGAGGCGACGGCGTGGGGCTGCGACCTGACCTACGACTATGTGAAGATCAACGGCGATTACCGCACGTGAGGTGAACATGAACAAGCTGTTTTCGAACGCGGAGCGCGCGGAGGTCCTGACGGCGGCGCTCCCCTATATCCGTCAGTACACAGGCAAGATCGTCGTGGTGAAATACGGCGGCGGCGCGATGGTGAACGAGACTCTGAAGCAGCAGGTCATGGAGGACATCGTCCTGCTCCGGCTCGTGGGTGTGAAGGTCGTCCTCGTGCACGGCGGCGGCCCGGAGATCAGTGCGCTCATGGAAAAGCTCGGCAAGAAGCCCGAGTTCGTCGACGGGCTCCGCGTGACCGACCGGGAGACCGTGGACATCGTGCAGATGGCGCTCGCCGGGAAGGTCAACAAGACGCTCGTGAACCTGCTCGAGATGAAGGGCGGACGGGCGATCGGGCTCTCCGGCATGGATGGGCGCATGATCGAGGCGAAAAAGAAGGACGAACGGCTCGGCTGGGTCGGCGAGATCACGAAGATCCGCATCGCGCCCGTGACCGACCTGATCGAAAAGGGCTACATTCCGGTGATCTCCACCCTCGGCTGCGACGGCGAGGGGAACACCTACAACATCAACGGGGACACCGCGGCGGCGCAGATCGCGGGAGCGCTCGGCGCGGAGAGAATGATCCTCATGACCGATATCGCCGGGATCCTGCGCGACAGGGACGACCCCTCGACCCTGATCCCGGAAATCACGACGGAGGAGGCGGCGCGGCTCAGAGAAGAGGGCGTCGTCACGGGCGGCATGATCCCGAAGGTGGACTGCTGCGTAGAGGCCATTCGCCGCGGCGTGAAGCGCGTCATCATCATGGACGGGCGCGTGCCCCACTCCATCCTGATGGAGCTGCTGACCGACGAAGGCGCGGGCACGATGATCGTAGGAGGATAACATGACCATCAGCGAACTTGACCGGACGTATGTGGCCGGAACCTATAAGCGCTTCCCCGTGGAGCTTGTCGAGGGCAAGGGTTCCCTCGTGAAGGACACGGCGGGCAAAACCTACATCGACATGGGCTCGGGCATCGGCGTGACGGCGTTCGGCATCGCGGACGACGCATGGCAGGCGGCGGTGACCGAACAGCTTTCCCGTCTCCAGCACGTCTCGAACCTCTATTACACCGAGCCGTGCGCGAAGCTCGCACAGCTTCTGTGCGAACGGACGGGAATGAAGAAGGTCTTCTTCTCCAATTCCGGCGCGGAGGCGAACGAGTGCGCGATCAAGGCTGCGCGCAAGTACGCCGCCGAAAAGAAGGGCGCGGACTGCTATACCATCGTGACCCTCGCGAACAGCTTCCACGGACGCACGCTGACGACGCTTGCCGCGACCGGTCAGGCGAAATTCCACGAGCTGTTCCAGCCCCTGACCCCGGGATTCTCCTCCATGGAGCCGGGGAATCTCTGCGAGCTCGAGGCGATCTCCGCCAAGCACGGCGTGGCGGCGGTCATGATCGAATGCGTGCAGGGCGAGGGCGGCGTGGTCCCGCTCGATCCCGCGTTCGTGAAGGAGCTTTCCGAGTATCTTGAAAAGCACGACATCCTGCTCATCGTCGACGAGGTGCAGACGGGAAACGGACGCTGCGGCGCGCTGTACTCCTATATGCGCTACGGTCTGAAGCCCGACATCGTATCCACCGCGAAGGGGCTGGGCGGCGGACTCCCCATCGGGGCGACCATGCTCGGCGAAAAGGTGGAGAACGTCTTCGGCTTCGGCGACCACGGCTCGACCTTCGGCGGAAATCCGGTTTCCTGCGCCGGGGCGCTGAGCATTCTCGGACGCATCGACGACGAACTGCTCGCCGGGGTGCGGGAAAAGAGTGATTTCATCTTCCGCGAGCTGACGGGCGCGCCCGGAATCAAGGGCGTGACGGGGCTCGGGCTGATGATCGGCATCGAAACGGAAGCCCCCGCCGCGGCAGTGGTGAACCGCTGCATCGAAAAGGGCGTGCTCTGCCTCACGGCGAAGACGAAGGTGCGGCTCCTGCCCGCCTTGAACATCCCCGCGGACGTGCTCGCCAAAGCGGTCGCGGCGATCAAGGAAGCCGCAGCGGAGCTCGCAGGGGAAGAAAACTGATACGAAGCTCGGACGAAAGGGGAAACGCGGCTTCTTTGAAAATGAAGCCCTGCACAGCAAGCTGTGCGGCAAGAAACTTTAATGCAACTGGTTCAGCGTTCTCTCAGCGTGCAGCTCGGGGTAACGTGATGCGCAACGATGAACCATTTTCGCATTCTTCTTGTTGAGCATAAGGAGAGTATAAGATACAACGTAAACAGGGCTGACGCACAAACTCCGAAATCCGGAGAAAGCGCGTCAGCCCTTGTTTGATTCGCCACTCAGCAGGAACTCTTCCCTTCCGCCCTTCTCCGGTTCGCGAAGACGACGACGTGATCCGATCCCACCCGCGCGGTTTGCGGCGGGCGGGAAACCCGATCCCCCGTCCGGCAGCGGCTCATTCGCCGCCGGACGGGGGATATCGTTGTATAAACCGGCGCAGGAGGGAAAGCCGCGCATAACGCGGCGCGCCCGCGTCCGACTGACCGTCTGACCGCCAGACCGTCTGATCGCCAGACCGTCCGATCGCCAGACCGTCCGATCGCCAGACCGTCCGATCGCCAGACCGTCCGATCGTCAGACCGATCGACCGTCAGACCGTATCAACGCTTTCACGTTTTGCGTCTTATCGATCCTTCAGCTTTTCGTACTGAGCGATGGTCTTCTGGATGCCGTTGTTTACGGCCTTCGAGAATCTCGCCACCTTGGAGACGAGGTTGATGTTTCCGCTGTTGATGCCGTCGAGGATCGTGCCGTTCAGCCCGCCCCAGCCGTACACGGACGCGAGCTCGAACAGCCCGGTGTTCAGGATGATATCCATCATTTCCTGGCTTTCACGGTCCTGAATGTACTTGAAATCAAGCGTCTGATTCAGGTACACGTCGCGCACGGTCCCGGTCGAACGCGCCGCCATATGTTCGAGCACAAGCCCCGTTCTGTCGGGATCAGGATTCGTGATCGGAATACCTACCGCGTTCGCGCCCTGGAAGATGAGGGAGCGGTAATCCGGCTGTTCCTCGTCGAATTTCGGCATGGGAACGACGCCGAGCTCAAAGTCCACGTCGCGCATGTCCTTCAGGACGCCGATCTGCGTAACGAGGAAGAGGGATCTGCCGAAGATGAACATCAGGCGGTACAGCTCGAGGCTGCCGGGCAGCGAGCCCCTGGCGTTGATCGCATTGTTCGTCCGGTCGGAGAAGATCGTGCCCGCCACCTTGTTGTAGATGTCGACAAAACGCTCGCTGAGGCCGTTGAACACGGGATAACCGCTCTCGTCGCGTTCGATGAGATCCGCGTAGCCTCCGACCGTGAAAGCGGTGGAGAAGTTGCCCTCAAACATGGAGAAGCCGTACTGGTCATCGACGGTCCATTTGCCGTCGCCGTTCATATCGATCTTCGCCGCGTCCATCATCGTGATCATGTTGTCCATCGTCCAGGTATTGTTGTAGACGTGCTCGTAGGGATCAGCGAGATTGAGGTTGTTCAGAATAATTTTGTTGAACACCGCGACGGCGTGGCTTTCGAAATAGCCGGTGTGAAGATCGCCGAAGAAGCAGTAAACCGAATCGTCGATGGCAATGGAATCGATCGCCTGCCGGTTCCACCACGGGCTGTCGAAGTCCAGCGTGGAGATCGTTGCGGCGTCGATGTTGCCCCCGCTCGACACGATGCCGAGCTGCATATTCAGATCGAGCGTATAGACGTCATATTCGTCCTGACCCGCCGCGACCAGCTTCTGCATGGTGGCGTTCGTGTCGCCGACCTCTCTCTTCTCAAGCTTGAACGTGATGTTGAGCAGGTCCTCCACCGTCTTGTTGCGGTTGAAGACCGCGTCGTCCAGCGCCTCGCCGGTCAGACCCTCCTCGCCGATGTTGGTATAGGCGAAGTTCGAGATGTTGTTGAGGATGCGGAAGCCGTATCCTTCGAAATCCTTTTTTTCAATGAGGTCGGCGAGATCCGGGGGTTCCGTTTCTTCTTCAAAGCCCGCCGCGTTCGGAGTGTCGTCCGGAGCCGCCGCTTCCGTCTCGGTATCGTCGGCAGCGTTTTTGCTCTCGCTGCACGAGAACAGCATGAAGGAAAGCATGCTGAGCGCCAGCATAAGGGCAATGATCCGTTTCATGTTTGAGTCTCCTTTTCTCAATTCTCAAATTGATTATGATTGATCAGCCGCGCGGAAAACGTTCACGTTTTGTTTTCCAGCATCCGGCAGTAATCCTGGTACCAGCACTCGTGCGGTTTCTCGCAGTGCTCGCCGCGCGGGATGTGGATCTCTTCCTTCGCGCCCTTGATCTTCAAAAGCCGATCCAGATTTTCTTCCACCGTTTTCCCGAACGCCTCCGCCTCCTCGGTCACGTCGACCGGTTCGAAGGGGTCATCCTCGTCGTCGTAATGATAAACGACGAACACGCCGTCGAGCCTGATGCCGCATTTGCCGAGCACCCACGCCTGATAGCCCGCGTCCTCAATATGCTCCTGCCGGACCTCGGGTGAATTCTTCACCTCGTACAGCTCCCACAGATCGTCCCCGACGCGGTGCAGAATGTCGACCGCGCAGAAGATCCCACCGTACTCGAACGACGCCTCGCAGATGTTTTCCTCGCCCTTCCTCATGGCGTTTTTGGTGTTCTGGATCATCTTTCTCTTGTCGAGGTATTTCGAGTTGGGGATGTAGTCCGTGACGTCCGCATACGGCCCGAACATGGCCTTTGCCTGCTCGCCGAATTCATCCCCGCGCTGCAGCTGCAGCTCCTTCTCGTCCGAAATCTTTCTGAGCCGGGGCTTGTGCGCGTCCAGCCACAGCATTTTCGGGCACTGCATCCCGCGCATGAAATCCGTTTTGGATAATCCCATCTTTACCCTTCTCCTTCTTCCGTAAAACCCTTGGGGTCCGGAACGCTCTTCGGCCGGTTCAGTCTTCCGAGTCCTCCGCGTAGCTTTCGGAGAACGAAATCTGCTCGTCCGGCACGCCGCCCGCTCCCGGCTGCTCCGCGCGAAGCTTTTCGGGATAGGGGATGCCGAGATGCTCGTAGCCGAGACGGGTCACCACGCGTCCGCGGAGCGTGCGCGCGAGGAATCCGATCTGGAGCAGATACGGCTCGCAGACGTCCTCCAGCGTGACGGCTTCCTCGCCCACGGTCGCCGCGAGCGCCGCCATGCCGACGGGGCCGCCGCCGTAAAACCGCACGATCGTCTCGAGCATTTTCCGGTCGGTGGGATCGAGCCCGAGCTCGTCGATCTCCATCATGGCGAGGCATTCCTGTGCCATTCTCAGATCGATCCTTCCGTTCCCGCGCACCTGCGCGTAGTCCCGCGCCCGCTTCAGGAGGCGGTTCGCGATGCGGGGCGTGCCGCGCGACCGGCTCGCGAGCTCGAGCGCCGCCTGTTCTGTGATCGGAACGTCGAGAATGGACGCCGAGCGGCGGACGATGGTGGAAAGCTCCTCCGGGGTGTAAAGCTCCAGCCGCATCTGCACGCCGAAGCGGTCGCGGAGCGGGGTGGAGAGCTGACCCGCCCGCGTCGTAGCGCCGATGAGGGTGAAATGCGCAAGGGTGAGGTGGATGGAGTGCGCCGCGGGCCCCGTGCCGATCATGATGTCGATGGCGTAGTCCTCCATCGCGGGATAAAGGATCTCCTCCATCTGCCGGGGCAGGCGGTGGATCTCGTCGATGAAGAGCACATCCCCCTCCGCGAGATTGGCGAGCAGCGCGGTGAGGTCGCCCTTTTTTTCGATGGCGGGCCCCGCCGTGATGTGCAGATTCACGCCCATCTCCTGCGCAATGATCATGGAGAGCGTCGTCTTGCCCAGTCCGGGCGGTCCGTAGAACAAAAGGTGGTCGAGCGGCTCGCCGCGGAGCTTTGCCGCGCCGATCATGATCTCGAGGTTTTCCTTCGCCTTCTCCTGCCCGATGTATTCGCGCAGGGTCCGGGGACGGAGCGTGTTGTCGCTTTCGGCGTCCTCGTCCCGGTGTGAGGGAGAAATGATCCGGTTTTCAAAATCAAATTCTTCGTCCATTCTATATCCCTTTCATGCAAATAACAGAAAAAGCCGCCGGAAACCTAAAACTCCGGATATCCTGATGTTTATGTTTCGTATAAAAGTCTTTGCCGGCTATCGCCGTGCTTTCTACAGAAAGCCGCGTACCCCCGCCTCTCAGTTTTTCATGAGCACGGCAAGCGCAGCCTTGATGATGGTTTCCGCGTCCGACGCAGGGTCGACGTGCTTCATGGCGGCGGCGATCTCCGAGCGGGAATAGCCGAGCGCTACGAGGGCGTCGCGGGCGTCCGCCATGCCGTCGGAGAGGGGAGCCGCGGGCTTGCCGCCCTCGTCCCGCACGCCCGCCGGATAGAGCTTCGCGAGCTTGTCCTTCAGCTCCATGACGACGCGGGCGGCAGTCTTCGGACCGACGCCGGGCGCGCGCGCGATGGTCTTCGCGTCCCCGGAGGCGACGGCGGAGGCGAGTTTTTTCGGCGTGAGCAGGGAGAGGATGGACATGCCGGCCTTCGGACCGATGCCCGACACCGCGATGAGGAGGCGGAAGGCGTCGAGCTCCTCCCGCGTCGCGAAGCCGAAGAGCTCCACGGCGTCCTCCCGCACCGCCATATGGGTATAGATGCGCACGGTCGGCGCTTCGGCGTCGATGGTCGTGCCGTCCGGGGCGAACCGGGGGGACGGGAGCGTCGAGAGGGTGTTCGCCGTCACGGCGACTCGGTAACCAACCCCGCCGCATTCGAGAATGACGGCGCAGGCGGCGGCGCTCACTTCAAAAATCTTGCCGTACAGTGTTTCAATCATGACTGCTTTACGCTTTCTTTTTCTTCGGTAAATGGATTTCGAAGCGTCCTCCCCACACCCACATGAGGGCGAAGAAGAGCGTCGAGCCGAGCGTGATGTTCAGACCGTGGCGCACGCAGTCCGGGTCGTAGGTGAATTCCACCCGATGCTCCCCGGGCGTGACGCGCACGGCGATCAGGGATTCGTTCAAAACGGGGATCAGCGCGGCTTGCTTTCCGTCCACGGTGATCCGCCAGCCCTTGTCGTAGGGAATGGTGGTAAAGAGCACGTCCCTGCCCTCGGGGACGGTGACCGTGCCCGTGATGTGCGCGTCGGAATCCGACTTCGCCTCCATGGCGCCGTTCTCGAGAAGCGCGACGGCGGAAAGGAAGGCATCCTCGTCGAAATACCAGAAATACGGCACGCCGGAGCGGATGTAGAGATCGTCCTTTTTCAAAACGAGCTGAACGTGAACGACCTCGCCCGGCTCAAACGAACCGAGCTCCCGGACGGAGAGGTTTTCGCTGTCGAAATACGTGCCGAGCTTATTGTCGTTCACGTGGAGGGTGCATTCCCGCGGCCAGCGGGAGGGGAAGTAACAGTAGAGGTCGTCGGTCGATTCGATGTCGATCGTGAAGCTGATGTTCGCGCCGCCCGATCCCTCCTTTTGATAGCCCCGGTGACCGGTCGCGAACACAAGCTCGCAGCCCTCGTTGTCGGAGTAGGCGGGATCCGCCCGTCTCCAGACCGTGATCTTCTCCCCGGTCAGCGCGGACAGCACGCCGTTCATGTAGGTGAAGGGATCGACGTAATCCTTCTCCTCGTTCGCGGGAGCGGGCGCGTCATAGCTGAGGATCGCGTCTTGTGCGGCGTAGGCGATGCCCAGCGCGTAAGGATTCTTATACACGTCGATCGCGGTGTCGGTCGTGCCGACGTGGTCATAGAGATCGTGGATGTAGCGCATGACGGCCTTCGGCGCGGTCTCGTCGGCGAGCACGTATTTGATGTCAAACAGCGCGTCGGTCACGGCGGTCGCGCCCGCGTACATCGACCAGTGGGACTGCGAGCCGTAGCCGAACTGCGCAAGCAGGGCGATGGTGCGGGCGTTCAGGGTCGAGGTCGAATTGGACAGCCCGCGGATGCCGAGCGCGAAATTGTCGTTCTTTTTCCGGTGGATGAGCTTTTCGAGGCGGAAGAAGCTCTCGTCGCTCTCCGTCATCGCGACGGCGGGTTCATAGGTATCGAGAATCTGGCGGTACGAGGTGCGCTTCGAGAACGACACGTCCTCGTCGAGGGCGTAGAGCGAAACCACGGCGTTCGCGAACGCCTCCGCGATCACGACGGCGCACAGGACCGCCGACGCCCGCCCGGGGTCAAGCCCCTGCCGCAGCCTCGCGGCGATCGGCGGAACGCAGGCGGCGACAAGGGCGAAACAGAACACACCCGCCCACACCGCGCGGAAATCCGGAAGATTCTCATAGCCGATCTTATCGCACACGAGCAGCGCGCCGCACCAAAGGATCGCCGACAGCATGACCGCGCGCCCGCCAATCTCCCCGAGGTGCCGCATGCCTTCGGCGGCCAGCAGGAGCAGAAGGGCGACGAACATATAAGCGAAGCGGGCGTTGAGCCAGTTCGGGCGCTGCAGCCCGTGCCATATAATGTCGAGAGTCGACAGATTGAAGCTCAAAACGAGAAAGCCGAGCACGGCGAGAAAGCCGATTTTGCGCCGCCTCGGGATCTTTTTCGCAAAGAAGTACAGCGGACAGAGCACAAGCGCCAGCGTGCCGCAGTAGAGATGGGGCATGCCGGTCGGCCGGACGGTGTCGTAGGAGCCGAAAAACGCCTTGGTCAGAAGGTCGAGGAAGGGGAAGAGCTGCTTCGGCTTCCAGTCCGGGGTGCTGAACTCGAGCTTGCCGAAGGAAAGAGAGTAATAGATCGGCAGCAGGATGACCGCGGACATGAGGAGGGCGAGCAGGGACCAAAGCCCAACGCGTACGAGGGATTTCACAAAATGCCGCTCTTCGCCGAGGGGATTGCGCTCTTCGGGGGAGAGCATGAAGTAGCGCGCAAAAAACCAGATCAGCACAAAGAGGCACGCCATCCAGCCGAGATAGAAATTCGAGAGCACGGCATAGGCGAGGGAGAGGACGAACATCTTGTACTTGCCGCGCGTGATGAGCGCGTCCATGCCGAGCAGCAGGAGGGGAAACGCGATCAGGTTGTCCGTCCACATCACGTTGTGCTGCATGATGACGGCATAGGACGAGAACGCGTAGAGCACCGAGAACATCACGGTGACAGAGCGGCGGAAATCGAATTTCTTCTGGATGAGGTATCCGAAGGTCAGCCCGGTGAAGCCGCATTTCACGACGAGCATCGTGAACATGGCTTCGAGAATGAGCTTTTTCGGAAAGAGCGCGACAATGAGGGAAAAGGGGCTCGAAAGGTAATAGGCGAAAATGCCCATGAATTCCCCGCCGAGCGCGCGCTTGAAGGAATAGACGATCGAGTCGCCGCCCGTCAGGATCTCGCGCAGTTCTTCGAAAAAGTAGATGTACTGCGCGTTGAGGTCGAGCACGAGGACGGATTTCTTGCCGAAGGGCGTCACGCCGAGGGCGAAATACGTCACGGCCATGAGAAGCGCGGGCACGGCGAAGCAGAGAAAGAGCGTCGTCCGCCGGGTCTTTGGCGAGGTCGAGAGCTCGGTCATGGCGTTTCCTCCCCAGCCGTGGGCGCGGTGATCTTTTTGATCGCCTTTTCGACCTTTTCCCGCGGGAGGGTGAGGTCGCGTCCGCATCCGCGGCAGATCATGCGGATATCGCTCCCGACGCGAAGGACCTCGAATTCGAGCGAGCCGCAGGGGTGCTGCTTTTTAAGCGTCAGGATATCGCCCACGCTGATTTTCGGGATGTTCACGCTTTCCGCCTCCTTCGCGCCGCGCGGCGGCAGTCCTGCCGGGCACGGACGATTTCTTTCATTATACCATGAAACGGCGGGTTTGTACAGAGTTTTTTGTGTTTTCGTGGGAGGAAAACGGGCTGGGGGAGGGGGAATTCTGCTCACGCCGCACGTTCTTGATGGAGTCTGCGGAACCGCTCAAAGAGAAGGTCATCCCCTTGCCTCACCGGTGCGACAGCGTCGGCACGGCAGTCGCACTGGCGAGGCAAGGGGTCAACTCCAGAGAACTATGAAAGCAAAGTACAAAAACCCCGCGTTCGCGGAAAGCCCGTAACCGGAAACGGAAAAGGAAGCCCGCGGGCTTCCTTTTCCGTTTCCGTTTCCGTTTATTTCTTCCCCTGCCCGTAATACGCCCCCGGCCCATGCTTGCGGTCGAAGTGCTTGTGCAGCAGAGTGTTGTCCATGTCCGGCAGGCGGGGGGCCGCCGCGAGGATTTCCGTGTGGAACGCCATGTCCGCCACCGCTTCGAGGGTCATCGCGCACTCCACCGAATCCATCGGGCTCTTTCCCCAGGTGAAGGGACCGTGCGCGCGCACGAGCGCCGCGGGGATGCGCATGGGATCCAGTCCCAGCCGCTCGAAGGTCTCGCAGATCACCTTGCCCGTCTCAAGCTCGTATTCGCCCGTGATCTCCTCCGCCGTCATCGCGCGGGTGCAGGGGATCTCGCCGCCGAAGTGATCCGCGTGCGTCGTGCCGTAGGGACGGATGCCGCGGCCCGCCTGCGCGTAGATCACCGCCCACGTCGAATGGGTGTGGGTCACGCCGCCGAGCGCGGGGAAACGGCGGTAGAGCTCCAGATGGGTCGGCGTGTCGGACGAGGGATTGAGATCCCCCTCCACGCGCTTTCCGGTCTCCAGATCGACGACCGGGAAAAGCTCCGGCGCGAGATCGGGATACTCCACCCCGGAGGGCTTGATGACGACGAGCCCTTTTTCCCGGTCGATGCCGGAGACATTGCCCCAGGTAAAGATCGCGAGATTCCACGCGGGGATCTTCATGCAGGCCTCGTAAACCTCTTGTTTCAGTTCTTCAAGCATATCGGTTGTCCTTTCCGCATTCTGAGATGTCGTTATTCATGCTTCCGCTTTTGCGGTCTTCAGTTCCCGTAAACGAGGCATTCGTTGAGAAACGCTTCGATGTTTTCGAGCGGGGTCCCGCCGACGATCCCGTTTCCGGCGGCGTAGAGGAAGCCGCCCGCAGGGGAGTCGAACGTGTCCCGCATCAGCCGCACCTCGCGGCGCACGTCCTCCGGGGAGGCGTTGATGAGCGTGTCCTGCACATCCATGCCGACCCAGAAGGCGATCTTTCCCTTCCACCTTGCAGCGGTCTCGTTCCAGTCCATCGTGCGCTTCTGGATCGGATGCAGAACGGAGAGGCCGCATTCGATGAGATCGCCGATGATCTCGCTCACGTTGCCGCAGGTGTGCAGCCAGACGTCGACGTCGTTCTCCCGGACGAGTCCCCACAGTTCTTTGTAATAGGGCTTGATGAATTCCCGGAAGACGGGCGGGCTCATCATGAGGGAGCGCTGCGTCCCGAGGTCGTCGCTGATCATGTACCCGTCGGGCTCCACCTCGCGCACCGCACGCAGAAAGAGCTTCTTTTCCGTATCGCACACGGCGCGGTGCAGGGCGTGGACCTCGTCGGGGTAATCGTAATAGTCCATGAGGAGCTGCTGCATCCCGCGGAAGTTCCAGATGCGCTCGTACATGAGGGACCAATGGTGGATGAGGACGTACTTCCCCTCCGCGCGCGCCTTTGCCGCCGTCTGCACCGCTCCGTCGAAGAGCCCCGGCGCGTCGGTATCGGGCAGGTCCGCGAGCAGGGCGGGCAGATCGTCCCAGTCCGGGAGCGCGGCGGCGGAATCCATGCCCGTGATCCGGGAACGGTCGATCTCGGGCAGACGCCAGTAAAAACCGTCGTCCCGCGGCGTGAAGGACGGCGTGGGAAACGGAACGACCACGACGTCTTCTTCGTAGCGGTCAAAGCGGGAAAGCTGCGCGCCGTACTGCGCCCCGAGCCCCTCGCCCCACCATTTCGTGAACGCGCGGGGCGGGCGGGGAGGATGCCCGAATCGGATCGCGGCGCGAACCTCGTCTTTTGTCAGCATGGGATGTCTCCTGCAGTGGGAAGTTCTGAATTAAGAATGATGAATTGTGAATTACGAATGAATAAACCCTCTCAGTCAGCTTCCAGCTCCCCCAAGGGGGAGCCAAGTAGGAACGTTGCATCCCTTGCCTCGCCAGCGCGACTGCCGTGCCGACGCTGTCGCACTCGGCGCGTGGGAGAAGGCGGCACCGCCGCGGAAGGTGACGGAGAGGGGGTAACTCAAAGGTCGGACTTACTGCTTCGCCCACTTCTTCATCGTGTTCTCGATCTGCCGCTTGGTCATCTTTTCGGCGGATTTCATGGAGGAGGCGAAGGTGTCCTTTCCGTCCGCGATGTTGGTCGCGAGCGTATTGACGGAATCCTTCGTCCAGCCGTACAGATACCCGAAGTCCACCGTCATCGTGTCGAGCGTGATGTTCATCATCTCGATGGAGTCCTCGTCCCGCATGCCCTTGTAGCAGAACGTGTTCTGCATGACTGGGACGATGTCGTAATACCCGTGGTACGCCATGAAGTCGATCACCCTGCCGGAGACGGAGGGGTCGGCGACGGTCTTCGGGATCTGCAGGGCGAGGGTGTATTCGGAGATCATCGTGTAGTAGTCTTTCTGGGATTCCTCATACTTCGGCAGGGGCAGGATGCCGTACGCGAATTCGATTTCGCGGAAGGTATCCGCCGCGACGCCGAGCGCCGTCTGGAAGAACAGCGCGTCCCCGCGGACGAACGCGTTCATGGCGGGACCGTTCGCGTTCAGGCAGTAGCCGTCCTGCGAGAACATCTCGCAGAGCCGCGAATACGCGGAGTGGAGCCGTTCGAAATCGGAGCGCAGGACCGGCTGTCCGTCGGCGTCCCGCGTGACGAGGAATTCACCGGAGCCGTCGAGCATGACCATCGTGCCTTCCTTGTGCTGGATGGCGTAACCCCAGAGGGCGGTCGAGTTCGAGTCGGTCGGCCGGAAGGCATCCTCCCCGTTCAGATCGACGACCGCGTCCATATCCGCGTACATGGCGTCGTACGTCCACGTGCCCTCCCGGACCTGATCGTAAGGAAGGGGGATGCCGCGGTCGATGAAGAGGGGCTGGTTGAAGAACAGCACGTTCGAATACCCGTAGCCCATCATGCACACATAGTCGATGGAGGCGAAGAGGCATCCGTTCAGCGTCATGTTTTCGATGAACATCTGATTCCACCAGGGCTCGTCCATCCGCAGCGTTTCGATGTCGCGCAGGTTGATGCCGTATTCTCCGCTCAGGGCGTCGCCGAACGAGGCGAGCCCGACGTACGCCGCGTCATAGGCGGCGTCGCCCGCGGTGACCGCGCGGCCGAGGGTCTGATAGACCTGACCGATGTCGCCCGAGGGCTTTTCGACGTTGATCGTGCAGTTGAAGACCTCTTCGGTCATACGGGCGCGGCGGAACAGCGCGTCGCTGACGCCCTCGCCGGATTCCTCTTCGTAGTCAAGCACATGGAATGTCCCCTGCCACAGATTGTCGGCGACGTTCAGAAAGGTGAAGGTTTTCCCGCCGAGATCCGCCGTTTCATAGGGGTATTCGGGGATGCTCTCCTCCGTCTCTTCTTCCTCCGCCGCCGGAGCGGAAGCATCCGTCGGTACGGCAGGGGAGAGCGCGTCCTTCCCCTCCGTTTCCGTCTGCGCGTTTTCCGTCGCGCCGGAGCAGGCGGTGAGGACGAGGGCGAGCAGGATGAGCAGCGATGTCAAACGGGTTGTGAGTTTTTTCATGTTAGTATCCTCCTTGTGATATGGGCCGCGGCGGGAAGCTGCGTATGCCTCGGACGCTGAATCCGTCAGCCCGCCGATTCCTCCAGCTTGTCGAACGCCTTGACGTAGTTCTTGATCGTCTTTTCCGCCATCTTCGAAACCATTTTGATCGTGCTCTGGAGGTTCTTGTCGTTTTCCTTGAACTTGCCCGCGAACACGCCGTCGCGGATGACGGAGCAGAAGAGGGTGTCGCCGAGGTCGTAGAATCGGTTGCCGTAGATCAGATCGAGCATGGCGGTTGAGTTGCGGTCGCGGGTGTATTTCGATTTCAGCACCTCGTCGTAGTAGACCGGAATGACCATGTTGCGCGATTCGCACGCCATCGCTTCCGTGACCGCGCCCGCGAGCTCGTACTGGGTCAGCGTGATCGGATAAATGTGGATGTACGCGCCTTCCGTCCGGCTGTAATAGGTTTCCTGCGTCTCGTCGTACTTCGGGTAGGGGATGATGCCGTAGTCGATGTCCATGTCGCGGTAGAAGTGCAGAAACGCCGTGCGGACGATGTTGTAGAGGATGGTGCCGCCGATGAAGACCGTGTTGTTCGCGTAATCCGGCAGGCTGTCGGACATGAAGAGCAGATGGTCGTTGTGCATCATCGAGAGGATGCGCTGGTAGAGGTCTTCGAATTTCTCGCTGCCGGACAGGGCGAAATAGGGAACGTCCTCCTCGTCCTTGTCGATGCAGCGCAGTCCCGCCGCGATCCAGAAGCACGGGAGCACCTGCTTCGAAGCGGACGTGATGCCGTAGGTGTCCGCGTCGGTCCACTGGCCGTCGCCGTTTGCGTCATTTGTGGCGAGCATCATGTTTGCCTGCATGAGATCGAGCGTCCACGCGCCTTCAAGGATCGCTTCGTAATGGTCCCGGAGACTGAGGTCCGCCGCGATGGATTTGTTGAAGAGCAGGAGGTTGACGCTGTCATAGGTCGAAAGGTTGTGGTCGCCGAAGGCATAGTAGAGCTTGCCGCGGATGGACATGTCCTTGTGGATGGACTGCGCCCAGTATTCCCTGGTCACGTCCACATAGGGCAGTGCGGAGATCGGCAGCGCGATCCCTTCCTGCGCCAGCGTGTAGCCGCGCCAGTCGACGGATACGTACTGCTCGAAGGCGTCGTCCCCGGACGACACGATCTGCCGGATGGTGTTCACCGCCGAGTCATTCGGCACGACGACTTCCTCGAAGACGAAGTTCATGTCGGTCATCAGCCGGGCGTCGCGGTCGTAGATCGCGTCGTTCAGCTTGTCGCCGGTCTGCTCGAGGGCGATGATGGTGTCGTAATAGGACGCGCATTCGATGTTCTGGATGCGGTAGGACGCGCCGCCGAAGTTGAGATCGGCGGGCAGCTCGGTATGCGATTTGCCGTCGTCGGCCTCGGTTTCGATTTCGTCACCCGCGGAGTGGGAAGCCCCGTCGGCCGTCGCCGGCTCTCCGGTTTTGGCCGGACCGTCGGTATTCTCCTTCGATTCGCCGCAGGCGGCGAAAAGGGGCAGGAGCAGGACGGCGGCGAGAAGAAGAGCGATCACACGCAGAGTTTTCATGGAAAAACCTCCTTTGTCGGTCAGACGGAGGGGAGACTTCGGAAAAAGCGTCCGCTCTCCGCCTGCTTTGTTTTTCTCCGGGGCACGTCCCGGAAACGGTCTTTCATAAAGCCTCAAAAGGATCCGGTCTCATAATGTCCGCCGGTCGGGTCTGTCAAAAGATTTCCGGAGCGCGTGGGAGAAAAAGCTCTCCACACCCGACCTCAGTCCACGAAATCGAACGAAAGGTCGCCGATATAGACCTCGTCGCCTTCCTCGCAGCCCGCCTCCCGCAGCCGGTCGATGATGCCGTATTTCGTGAGGCAGCGCTCGAAGTACATGATCGATTCGCGGTCGTCGAAGTTCACTCTGCCGAGCAGCGCGTCGATCCACGCGCCTTCCACATGGAAGGAGGCGTCGGGCGCGCGCGTGATGGTCACGTTCTCCGCCGACGGCAGATCGTCCGCCTCGTCCTCCGGGGTGATCTCGGTCTCATAGACCGTCACCGGGGGCAGACCGCGGAGCATGGCGGCGATCTTGTCCACAAGCGTCTTCAGCCCGAGCTTCTGCGCCGCGCTGATATAGACGACCTCGTATCCGCGCGCGGCGGCGCGCTTTTCGAGCTCGGCGCATTCCTCGCTCAGCTCGGGCAGGAGATGGAATTCCTCTTCCCCGTTCACGAGAAGATCCGCCTTGTTCGCCGCGACGAGCCGGGGCAGGGACGCAAGGGTGGGAGAGAATTTCTCAAGCTCCGCGCAGATCGTGTCGAAATCGTCCGCGGGGGCTCTTCCCTCCCGACCGGAGATGTCCACCACCTGTACGAGCATCCGGCAGCGCTCGATGTGGCGCAGAAACGCGTGGCCGAGTCCCGCGCCCTCGGACGCCCCCTCGATCAGCCCGGGGATGTCCGCCATCACGAAGCCGGATTCCCCGCCCGTGGACACCACGCCGAGGCTCGGCTCGAGGGTCGTGAAGTGGTATTCCGCGATCTTGGGACGCGCGGAGGACAGCGCCGCGAGCAGGGAGGATTTCCCCGCGGAGGGCAGTCCCGCGAGCCCGACGTCCGCGATCATTTTCAGCTCGAGGATGATCTCGCGCTCCTCGCCCGGAAGTCCGGATTTCGCGAAGCGCGGGACCTGACGGGTCGGCGTCGCGAAGTGCCGGTTGCCCCAGCCCCCGCGCCCGCCGCGGCAGAGGATGAAATCCTCGTCCCCGCTCATGTCGTGGATGATCTTATTCGTTTCGGCGTCGCGGATGAGGGTCCCGCGCGGCACGAGGATGACGGTGTCCGCTCCGTTCGCGCCGTGAAATTTGGAGCCCGCGCCGTCCCCGCCGTTTTCGGCGACGAATTTGCGCTTGTAGCGGAACGCGAGCAGGGTGTTCGAGCCCTCGTCGATCCGGAAGACGATGTTTCCGCCGTTGCCGCCGTCTCCGCCGTCCGGACCGCCCTTCGCGATATACTTTTCGCGCCGGAAGGAGACGACGCCGTTTCCTCCGCTCCCGGCTTTTACGTGAATCCTGATTTTATCGATAAACATGGCTTACCTCCTCGGTCTGTTTGCCCGTATAATACGCGTTTCCGCGCGTCCCGGGCGCGGGCGGTATCAGTCCCCGAACATTTCGGAAGCGAGCGCGCCGAGGATGGCGATGCCGCGCGTGATGTCCTCGTCCGAGGGAGTCGAATAATTGAGGCGGAAGGAATCGGAGGGCGCCGATGTGTCGCAGTTGAACGCCGTGCCCGGCACGACCGCGACCTTTCTCTCGAGCGCCTTCTTGATGAAGGGTGCGGAGTCCGCGCCGCCCGGAAGCGTGCACCAGATGAAGAGTCCGCCTTCGGGACGGGTGTATTTCACCGATTTCGGCATATGGCGGTCGAGCTCGGACAGCATGAGCCCGCATTTGTGGGCGTAGAGCTTGCGGATCTCGGCGATGTGCGCGTCAAGATCGCGCTCCGTCATATAGCGGTAACACAGCATCTGGAAATAGATGTTCGTGTGCACGTCCTCGACCTGCTTCGCGACGACCATCTTCGAGACGACCTCTTCGGGGCCGCACACGTAGCCGATGCGCATGCCCGCCGAGAGGATCTTCGAGAAGGACGAGCAGTACATGACGATGCCGTCCTCGTCGAAGGACTTGTAGGTCGGCACATCCTCGCCCGCGAACCGTAGCTCGCCGTAGGGGTTGTCCTCGAGGATGAGCACGCCGTACTTCTTCGCGAGCGCGTAGACCTTTTTGCGGTTTTCGAGGGTGGAGGTCACGCCCGCGGGATTCTGGAAGGTGGGTATGACGTAGAGGATCTTCGCGCGGGGCTCGTTTTTGAGCACGCACTCGAGCTTTTCGGGGTCGATGCCCTCTTCGGCAAGCGGCACACCGATCGTGCGCGCGCCGTTCGAGCGGAAGGCGTTGAGCGCGCCGATAAAGGAGGGGTTCTCGCAGATCACCGCGTCGCCCTCGTTGCACATTGCCTTGCAGCAGAGCTCGATGCCCTGCTGACCGCCGGTCGTGATGATGAGCTCGTCACCCTCGCGTCCGATGCCGAACTTTTCGCGGATGCGGTCCCGCACGGCGGCGCGGAAGGGCGGATAGCCCTCGGTGATCGAATACTGGAGGGCGGCGGTGGATTGATGGGCGAAGATATCCGCGCCGATCTCGGCGAGGTCCGCGGCGGGGAAGGACAGCGGGGAGGGGTTCCCGGCGGCGAAGCTGATGATGGTGGGGTCGGTTAGGGATTTGAAGATCTCGCGGATGGCGGAGGGCTTCAGCGCCGCGAGCTTATCGGAAATACGGTATTCCATGGGTTTTCACGCTCCGTTCGTTTCAAATGGTTCGTTTGGTTCGTTCCGCGCGGCGGGGGTCAGCGCATGCCGCGCGTGTTTTCATTCTGATATTTTACCATATTATGAAAGAAAATACAAGGGGGAATCCGGGGGGATTGGGGTAAAGTTTGGGGAGTTTGGGATTTATTCGCTCGCGGGGGCGGGGGCGCCCGACGGCGGTGAGATGGAGTTTGCTCGTGCCGCATGGTTTTAATGGAACAAACGCTTCGCCCGAGTTCGCGCAGCGCGACTGCGTCGGCGCGGTGAACTTCCGTGTTTGGAATTACGGATTTGTATTGCCCAGCCTGACTGCGTCGATGTGGGTTGACCTCTTGCCTCGCCAGCGCGACTGCCGTGCCGACGCTGTCGCACTTGGCGCGTGGGAGAGGTGGCACCGTCGTCAGACGGTGACGGAGAGGGCTTTAAGGAAACAAACGCTGCGCACGAGTTCGCTTTGCGAACTCGTGGAATTCGCGCGCAGCGCGACTGCCGTGCCGACGCTGTCGCACTCGGCGCGGCGAACTTCCGTGTTTGTAGTACGAGATATTGCCCTGCGCGGGCGGCGGCACGGAGGGGCAGCTCAGGCCGCATGCCCCCTGCGCCGACGCAGTCGCGCTGTGCGGGTCCCCTTGGCCATTACATCTGTGCTTCTATCATCACCGGAGCGGCTCCGACAGCGCAGCTTCACTCCTCTCACCTATTCAGCGGTACTTGTCGGCGAACAGCAAGTGTCAAGGGGACTGGACTTGAACAGATTCAGCGCGAACTAAATACGCTGCAGCCGAAACTTGGAAATTCGCGCCCGCGCGAATTTCCTCATGCGCTCATAAACGCGCATTACACGGGCGCGTTCAGC
>JAFYBN010000064.1 GCA_017540175.1 Clostridia bacterium | reverse complement strand
GTCTCGATCACAAAATCGAAGGCATGAAAGACTTTCAGCTCCGCGACGGCTTTCTTGTCGTGGATGAACTCGAACATCGCGTCCTTCTTCCGGTTTTCCGCCGTGGTATCCACCTTGAACCGATGCAGCTTCTTCTGGATATGGAGCTTCACCCAGAGAAGCGGGATATAGGCCAGCAGATAGACAAGGGCGATCACCGGGTTGTAGGAGATCATGATCCCCGCGACGGCGGCAATGGACACGATCTGAAAAACAATGCTTCCCAGTGAAGAGAACGCGCTGTGGATGTTGTCAAGCTCGATTTCCGTCGCTCTCGCATAGGTGTCGTAGGTTTCGCTCCGCTCGAAGCACTCCGGTGAAACCTTCACCGCTTTCCGATAGAGATCGTTTTTGAATTTGACGTCGCGGGTGAAAATGTAGTCCTGACGGTAATATACGGTCGCGCTGTACACGGCGGTGGAAATCAGATTGACCCCGAGCGTCAGCGCGATCAGGAAAATCAGCCGCGGCAGAAGAGACGGATCCTGTGTAATGACCGTATCGACCGCGAGCTTCATGATGTACGGGATCGCAAGGGAGGATAGGGTCGAGATGATCTTTTCCGCCACATCCCAGAGAAAAGCAAGACGGGCGTATTTCCATTCCAGCTTAACGATAAAGCCGAGTCGTTTGAGCATCATTGGTCCCCGTCCTCCCTTCCTTCTGCGTTTGCGCAA
Organism: Clostridia bacterium; assembly: GCA_017540175.1. Taxonomy (GTDB): domain Bacteria; phylum Bacillota; class Clostridia; order Oscillospirales; family CAG-272; genus UMGS1696. Next base: position 28,716 of record JAFYBN010000064.1, on the reverse strand, counting down.
AGGGGGCCTTCCGCGTTCCCGGAAAGGTAGCCTTCCGCCTGTACGCGGTACATTTCAGCGTATCTCCCGTTTCGCTTCATGAGTTCTTCGTGGTTTCCTTCCTCCACGATTTTCCCGCCGTTCAGCACGATTACACGATCCGCGGAAGCCGTACATGCCAGACGGTGCGTGATAATAATGATCGTTTTGCCGTCCCTTCCAAGGTTGTCGATGACGTTCCTATAGAAGGTTTCCTCCGCCATCGGATCGAGGGACGCGGTCGGTTCGTCGAAGAGCACGATCCCTCTGTTCCGGTGCAACGCGCGGGCGAGCATGACCTTCTGCCATTGACCCTCCGACAGATCGGTCCCGTCCTCGTCCGTTTCCTTGCTCAATACGGTATCGTATCCCTCCGGCAGGCGTGAGAGGATCCCTTCTCCGTCCACGGAACGCATCGCAATGTTCAGACTCCCTTCCGTCTCTTCCCGTTCCGGGTCGCTGATGACGATATTATCCTTCAGGGTAAACGGATATTTCATATAGTCCTGCATGACGATGGAAAACTGATCGTAGATGGAACGGGTGGAAATCTCCCTGTAATCGATCCCGTCCATGCCGAGGCATCCCTCGTAGGATTCGTAGAGGCCGAGCAGATTCTTTGCGAGCGTCGTCTTGCCCGCTCCGTTCTCTCCCACGATGGCAAGGACCTCCCCCGGTTTGACGGTCAGGTTGATGTTTGTGAGCGCGTTTTCCGAACGGTTCGGATATCGGAACGAGAAATCCTTCACCGTGATCTCATGGGGGACAGCGGGATCGCCGACGTCCTCCCGCCCGATGTGCTCTTCCGGGAGTTCCATGAAATCAAAGTATTCGTTTACATAGTTGAGATCGTCGAGCAGGATGCCGAAATACGAAACCGGCGCTTCCGCGGCGTCCGCGGCCTTTGTGATGATCCCGGTGATGAACGTATAGTCCGCGAGGGTCAGACTCCCTCTCAGGACCTTTGAGAGATAGACAAGCAGGACTGCCGCGTTGCGGATGTGCTTATAGGCGTCCTCCCAGGTATTGATCAGGATTCTGGTCCGGTTTTTCCGGGAGTGGGACTGATAGAGCGCGTCATACGATTCGTTCATCTTATCTATGAGGAAATCGGAAGAATCGTTCAGCTTGGTGTCGATCACCGTATTCCTCTCAAGGATGATGTTTTTGAGCTCCTTGATCTTTCTCTTGGCGGAGGCGTCCTTCCGGCGCAGCTTGCCCTGAAAACCGTAGTATTTCAGCTCGAGAGCCATGTACCCCATCTCAAGGAAAGCCAGCGCGATCCCGAGCCATGCCCGATGCTCCGCCAGCATGACGACGCAGACGACGAGATTGACGATTTGAACGAGAACGGTGTGCGCGTCGCCCGAAAACTGGAGGATCGAAGAGGAAACGCTGTGGCTGACCAGGGAAAACTGATCGTAAAAATCAGGGCTTTCCAGAAGGTCATAGCGGATCTTCTCAACCTTTTTGATGATGTTGTTCTCGTCCCGGATGCGGAACGTCAGGTTGACTTTTTCCGTCAGCAGCTTCGTGAGGACATTCAGGAGCTTCTGCGCGAATCCGATGAAGAACAGGGAGAGGATGCAGACCACGGCAGCGGGGACGCTGTATTTTTCCGTGACGGCGGCGACGATGGACCGGTTCAGCCAGATCACCGCGAAGGAGAAGCAGACACCCCAGAGGAACATGCTGACGAGATTCAGCGAAACCGTCTCGGGCGATATCCTCCACGCTTCCCGGTAGGTCTTCAAAGCAAGTTTCAGGGTTGATCTTTTATTGGATGTTGTATTCATTGGTTTTTCCCTGGATATTGACTGTTCATTTGAGCAGTCTCTTCGCTCTTTCAACGATTTCTTTGAATTTCGGATTTTCACGGATGAGTTCAAACCCTTCCATTGTGTTCACTCCGGTTTTGATCCCCGGTTTGGTGAATTCAAGATCGGCTATAGCGTTTTCTTGTTCTCCGAAGCATTCACCCTGACTGTCCAGCGCGATCATTTGCAACTGTACGACAGCTTCTTTTTCTATAGGGTCCGGATGCCCCGTGACTTTGTACCGGAATGTATCCAACACAGGGCAGCGATACGTCATCGTTGTTCCCAACGGCAGGGAAACGCAGTTTTCGATCAGGTCCAGCATTTCTTCCAGCGTTCTGCACGCCTTGTCGACCTGACCGCATAGCGCCTGAGCGTTGGCCAGAAACTCCGCAAGCATCTGCTTGTCGCTGAACCAGAGATCGGGCGTCGGATCGATGAGGGCGTCTCCTTCGTACCCGGTCAGCAGATTGAGGAAGCGCAGCAGCGTCGTCATCGCCCAAACGTCAGTCTCGGGGGGATTACCGTATTGTTTACGAAACCTGGCCTGCATCCACCACCGAAGCTCGCGGAGCAGATTGTTCTGTCTCCAGACTTCATACATGGTCCATTCTTCTCGCTCTTTGTGTCTGTGTTCGAGCAAACCGCCCCTGGACAGATCATAGGCGTTCGCGTAACGGTCGAGAAGGTTCTGCACATCTTCCGGCGGCGCTATTTCGATCAGACGGCGAACGGTGCTGTCGTAATCAATACGGTTTTCTCTTGACAATGTAAAGATTTTCTCTGCCGTCTTTTTTATTTCCGAATAGCGGGTATTGGATATATCACTTGAATCTTCAGAGTAAGATTCATCTACAAGCACATTGAATAAAGTAATCCAGGCGCGCGGTGACTGCGGGTGTTCTCTGCAAAGCTGCTCTGCCAATTGAATACGCTTTTCCGGATCCTTTTCTTCATGGATCATCCGGATGCCGGCTTTCAGATGTGCCTGCTGCCTCACAATGTCCGCTCCAATCAAAGCGTCAACCGATATATCGAAGTATCCGGCGATCTCTGGAAGCAGCTCCACGTCCGGGTAACTCGAACAGCCTTCCCAGCGGCTGATGGTCTGCGGGGAGACGCCGAGCTCTTCGGCAAGCGCTTCCTGCGTCAGGTCCTTTGCCAGTCTGAGACGTCTGATGTTTTCGCCGATAATCAGTTTCATATCGAATCCTCCGGGAGTTGAAATAACGGTGTCTCATATTGTAACAATAGTATAGCATAGGCGATCACCTCCGTCAATCGCACCTCACGAGAGTTTTTTCCTTGCGCCTCGAGGATTTCGGCGAATCATCATTCTCCCCTGTGCCCGAGGCACCGCGCCTCTGCTCCGACGCTTGACTTTTTTGCCGGTCTTTTCCTTTTTTTATCCGTCCCCCGTTTACCGGAGTCGGCATGCCGCGGCGAGATCAAAGGGTACGACGCAGACTCGGACTTTCTCGGAGCCTGCGCGGCGGCCGGCCAGGTTTTTCATCCTTTTTCAAGAGTCCTCTGAAAGGATTTCCGTCTCCTCTCCCGAAAAAACACAAAAAAATCTTCGGAAACCTCTTGACAAATCGGTTTACATGCTGTAAACTATACGCAGAAGGTCTACTGCATGTAAACCAAAAAGGAGGCAGCATTATGAATGACTGTGCGCTGGGCGAAATCGAAGCGAAATTTGCGGATCTTATTTGGGAGAAAGAACCCCTGTCCTCGGGGGAACTGGTGAAGCTGGCAGAAGCCGCCCTCGGCTGGAAGAAGTCCACGACCTACACCGTCCTGAGGCGGCTGTGTCAAAAGGGACTGTTCCGAAACGACGACGGGGAAGTCCGTGCCGTCATGACCAGGGAGGAATTTCGCGCGAAGCAATCCGAGCAGTTCGTGAACGAGACCTTCGGCGGGTCGCTTCCGCGTTTTCTGACGGCGTTCTCGCGCGGGAAGAAGCTCTCGGACGAAGAAGTGGACGCGCTGCTGAGATTCATCGACGAAAACGGCAAAAGGGGGTGAGCTCGTGACCGATGTTTTTCTTGCCGTACTCAACATGAGCCTGACGGGGGCGATCGCGATCCTTGCGGTGCTGCTGATCCGCCTGCTCCTGAAAAAAGCGCCGAAGCGCTGGTCGTGGCTGCTCTGGGCAGTGGTGCTCTTCCGCCTGCTCACGCCCTTCGGCATCCCGATGGAGGTTTCGCTGCCATTTGAAGACCGGCCGAAGTTTCAACTTCAAGAGACGTCACAATCAGCGTGGAACAGCGCGGAGCCGTCCTATGTTTCCGAGCCCTCGGAGGGTACTGTTTCTCACGCGGCCCCGGCGGTCGGCGCGGGCGGGTCCGCATCCGAAGTCTACGCGCCCGATCCCGCGGCGGCTCGTCCGTCGGCGTCGGAGGGCGGTGAAAACTCCTCGTCCGTCTTGGCTGAGTCGGCGGAAGGGAAGGGCCGCGCCGGCTTTTGGGACCGCGTCCTGCTCGCCGCTCCCTTCGTCTGGCTTGCGGGAGCTGCCGCGATGATCGTATGGAACCTCGTCTCCTGCGCACTCTTAAAGCGGAAGCTGCGGGAGGCTGTTCCCGCCGGCGGGAATCTTTACGAGACGGACCGGGCAAACACGGCGTTCGTCTTCGGGCTCTTCTCCCCCCGCGTTTATCTGCCCGCCGGGCTCGGACCGGTGGAGAAGGCCTGCGTCGCCGAGCATGAGAGGGCTCACATCCGGCGGCTTGATCCGCTCTGGCGGCTGCTTTCCTTTGCCGCGCTGAGCCTGCACTGGTTCAATCCCCTCGTGTGGCTGGCGTTCCGCCTGTCCGGGAAGGACATGGAAATGTCCTGCGACGAGGCGGTGCTGAACCGGGCCCCCATCGATATCCGTGCCGCCTATTCGAAGACCCTCGTTCGGTTTGCCTCTCACGGGCGCAGCGCGGGACCGGTGCTGGCGTTCGGGGAAGGGGAGACCGGCAGCCGCGTGAAGAACATCATGCGGTACAAAAAGCCCGTCCTGTGGGTGAGTATCGCTGCGGGGATCGTGCTGGTTCTCTCTGCCGTCGTTCTGGCGGTGAATCCGACGGCGCGGGACACGAGTCTGCCGTATTCCCGCTATCGGGTGGACGACGTGCCGTTTTATCATGACGAGCGGACGCCGGACATGGTGAAGCAGTTGCGCTTCATGATCGCCGGGGACGGTTCGCTCGGGGTCCGTTTCGCGGACTCGGACACCATCGGCTGGGAAAACAACGGATCCGTCGAGCCCTTGGAAACGGAAGGTCTGACGGAGTTCGTCAAAGAGCAGACCGGGGTGAAGACCGGACGGATCACGGACGCCGCGATCGAAGCCCGTGAGGGAGACACGAGCGGCTGGCTCTTTTTCTCGACCTCGTCCGGAGGTGTCTGGCTTGCTTCCGTCTCTATGGAATCCGGCGAAGCCCGCTCCGTGCACTGGCTCGCCCGCTTGAAAAACGAATATCCGGGGGAGGAACCCACCCCGCTTGACGTCGAGTATTGTCTCTACTCGCTGTACGGACCTGTCGGGCGGCAGATCAAACACGTGGAGTTCCTTGAAACCGGGCGTTCTCCCTATGTTGTCGCGGCATTCACCGCCGGTCTGACGACGGAGGAGATGAAGGAACTCATCATGACGCCGGACTATGACGAAGCGCGGACGGCGAAAAGGCCGGGGCTCGCCGTCTTCGAAGCGAAGGAGAATTCCGTCCGGCTTCTCACGTGGGCGCTGGTGGAGGACGCGGTTTTCGAAGGGGACGGCCGGGTGCTTTGGGCAGTCGAAGGGCAGCCCGACGGCTCCTGTCTGCTCACCCTCCCCGACGGGCGGACGCTCACGGCAGAGGTGAGTTTTCCGGAAAAGAAAAAGACCCTCTTCGGGAAGACGGAATACGTCGGCGAATGCTCGATCCGGTTCTCCGGCGGTACGGGAGAAGCCGATGAGACCCCGGACACTCCGGACGCGCTGCCGTACACCCGCTATGCGGTGGACGAGGTGATGTATTTCTTTAAAGACCCCGATCCCGAAGCGACCGCGCAGATCGCGGACTACCGCTTTGAGATCGCCGGGGACGGGTCGTTCTGGATCAATGATTTCGCTGAGGCTTGGTACGGCAGGTCGGACAAACCCGAGGCGGTCGGGACAGAAAACCTTTCGAAGTGGCTCCTCGAACAGACCGGAGCGGATATCCCCCGGATCAGGGACGCGCTTCTGTACCCGGTCAAAGATGCTGCGAGCGGATGGATCCTCTTCTCGACAGAGGACGGCGAATTCTACGCGGCTTCGATCGGTGAAGGCGTCAGCTTCGAATCGGGAGAATGCAGAATCCTCTGCCGCCTGAAAATCGATCCCGTGAACAGAGACGAGACATCGGCAGGCGCGAAGCTCGATTTTCTCGGACACTCGCTGCGGGCTCCTGTCGGGCGTGACATTTTTCCCATTCAGTTTTCGGAGGACAACGGGACACCGTTTACGGTCTTCGCGTTTTTCGCGGGCCTGACGGAGGAGGAGAGCCGCGAGCTCGGATATTACGACGCAGACCAGATCTCCTATACCTTCGGAGTCGCAGTGTTCAGAACCGAGGGACGGTCGGTGAGGCTCGTCGACTGGGCTCTTGAGAAGACGGCGACGTTTCTCGGACTGCATCCTCTCGGAAATCTGCTCAGCGGCGGCGTGATCGGCCCGAGGGGAGGGGGATTCAGCGTAGAACTCCCGGACGGCAGGATCCTGCGCGTTCACGTGGACTTTCCCGAAATCAAGAAGAGCTCCTTCGGTCTGAAAGAAGTGGAAGAAGGGGATCTTGCCATCGTGCTTTCCGTCGGCGGTCCCCAGAAGCCCGCCGACCCTGCTTCACCGTCACAGCCCGGTGAATCCGCGGAAATGACCGCGGAGAAACCGGAAGAGATGCACGAACGTCAGGAGGCCGAGCGGCAGGAAGCCCAGCTCCGGACGCGGGAGCAGATCGATGCCGCCTACGACGCCTTCCTCGCGGAGCACTACGAGCTCGAGGACATGAGTTCCTACCTCGCGGCCTACGCGACCCGGCGGATCGACCTGAACCGCGACGGGTACAACGAGCTGGTGGTCTACCGGATGCCGACGGAGAACAGTTATCCGCTGGACATTTACGAATACAGCCGGAATTACGGAACGGTCCGCGCGTTCCATACGACCCTCGAGGGGATCCCGGCTTCTCTCAACGCCGATCCCTCCGGCTTCTGGTGCGCGCAGATCGGAGCCCACGATCCGGACCTGGCCGATGGCTTCTACGGGGACTTCTTCACGTTCGGAAGTGAGACCTATCTCATCTCCATGGACGGCTCCGAATGGTGGAAGAAGGTCGAGTGCCACGCCTTCACGACGGTGTCGGGCTCCCTTGCCGCACAGACCGTCTTCTCCGCGGAGCGGTGCGGACCGTATTACTTCGACGAGGCAAAGCGCAGCCGCTCCTTCGTGAACGGGCAGGAGATCCCCTTCGACGGGTATTTCGACGCCCTCAAGGACTGGAGGAAAACGTGGATCGAGCGCACGGGAGGCGACGGCGAGGCCCTCACGCAGACCCCGCTGTGGGACGAATCCGAACTCAGCGGCTGGCCGATCGTGTGGGTTCCGCCGGAGAACGGGATCCGGCAGACGTGGAGCACCCCCGGCGGGCAGCCCCTGTTTACGCTGACCTTTCCCGAGGAGTGGGAAGAGAACGTGACGGCGAAGACCGGCGAATGGGGGGTGGATCCGAAGCTGCGGATCGACTTCTATGACCGGCCCGAGCAGGAGAAAAACGGCCTTGGTCTGCTCGCATCGCTCGTGCTGCATCCCCACGACGCGGACCGCTTCTACCCGACCGCCCACAAGGAGCTCGCGACGCTGACGACGCCGGACGGGGAGAGCTATGATCTTGTGCTGGTCCATCCGGGAGATATGCAGTACTGGAGCTTTCGGGATCACTACACCTACTGGCTGATCCGGCTGAGATCCGTCGCCGCGCGGGCTGAGTTCCCGCAGGAAATCCGCGTGACGATCCAGCCGGAGGGAGCCGACGGCGCCGCAGACTCCGGCTCCGCCGCGTCGTCGCACGGCTGACGCCTGCCGACGGATGCACGTTCCATGCTCGGAGAGGCTGCGGCGCAGGGTGCTCCGATCATGATCGGGGCGCGCTTCATCCCGCACAGCACCGTTTCGGATTTCTTCTTCATGTCGGCTCGGCACTCACCCCCGCAGGCGCTGCCCGGTATAAGGCCGCGTGCCGCGCAGGGAAGAGAATCGCCGCGCGAAAACCCCGGAAGACACAGCGGACCCGGATCGTCAAAAGCGATCCGGGTCCGATATTTACTTAATGCGTCGTTCACGCAGATTGCCGGAACCTCCGACCGGTTCCGCAGTTCTCTCCACCGCCTTGAGGCGGGCCGCGCCCTGCCGCGCAAAAAACGCTCGGAGATCCTCGGGACGGACCGTTTGGCGGCCGCCTGCCCGGCGGTCCGGGTCAAAAATTCATCATAAGGGTAGCTCCGGCAGGACAATATCAGTTTCGGTTTCGGTCTTGTCATTGTTGCCGCCGGTAACACTGGTGACGATCACGTCATCGGTTTCAAAGACGATCACTTCGATTTCGAGATTCTCATAGATTTCCAACGTCTATCCTCCTCTTCGGGTGGTTCGCAAACGACTCAGCGCCGTCGTCTCCGTCCGGAATCGCCGCTGAGGTTTTCATTCCGATCGGCGCAAGTCCGCTCAAATCCACGGACCGATGAAGAAACAAGCCGGGCAGCTTTCCCTGCCTCACGCGCGGAGGGGGAGTCCGCTCTTCGGCGGGTCGCCGTGCGCGGGTTCTCATTCATCCGCGGATGCGGGCAAATCCCTGTAATCCAATTCATTTTTTCACGATTTTTCGCAAAAATCAATACTTTTTCGGTGAATTCGGCGTCGCTCGCCGGATTTTCTGTTTTCGGGAAGGCGCGATTGACAGCCGCTGTCCGGCATGATATAATAATGCAGAAATGACAGGCTGCGCGCGCGGGATCTTTTTCCGGTTCCCGTTCCGTTTTTTCCGTGATCCCCGCCGCGCAGGCTTTCAGCACTCCCGCCGTCGGAAAGGGGGGCGTCACATGGAGGAAGACAGCCGCGGCAAACCGCTTGCGAAGAAGCATAAAAAATACCTGATCGCGCTCGAAGAGACCCGCAGCATCGTGGCGCTGATTGCGAGCATCCTGATTTTTCTCTGCACCCTCGCCTCGGTTTTCATTATGATCGGGGAAACGGAGGAGGGCGGGGAGAGCGCGCTGCACTTTTTTACCGTTCTCTCCAATTTGTTGTCGGCGGCCGGCGCGGCGTTCATGCTCCCGTTCGCCGTCGAGGGCATCCGGAAAAAGCGCTTCGTGCTCCCGCGGTGGCTCGTGGTATTTCAGTACGCCGGCGCCGCGTCCGTCGCGATCACGATGGTCTCCTTTTTTCTGCTCATCCTGCCGACGCAGGGGCTCGAAAAGCTGGAGGGAACGAGTCCCTGGCTCCACATCGTCACCCCGACCGCGACCGTGATCCTCTTTCAGTGCGTGGAGACCAGGGTCACCTTCCGGCGCAGGGATTTGTTTCTGTCCCTCATTCCGTTCTGGACGTATGCGGCGGTGTATTCCGTGATGGTCGTCTTCATCGGCAAGGAACGGGGAGGGTGGAACGATTTCTATCTGACGATGGCGTTCTGGTCCCCGTGGATCTCGTTCTTTCTGATGCTCGCGCTGGGATTTGCCGTTTCGCTCCTCCTCTTCGTCGTTCACAACAAACACGCCGCACAGAGCCTGAAGCGCATCTCGAAAGCGTGGAGCGATGATCTTGAGCCGACGGAGCTTTTGATCGAAGCCTTCGGGCTCGGACGTTACATCGGCTCGCGGTGCCCGCCGGAAGAGCTGACGGTCCCGCTCGACATTTTCGCCGCGATGGAGGAGCGCTTCGGCATCTCCGTCGAAAGGCTGACGAAGGCGTACGTCAAGGGCGCGCTCGGTTCTCTGGAAGAACGGAAGGCGGGCGGACAGCGCTGAGCTTTCCGGCAGGATTTCACCCCTCCGCCTTGACACCCGCCCCCCGGCGGGTTATCATTGAACAGCACTTTGAAGTAAAGCAATTTGAACACAAAAAAAGGAGATCGCCATGAACGGAAAAATCTGTCTTGCCCCCGCGCTCGACGCCGAGCCGCGCTTTGAAGGCTGCGCGGACGTATTCGCCGGATACGCGAAGGAGAAATTCGGAAAAGACTGGACAAAAGGGCAGGGAGGCGTGAGCCTGCGGACCGATCCCGCTCTGCCGGAGGAGGTTTACAGGCATTGCCGCGAGCGGATCGAGATCTTTTCGAAGGACGGCGGATTCGTGTTCAATCAGGAGCACAACATCCTCCCGGACGTGCCGCCGGAGAACATCCTCGCCATGTACCGAGCCGTGGCGGACGCGCGGTGACCTGATGAGTCAGGAGAACAAAGAAACGAGAGAACGAGGCCTGCGCCGGATATCGGCGGCGGCCGTTCAGCAAGGAGGATCGGACATGTCAAGACATATCTATACGCTGAACCGCCCGGCTTCGTGGCCGCATGAGGAATGGCGGGAGGCTCTGCCCCTCGGCAACGGACTGACGGGCGTGCTCATTCCCGGCTCCATAGCCGCGGAGCACATAACCTTCAACCGGCACGACCTCTGGCACGGCGGCTCGGAGGGCGGGGTGATCCCCGATATCACGGAGACCTTCCGGGCGATGCGGGAAGCGATCGACCGCGGGGATTACACCGCGGCGAATCAGGACAATCTGATGACGGCGCTCAGGGAAAAAGGATATTCCTCGGGCCCCGAGGTCCCGTATCCGCTGGGAGCGCTGAATTTGACCTTCACGCCGGAGGGGATGTTCCGCCACTTTCGGCGCGGGGTGAATATGCGCACGGGCGAGGCGTTCGTGCAGTTCGAGATCGGCGGCTGCCGCTATACCCGCCGGATGTTCGTCTCCCGGGACAGCGACATCGCCGTGCTCCGGATGAGCGCCGACCGCGCTTTCACGGTATCCTGGGACTTCTCCCTCTTCTCCGAAACGGGAGATACGGAGATCACGGACCGCTCCATTCTGAAAACCGCAAAGGACGGGAAATCGGCGGCGCGCCTCCTCTTTTGCGGAGATATTCAGACCGAGGTCCGCGGGGAGTCCGTCAAGGTCACGGGCAGGGACTATACGGTCCTCATCCGGTGCTCGTCCCACGGCTCGCCGCTTTCGCTCGAGAGGACGCAGGGGGAAAGCTATGAATCCCTCCTCGCGAAGCATACCGCGCTCCATACGCCGCTGTACGACGCCGTGACGATCGAGCTGGCGGAAGAAGGGGAGCATGAGCCGACCAACGAAGAGATGCTCGACGAGGCATACGACGACGAGGCGTCCCCCGCGCTGATCGAGCGGCTCTGGCGGTTCGGGCGGTATCTCTTCATTTCCGCGGTGTCGGATCGGGGCAATCCCGTTCCGCTTTACGGACTCTGGCACGGAGCGGACGGGCTTCCGTGGGCGCAGTATGTGGCGAACGAAAATGTCGAAATGACTTATTGGCACGCGATGGCGGGAGGGTTGGCTTACGCGGTCCCCCCTCTGCTCCGGTATTACGCCTCGAAGACGGAGAAATTCCGCGAATGCGCGCAGAAGATGTTCGGGATGCGGGGGATCTGGATCTCCGCCTACACCAGCCCGAACGTCGCGGGTCCGTGCGTCCCGGTGGCGGTGATCGGAAACTGGATCAGCTGCGCGGGCTGGCTTTGCCGTCATTTCTGGGAGTACTATCTCTACACCGGGGACGAAAAGCTCCTCGCTGAAGAGATCCTCCCCTTCATGCACGAAGCCGCTCTGTTTTGGCTGGACTACGCGGAAGAGATCGACGGGACGCTCCTGCTGAGGCCTTCGGTTTCTCCGGAAAACACATCGGGCAGCCTCCTTGATCTTCCGACGAAATCCGCCACGGGCCACCGCTGCCCTGCCGCAAAGAACGCGACGATGGACTTTGCCGTCATGAAGGAGCTCTTCACGAATCTTCTGGAAGGCATCCGGATCACGGGCCTGTACGCGGATGAGGCGGGTCAGTTCCGGGCCGCGCTCGGAAAAATCCCGGCGTATATGATCAATGAGGACGGCGCGGTGAAGGAGTGGATGGATCCCGCGCTCGCCGACAATTACGCGCACCGCCACCTTTCCCACATCTATCCCGTCTTTCCGGGCAACGAGGTGACGGCGCAGAGCGATCCCGAGCTTTTCGAGGCGTTCCGGAAGGCGGTCCACCTCAGAGAGCTTGGAAGTCAGTGCAACTGGTCCCTCACCCACATGGCGGCGATCTATGACCGGCTCGGGGAAGGGGAAGCCGCGGCGGAATGCATTGATCTTCTCGCAAAGAGCGTGCTGCTGCCGTCCTTCTTCACCGTCTGCAACGACTGGCGGCATATGGGCATGACGCTCGACTGGCGGGACGTTCCCGTCCAGCTCGACGCGGTGTTCGGCGCGGTGAACGCGGTGCAGGAAATGCTGTTCCGGTGGGAAAAGACCGCGCTCTCCGTTCTGCCCGCCCGCCCGGCGCGTCTCAGATCCGGCAGGGTCCAAGGCATGGCGTTCCCGGGCGGATCGATCGATTTCAGCTGGACGGAAAACGGCGCCGTGACCGTGACCGTCCACGCGCAGAGAGCGCTTGACACGAAGCTCCTTGTCAGAGAAAGGGAAGCGGGACAACTCCGTCTCGGGGCGGGGGAAGCGCAGACGCTGTCTTTCCCGCGCTGACACTCCGAAATGATCGTCGGATCGTCGCTTCCTCTTCCACCGACGGCCGTTCATACGGTGCAGGATATCGTTTGATTTGCGCGCCAGCATCCACGCTTTCACAGAAAAACCGGAGCATCTTCGAGAACGCTCCGGTTTTTGTCATGATGAGAAATCGCCTGAGATCCTGAGATACGGCAGAATCCGCATCGGAATCCGGCATGGAAAAGGGCGGGGAATAACCCTCACTGCGATTCAAAAATCATAGTTTTGGGACACCCTCACTTTTTCAAGTACTTGCTGTTTTGTTCCATATCCCGTCTGCCACACGCTTCGCAAGCTCCACATTCCGTTCCTCACTTGCTTTTAACTCTTCCAACACATGAACAATCTCCGGATAACACATCTTGTCCACCGGTTCAAACAGGGAATTCCATCCTTCGGTTCCTCCGCCGAGTATCTCAAACATTAACCTGCGGTATAACTCAACTGTCGTCCAGAACGACTCTGTCAGCTTCTCCAACAATTCATTCGTCCGTACCTTTTGCTGCTCCTCCAGATACAGCAATAATGCGCCCTTTCTTTCATAAAAAATCCCGACGCAATACTTAAAACCAAAGGAATCCAATCGATCCTCCCGTATTGCTTTCACAATTGCATCATACACTGCCAAACCGTATGATCGTCCGTTCTCACAAATTGCTTTCATCCCCTGTACATAGAGACGAAGCGCCTCCGGATAAGCCTGATTCGAGTCTGCCTCTTGTGAGGCTTCAGGAATTTCGCAATACAACACCGGAGCCCATTCAAAGGTTTTCCCAAGATTATTGTATAAAACCGGCATGCTGGCATTCGCATTCCGACTCCCGATTCCTTTCGTAAAGAACACCTTGTCCTCATCGTCGTAACCGTAAATCACGCCAAACTCACCTGTATCGATGCCCCATACCACGCAGGCTTTGCCGTCCTCGATGCTTTTTTTGATGGCCGCAATTGCTTCCTTCTGCTTTACGGAATACTCCTGTGCACCCGGTGCGGCATAATACTTCTTCGTCCGCACACCGATCCGCTCCGTAAAACAGGCATGTTCTTCCATCCAGTCATAATCCGTAATCGGCAGCGCACTGCAGTTTTCATCCACACAAAACTGTGATGCAATTCCCGTTACGCTTAAGAACCTCTGAAAAGTGTACTCCTTATTCCACATTCCGCAGTGCTCCAGTACACTCATCATACTGATCGCATAAGTGTTCCACGCAGAAAACACCTCGATGTCCAACTTCTTTTTTGCCATGGCAAACACCTCCTTTTTCTTTCTGACCCTACTATACCACAGGAGGTATGACATATAATGTCACAGCAATTTTAAAATTCCGGAAAGTTTTTCTTTCATATATTCTCTTAACCAATTTGGTTTACTGATACGAAAATCCAAACCGCAGGCAATCAAAACGCCGATAAAAATATCCGGATCAAAAAACGCATAGGTATAGGTGTGTCCTTCCGCCTTCCCGCAAAGAAAATATTCAAGCGGTGCTGCCGATGCTCTTCCGCCGAGCATCTCGATTTCCGCAAAGTACGGTTCTCTTGTCACGCCGCTTTTATCCTCACCGTTCCCCGACTCTGCCGATATCTTGGACAAAATCTCGGCCTGTCCCTTATACTTTCCGTACCCGAAGGAACTTAGTTCCTTGCTCTGCTTTGCCAGCAGCCGTACGGTCTCCTTCTCGCTTTCCGACAGAAAGAAACTCGGCAGCACATACTCTTTCTCATACAGATATCCTCGTTTCCGCGCACAATACAGAAGCGGCGCGTTCATGGAATCCCTCATATATTCAATGTCCCGCTGTGCCTGCCGACCGGAAATCTCAAATTGTTCCGCCAGAGTTCCGGCATTCGGATACGCATTCTCCACAACTCTATTGTGAAACCAGATGATTCTTTGATAAGCCGAAATAAGAACCCCTCCCTTGTTGAATTTGTGCATATATGAATTCAGACTGCCTTGCATGACCTTCAAAGGGCAATACAATGGCTGAATATCTGTCATCCGGCGTCATCCGTGCCGCCCTATTTTGACTTAAGACGGATAAATCCGTTGCAGAAAGTCGTATATGAACCGAATACAACTTCAGCATGCTTTCGGAACGATTTCAGACAGAGCATCGGAAAGATCGATGAAATGAAACTCCCTGCGTGTTGCGGTACGCAGGGGAGACAATAAGCTTAACTATGGGAATCCGGGCTTTCACATCCGGGGACACCGGGACTCGAACCCGGGACACGCCGCAATCGATCATTCGAGTGCGATTGAAGATCAATGTTAGATATCAAGTTTTCCTTATGCTTGCGCGATTCCCGCTCCGCCCGCCGCTCTCTGCAGCAGGGAGATCGCCTTTTCGTCTTCTACGGTGACAACCTTCAAAAACTCGCTGTTCTGAATCTGCTTTGCCTCTTCGGGGAAGTTCTCATTTCCCGTTAGCTCAGAATATACCGCCTGAGGGATCAGAACGTCGCCGAACAGCTTATTCAACACATTGAGCTGACCGGCCTTCATAAGTGTGATAAGAGGGGTGGAATCCGATACAACAATCATTTCTTCGCCTTCACTCTGTCGTATGCCGCAATTTCCGCAAGAAGCTCGTCTTTGCTCTGGTTGAGGTAGGACAGCCCTTTTGAATTATAGAATTCGATCAGGTCCCTTTTCTTCACACCGAGAATCTCTGCCGCGCGGCCATGAGATAAAATGCCCGTCTGAATCAGACCGTACAGAAGCATAGCGTTTCTCTCAAAGTCATTGCCCAGTTCATCGTTCGCCAGATAGGGGGTCATCCCTTTCGGCACGCGCATCGTAAAATTCACCGTATCCATGTGGAAACCTCCTCGGTTCGTTTCTGAAACTATTGTACCACAAATCTGCCCGGAATGCAAGAGGCGTTTCCGCTGAACCCGATCTTTCGGGCGCCCCGGGTGGCCGATTTGGCGGGCGAGTACGGACGGGCAGGGCAGCGGTTCCCTTCCCCCGAAACCGTCCCCACCGCCGCAGCAAGCGAACCCAGCGCAGGGCAGCAGCAAAGAATAGAAAATCGCCCAAACAACATGCAGGGGGATCCGAACAGATCCCCCCGCGTTTTTGGGGCTATTCAACGCTGCTTTATGCTTTGAGCGCCTCTTCGATCTCCCGGAATTCGGGATAGTCCCGAACGGCATCAAAGTCCTTTTCCGCCATAGCTTCAAGGAGTCCTGCTGCCGCGTCGCCGGATGCGGACCAGTTTTCCATTCCCCGGAAGAGAAGGGAAGTGTGGGTGAATGTCCCGCTTTCCTTCGCGGCACTGTATTTCCGTGCGTGCTCCGCGGCGAGGCGCAGATGTTCGATTGCCTTCTCCCCCTCTCCCAGATGTGCGGAGTACCGGGCGATCCTTTGGTGTGCGTCCGCCGCCGCTCCGTTCAGAAAGCCCGCGTCCCCGTCTTCAAAGAAGAGATCCACGAGCGCGGCGACCTTTTTCTCCACAGCCCTGAGCTCTTCGTCGGTGAAGAAACCGTCGTCCGCGTAGAGCGTCCCATAGCGCATGGCTTCCGTCAGCACCGTCAGAAGCGCGAAGCGGAGAGAACGGGACTCCTTGACATAGTCCTCGCCCTTGTTTTTCCTGAGCTGAACCGACAAAACGTCCGACGTGGTCCAGAGTCCCGGGAGGCTCTTTGCCAGCACCAGCGCCCGATCCTCCTCTCCTTTTTCCATATAGGCATGGCTCAGACTGAAGATGACGCTCGGTCGCATCGTCTCATCGGTGGATTCGGCAAGGAGTTTTTCGCCGAGAGAGATGATCCGGTCCGGGTCGTGTGTGCTCATGAGCCTCCACCACATGAGCTTGTGGCTGTCCGGGAACTGTCTCAGCCCGTCCGCAAAAACGGCGTCGCTTTCGTCCGGATTTTCCTGCGCCTCCCTGATGATCTCTTCGATGCGCTCCTCTCGTTTGGCGAGATCGATTCCGAGCAAGTCGTCGGAGGTCACGCCGAGTACGACGCAGAGGGGCGGGAGGAGGGAGAGGTCCGGCATGGTGCGCCCCGATTCCCATTGACTGACGGCGGAGACCGTAATATTCAGATACTCCGCCAAAGTCTCCTGCGTGAGACCTTTTTTGTTTCGGTATTTTTTGATCTGTGATCCGAGTTCCATAGCAGCATATTCCTTTCGATTGTGTATTTCCCTTGCAAGGTATGACTCATGATAACACGGATGGCGCAAAAGAACAAGACAGAATTGCTGTCGGAAGGGTTTAGAACGGCTAAAGGGACAACATTGACAAACATACGGAAGCTTGCTGAACTGTGTGTTGACAAACATAAAAGTTCACAGAATGTTTTTCGAATCAACCGAGACAAACAACCGAAAGTTTGCTAAACTATAAGTTGACAAACATAAAAAATCACAGGATATTTTTCGAATCAGCCGGGACAAACATACGAAAGCTTGCTAAACTATAAGTAGACAAACATTAAAATTCACAGAATGTTTTTCAAATCAACCGAACCTTTTCCGCTGGGAAAACAGTCTATAATAGGTGAGAGGGATCTCAAACGGAACAGTGCCTAAAAAACAGGAGATATCATGACCCATACCGATCCGATAACCGAATCGATCCGCCCCTTCCGGCGAAGACTCGCGCTCTTCGCCGCGCTGCGGGCGCTTCTCGCCGCTCTCGCCGCGGGGGGATTTGTCTTTGCGCTCCTGACGCTGGGATATAAAATCGCGCGTCGGCAGTCCCCGGCGGACGGCGGCGTCCGGCTGATCTGGCTTGTCACCGTCGGCGCGGCGCTCGTCACCATGATCGCGGCTTTTCTCGTCCTTCGCCCGAATCAGCGGGAAACCGCCCGGCAGATCGACGCGCTCGGGCTGAAGGACCGCACCGCCTGTATGCTCGCCCTGCGAGACTGTGGGCATGAAATTGCCACGCTTCAAAGAGAAGACGCCCTCCGGCATCTCTGCGCGGTGAGAGCGTCGGATCTGCGCGGACGGATCGGCGTCCTGCCCGTCGTCCTCGTTCTGCTCGCCCTGCTCGCGGCGGCGGCAAGCGTCCTTGTCCCCGTCTCGCGGTTCGCGCCGGAGCAGAACGAAGCGGTCACGTCCTGGGATGACGTGGTTGATCTGCTCCGGGAACAGCGGGATCGGCTTGCCGGGGCGGGGGAGGATCGTCTCGCGGACGTATTCGACGAGCTGATTACCGAGATGGAAGGCACGGACAACGTCCTGCAGGCTGTCGGAAAAATCAGTGACGCGGAAAAGAAGATCGGGGATATCGCGGATCAAAACGGGGCTTCCCCCGACGCGAAGAACGAAGCGCTCGACACGCTCGGACAAGCGCGGCAAATGCTTCTCGGAAAAGAGCGGACGGACGGGGAAGAGAAGAAAGGCGTGAAAGAAAAAGAAGCGGCAGGGATGCCCGCCGCCCCCGAGGAAAGCGAGCAGGACGCCGAAGGAGAAGCAAAATCCCTCGTCGAAGGGACTGGGAATAAACCCCAGAGCTCGGACAGAGACGGGAAAGGTCAAAGTCTCCCGGAAGGCGACGGAGCGGAGCAAGCGGCCGACCTGTCGGAGCCTGTGTACGATCCGATCTCCGGCTTTGTGCCCTATGGCAAAGTCTTTTCCGTCTACTGGAACGACTATCTGCACGACGCGGAGAACGGCTCGATTCCCTATGAAGTCTCGGAGGCGACACGTTCGTATTTTGAAAATTTGGACAAATTACAGAATCCATGAAGGGCAAAGGAGGCTCAATGAATCTGGAAGAACGCATTCAGCATTTCAGACGTCAGTACGAGGCGCTGAGAGGGGAGGTCACAAAGGACATCGTCGGGCAGAAGGAGGTCGTGGACGGAACCCTGATCGCCATGATCGCGGGAGGCAACGTCCTGCTCGAGGGCGTGCCCGGAACCGGCAAGACGAGGCTTGTACGGTCGGTCGCGCGCTCTCTCGATCTCGGCTTTTCCCGCATCCAGTTTACGCCGGACCTCATGCCGGCGGACGTGACCGGCGCGAACATCATCGAAAAGGACGAGAAGGGAAACAATACGCAAAGGTTCGTCCCGGGTCCGATCTTCTCGAACATCGTGCTTGCGGACGAAATCAACCGCGCGACGCCGAAGACCCAGTCCGCCCTGCTCGAGGCGATGCAGGAGCACCGCGTGACGGCGGGAGGACGGACACGGGAGCTGGGTGAGCCGTTTTTCGTGCTCGCCACGTAGAACCCCATCGAACAGGACGGCACCTACGTGCTCCCGGAGGCGCAGATGGATCGCTTCATGTTTAAGCTGTTCATGACCTTCCCCGGCGAAGAAGAGCTCTGCCGCATCGTGCGGCTGACACAGGACACGCAGACGGAGCGGGCCGAGCGGGTCATGAGCGGGGAGAAACTTCTTGCCATGCGCGAGACCGCGAAGGAGATCCCCGTGATCGACGAGGTGGTGGCATACGCGGCAAGGCTCGTCGCCTCCACACATCCCGAACTTGACGGGGCGTCAGAGACGGCGAAGAAGGAGCTTCGGTTCGGAGCAAGTCCCCGCGCGGTACAGGCGCTGATCACGGGCGCGCGCATCCTCGCGCTGATCGACGGGCGGTACAACGTGGCATGCGACGACATCGACGCGCTGGCGTGTCCCGCCCTTCGCCACCGCGTGAAGCTGACCTACGACGCAGTCATGCGGGGACGCACGCCCGACGAGGTGATCACGGCGCTGATCGGTGAACTGCGCGCCGAACGGGAAGGCAAACGGACGACGGTGGCAAAGACGGAAGGTGTAAAGCCCCCGGACAGGCGGCTCTTCAAGAGATCGTGAGCGGCCATGGCAAAGGAATTGATCGACGACAAAACGATCGCGCTGCTCGATGGCAGGGATTTCTCGATCCGCTCTCTGATGGAAGGGCTGTTCGGCGGGAACCGGCGCAGCGCGTATTACGGCTCCTCGATGGAGTTTGCCGACTACCGCCCCTACATCCCCGGGGACGATCCGCGCCGGATCGACTGGAATCTCTACGGGCGCACGGACGGACTGTTTCTGAAGCTGTTCACGGACGAGCGCAGACAGCACCACCGCGTGTACATCGACGGCTCCGCTTCGATGGCGTGGGGAAAGCCGGAAAAGCACCTGACCGCTCTGCGCCTCGCCGCGCTGCTCGGCTATCTCGCGGTGAGCGGATCGGACCGGGTCTCGTGGTACGCGCTGGAGCGGGACGAATGCCGCCGGGTGACCGAGCCGGTCTCGACCCGGGAAAGCTGGGTCCTCGCCCTCGATGGACTGGGAGCGCTGACCTGCGGCGGCGATACCAGGATGGACGTGTCCGTGCCGCGCTGTCCCGACCCGGGCTATAAGGACGGAATCAGCTTTCTGATCTCCGATTTTCTCACGGACCGGGACTGGAAGAGCGCCGTAGACTGGCTTCTCAGCCGGGAACGGGAGGTCTGCCTCATCCGGGTGCTGTCCCCCGACGAGACGGCTCCGGAGCTCAGAGGAAAACTGCGGCTTCGCGACATAGAAGCGACCGGGGAGGACGACGAGCGCAATTTCCGAATGCACATCGGGAAACAGCGGCTGAGAGCATATGCCGAGGCGTGCGCGTGGCTCGAGCGTGACATTCGCACCTTCTGCGACGCGCGTCAGATCCGCTTCTTCACCTGCATGACGGACGAGCCCGTCGCGAAAATCCTCTTCGACGGCGCGGTCCGGTCGGAGATGGTAAGATAAGGGGGACGCGGCTTTCTTAAAAAATGAAAGCTGACGATGCTCCGCATCGTGGGCAAAGAAACTTCTCAAAAAACCGGGGGCTGCAGTTAATCAGTCCCCAAGAAACGATAAAGGAAGATTATGAGTTTTCAGAATCCGGCGGGGCTGTGGCTTCTTCTCGGGATCCCGGTCCTCGTTGTTATCTGGCTGCTCCGGCCGATGAATGAAAACCGGCGGGTCTCGAGCAGCTATATCTGGCGGCTCAGTGAGCGGTTCATGAAGCGCAGAATGCCCCTCACCCAGATCGGGCGGTGGCTGGTCTTCGCCTTGCAGCTGCTGATCGTCGCGGGCGGGGCTTTTCTCGCCGCGCGTCCGGTTTTGGCTCAGGAGGCGCGGGTGGACTATTTCGTCATTCTCGACGCCTCCGCCAGCATGCGCACCGTCACGGAATCGGGGAAGACCCGGTACGAAGCCGCCATGGAAATGATCCTCGATCTCGCAAAGGAGACGGGCAAAGGGCATACCGTGACCGTCGTGGCGGCGGGGGAGGAGGCGCGGACGGTCGTTTCGGAATCCTCATCGGGGAGGGAGATTTCGGACGCGCTCGCGGCTTTTCCGTGCGGATGGGGGCGCTCGTCCCTCTCCGGCGCGATGACGCTCGCGCAGCTCTTCTGTTACGAGCACCCGGAGGCGCAGGTGATCGTCTATACGGATCAGAAGGTGGAGAAAGCGGAAAACCTGACCGTCGTGCCAATGGACGGGGGAGAATGGAACGTCTCGCTGACGAACCTCGGCGTGACGCGGGAGAGCGACGGCGGATGTACGCTCGAGGCTGACCTCACGAGCTGGGGCAGGGACGCCGCGGCTGCCGTCGGGCTGTCCCTCGATGGGCGGCTCACGGATGCCGTGAACGTCAACTTGAGGGCGGACGCCCCGGTGAGGGTCCGGTTTTCCGTCCCCGCACAGGACGCCGACCGCATCCTCAGCGCGTCGATCTTCATCGAGTCGGAGGACGCGTTCGAGGCGGACAACGAGCTTGTGGTTTTTCCGGACAACGAGCGCCCCTGCGACACGCTGCTCGTCTCGGAGACGCCGTTCTGGTTCGAGAACGCCCTGAACGCGCTGGATCGCGGGCAAGTCCTTGTATCGACGACGCAGGGCGGCTGCGATCTCGTGATTCTCGACAGCCCCGGTTCCGCGCAGAGTGAGAGCCCCTCCGCCGGAGCGTATCTCTTCATCGCTCCGGACAAGATGCCGGAAGGGATCGAGGCAAAGGGCATCTCGGAGAAGACCGGGCAGCTCAGCGCGTCCGCGGCGGACAGCGTTATGAAGGACCGCTTGCTGCGGCTTATGAAGCTCGGCGGCATCTCGGTCGCGCAGCACACCGTCGCCCGGGCATCCGACGAGTGGACCACGGTCTGTTCCGTCGGGAGCGATCCGGTCCTTCTCGCGCGGACGGAAGAGAACGGGACTACCACGGCGGTCCTGCTCTTCGATCTGCACGACTCAAATCTCCCCCTGACGACGGATTTCCTGTATCTGATCCGCAATCTCATGAATACGGCGGTGCCGTCCCTCATCGAAAAGCGCCTGACCGAGGTCGGCTCCACCCAGCGCGTGACCCTGTCCCCGACGACGGAGTTCGTGCGCGTCACCGCCCCGGACGGGTCCGTTTCGCAACTCGAGAGCGAGGAGGGCACGGGAGAAGGGGAGAGGACCCTGAAAATCACGCTGCCCGGCGTCTACACGGTCGAGACCGGGGAGGAGGAGACGGGTTTCTTCGCCGCGGTCCCGGAGGAGGAGAGCCGTCCGCAGTCCGTGTCCTCGCTCTCGCTGACCGCGAACGGGGCAGCGGAGGAGGAGACGCCGGAGACGGCGAAACGGGGGCTCGGGCGCATTGCCGCCGCCGTGCTTCTGCTTCTGCTGCTTTCGGAATGGGGGATCTGGCTGTATGAACAAGTTTGAACTGACCTTTGAGTCCCCGTGGGCGCTGTTTTTGCTCATCCCGGCGTTCGCGCTGATCCTTATTCCGTGGTTCTTCCTTGTGCGCGGGCAGCGCCGGGGACTGCGCAAAACGGCTCCCGTAGTGCTGCACGTGATTATCGCGGTAGTTTTGGTTTTCATTCTTGCTGAAGCGGGACTGTCGGGCGTTGAGGTACCGTCGGATCGGGCTGCGGCACCGGAAGCGGAAGAAGAGGCGCGGGAGACATTTTTGATCGTCGCGGACAGCGAGGAGGCGGCGGAGAGGATCCGACCGTTCCTTCCCGAGGACATCGATATGGAACTGTGTACTCCGTCCGAGACCCCCGTCTCGCTCGCCGATCTGAACCGGTATCAAAAAATCGTCCTGCTCGGCGTGTCCGCGGACAGTCTTCCCGAGCGGTTCGGGAGTCAGCTCGCGCTCTATGCCGAAGAAGGCGGTCATGTGCTCATCGCGGGCGGGGAACACGGTCTGTCCCTCGGCAATATGAAGGGAACGGCGTATGAGACCATGCTCCCTGTGTCCTTCGATTACAGCGCGGAGAAGGGAGACGGTATCGCTCTGGTATTGGTGATAGACACCTCAAACAGCATGGAGGAGCCCGACATGTGGGGGCGGTCGGAAAGACTGTCCATGGCAAAGCAGGGGACCATCCGGTGCATCGAGGCGCTGTCCGCAGAGGACACGGTGGGCATCATATCGTTCAGCTCTTTTGCCGTCCTGCGCTCTCCGCTGGTTCCCGCCACCGAAACGCAGAAGGCGGTCTTAGCCCGTATTGTCTCCTCCCTCGAAACGAACGGCGGCACTCTGTACGGAGGAGCGCTGCAGCAAGCGAGGAGGGAACTCAGAGCCTCCGACGCTCAGGTACACCATGTGATCTTTCTGTCCGACGGGGAACCGAACGACGGTCAATACAATGAAAAACTCATCAGGCTGATGGTGGAGGAGGGGATCACGATCTCAACCATCGCCATCGGATTCTCCTCCCCCATCCTGGAGGATATGGCATCCGCGGCGGGCGGGAGATACTATCTCGTCGAGGACGTGGAGGATTTGCCGGATATCATGCTTTCCGAAACGGAAACCGTCCAGTCCGATCCTCTGAAACTGAAGGAGACCGCCGTGATCATGCCCGGGGGCGTCCCCACGGACCTTCCCGCCCTGCACGGCTATGTCGGAACCACCCTAAAGGAAAACGCCGATCTCACGCTTCAGACGGAAACCGGCGATCCCATCTTCGCCGAATGGAAGTTCGGCAGCGGGTCTGCGGCGGCATTCGCAAGCGACCTCGCGGGGGACTGGTCTGCGGAGTGGAGGGAGACCAATCCCGGACGCAGGATGCTGCGCCAGATCTTCGCGGACGGGATCGATTCGGCGACGGAAGAGCCGACAGAGACTATCATCGAACAAACAGAACCCGAAATACGGAAACGGATCGATCTGCTTTTTCCCTTCGGACTTCTGCTCTTGATCCTCAGCCTCGCGGATTTCGCGATCCGTTATCTCAGATGGGAGGATATCCTGACGGCGTTCGGACGCAGGTGAAGTGCGGGGAGGGATTCGGCTTTCCCGAAAAACAGCCGGCGATGAGATGCCGTTCAGAACGTCAAAAAGTGCGTCTTGCCGTCAGGTTTTCTGACATGCCGGCAGGACGGAACAGGAGATGCGTATGACCAACTTCAAAGATTTAATGGACGGAACGCTGGTCGATCTGACTTTGATCGGCGAGGACGGCGCGTTTGAGGAACTGGTGAAGAGGTACGAGGGCGCGGTTTTGGAGAAAGCCGAACGTATCATCGGAAACGCGTTTTCCGCGGAAGATATCGCGCAGGATACGTTCGTCTCTGCGTGGGAACACCTCGCCAAGCTGCGCTATCATTCCGGGTTCGGCACGTGGATCCTGCGCATTGCCGAAAACCGCGCAAAGACGCTTCTGAAACACTACAAGTCAAATCTGCGCGAGCTTCGAGCCGATATGGATTCGTTTTCGCTTTCTGCCTCGGGCTCCGGCGCGCTTCGTTCGGCTGGGGCAGCGGGAGAAAACGGCAAAAAGCTGAAAGAGGCGATCGGCGCCTTGTCAAACGCTCTGCGGGACACGGTACGGCTTCATTACATCGACGGATATTCCGTCAAAGAGATCTCCGCTCTGCTCTCCGTGCCGGAGGGGACGGTGAAGAGGCGGCTGAACGAAGGGCGGAAACAGCTGCGGCGCGGATTCGGTGTCACGGAGGACGGGAGCGGCGAACTCACAGCCCGCGTCCGCCGTCAGATCACGGAGATCAAACGCCTGGCGGCGATGAACGACAAGACCGGTTTTGCCGAAACATACGAGTTTGTTCTCCCGCTTGTCTCCCGGATGGAGGAAACGGAAGAGAAGCAGAGCATGCTGGCGGATATCCTTCTCCGCGGAATGTGGTGGGTCCCCGGACAGGACAACCGGGAGCTCTTTGAGAAAATCAAGACAGCGGCGATCAACGGAAAGAACGAAGAAGTGATGGAAGCCGTCGCGGACCGGGAAAACGAAAACCTGCGCGGCGAGGAAAAAGTGAGGTTCATTCGGGATAAGCAGATACCCGAGCTCACGGAAGCAGGTTTCAAGAGACCTCTCGGCTCCCTGTACTTCTGGCTCGGATACGAACTGGCACAGCTCGGCAGAACATCGGAGGCGGAGGCGGCATTTGCGAAGATCACCGGCATTCTCCCGCCGTCACAGACCTATTATGCCTGCGCGATTTCAGCCCTCCGGGCGGAAAAACGGTATGCTCAATCACAAAATCCCGACCGTGTCCACATTGCCTGCCTCGGGGAAACCTATGAAAAACAGAGGGGGAAATGGGTGTTCCGGAATCAGTACGGATATACGCGGGGACAGCTCGGAACGGAGGCGGACGCACAACCGATGTGCCTCCTGTCCCGGTGCGACGGACTGATCGACGACCCTTCCATGAAGCCGGGCGACACCGGAACCTCCACGGACGGACGGGTCACGCTTACGCTGAAAGAGGCTGAAGATCCCGTCACCGTCCCCGCGGGAACCTATGAAAATTGCCTGATCTATGAAACGAAAGGAGAGAGTTATCAGCCGTTCGATGTGGAAACCGTAGTTTGTCCGGGGATCGGGATCGTGAAGCAGACGGACAGGATCCACGGAATCCGGTTTCTCTTGACTTCCGCAAGCGTACAGGGCGGCGGACGGATCCCGCTTGCGGCAGGGAACCGGTGGACCTATCACGCGGAGTCGGAAAAGCCCGGCGTACTCTTGTATGACGAGCAGACCGTGGAAATCGTCTACGCGTCGAAAAAGCAAGTCACGGCGAGCGTGAGCGCATATATCGAGAAGGACTACGACCTCACCGCATGGCGGGGCAATATGCTGGCGGCGCGGAATCTCTATTGTACCGAAAGCGGGCTGCGCGATGTGGAAGCCTGGCTTCGCGGCATGGAAACGCTTGCGGCAACACCGCGCGAAAGAGCGCATACCGCGGCGGCGGTCGATGTGATGCGGCGGATTTTCCGCACGGACCCTTTGTTCAATCCCGACTGGACCGAGCGCGGCTGCCGGAACTTCTTCGCTCCGCTTTCCGCCGCGGTGACGGACACCGGCATCGTCCTTGAAGGGTCCGACAGAGCGGCTGCTTTTGAATGGAAGGACGGCGGTAAAGGACCGGGGTTCTTTACGATTCTTTATAACGCTCTCTATGAGATTATCGCGGCGGCGTGGGGCCTCATCTGGTCCGACGAATGGGTGCCGGGACTGAGCAAAAAAGGCAGCCATATGCAGTCCGGCTATGTGGTGGAGACGACGCTGACGGTCGGGGAGGACGAGCCGGTTCGGGTCCGTGCCGGGGATTTCCCGGCTTGTCGGCATGTCACGGCAGAGACCGTGGGATACCGCTTCGATTTCTTCTCCGGACACCTCGAATTCTGGTACGCGCCCGGCGTGGGGCCGGTCAGGTTCCTGCGGAGGGGGAAAGAGGACGAACCGCTGGTCGTGTGGGAGCTGACACAGTACCGCGGAACAGGGAAGGGATTCTTCCCCCTTGCTTGCAAGGAACTCGACGACGGTCTCTTCCGCCGATACGAACCCGTGGGTCAGCCCCTCCCGGACGGCTACCGCGGCTGGGTGGAATACACCTTCTCCACCGATGAGACGGGAACGGTGATCTTCAAGAACGCCTGCGGGGTGCAGACAAGAGAAGGAGCGGAAAACCAGTACGCCGATGAAGGATGACGAGGAAAAAAGCGAAAACAAACGCATGAACAAAATAAACAGCCGCCCGGGGGTCAGCCGGGCGGCTCTTGTGATGGTATCGCTTATTTTGCCGCGTCCTCGAGATAGACGCGGATCGCGCGGGCGATCTCAGCTCTGGAAGCGGGCTCGCCCGGTCGGATCGCGGCGGTGTTCCCGCTGTCGAGGATGTCTGTGCCGCACGCCCACTGCATCGCGGGGAACGCCCAGGAGGAGATATCGAACGCGTCGTCATAGCTCAGGATGTTCGTGTCCTCGCCGACGCTTGTGTCAACTCCCTTGAACTGCGCGTACCGGTACAGGATCACGGCGACCTGCTCGCGCGTCACGGGCTTGTCGGGTCCGTAGGTCCCGTCTCCGAAGCCGAGGACGATGCCGTGGGACGCGGCCCACTCCACGCCGTCCGTGTACCATTCTCCCGCCGGAACGTCGGAGAACGTCCCGCTGTAGCCGATTTCGGGCCTGCCCTCAATCCGCCACAGGATCGTCACGATCATGCCGCGCGTCAGGCTGCCATGCGGGTCGAAGAGCATATCGGATACCCCGTTCATGATGCCGTTTTCGTAAACAAACCGAATGTCGTCATAAGCAGGCGAGTCGGAGGTCACATCGGCAAACGGCATCGGGTCGGGCGTCCCTTCTTCCATATCCCCGGGAGGTGTCGCGGTGGTGTCCGTATTTTCCCCGTCATCCGACTGCGTTTTGGGGAGGAACAGGAAGATCGGGACGAAGTGCCAGGAGAAGACCGCCGTGTAGACCGCGTCCTCCGTCACCGGAACGACCGCGGGCGACCATCCCTCGAAGATGTAGTAGGAAAAGACCTGGAAGGGCTTGGTCGGCACGGCATGAGACGGAAGCTCTCCGTACCGGTAAGTCTCGGTCTCCATCCTTCCTTCGATGATCCACGTCACGGTGAATTCGGGATTGTCGATACCGCCGGTCAGTTCCTCCGTGAACTGCGCCGTGTAGACCGCGTCGCCGTCCGCCGGGGCGACCTCAGGATCCCACCCGGAGAAGATGTAGGAATACTGCTCGTCGGCAGGCTTCTCAGGCTCCTCGCCGTCATAGCTCGGCGTTGTTCCGAGCGGGACGTCTTCGTCGGTTTCCAGCACCTCGCCGTCGTAGTTTTCCCACGTGATGGTGCAGGTCTTGAGGGTCTCTGTGAACTGCGCCGTGTAAACCGCGTCGCCGTCCGCCGCGACGACGGCGGGAGCCCACCCGGAGAAGATGTAGGTGTACTGCGCGTCGGCAGGCTTTTCCGGCTCCTCGCCGTCATAGCTCGGCATTGTTCCGAGCGGGACGTCTTCGTCGGTTTCCAGCACCTCGCCGTCGTAGTTCTCCCACGTCACGGTGCAGGTGGTGAGGTTCGAGCCCTTCACGATCACGATGGGATTCCCGGTCCCTGCCTCCGCGGTGGTATCTGCGGTCGTCGTGAGCGTGCCGCTCGCGTCGATCGTGAATTTCACATCCGCCGCCTTTGTGCAGTCGTCCGGCGTGAGGGTTTCCTTGAGCGTGTATTCCACGCCCGTTTTCAGACCTTCGACCTTATGGCTGCTCTTCGCCGAGGTCCATTCCGTAACCACTTTCCCGTCGGGGTCCGTGATCTGCAGGGTCGCGCCTTCGAGAAGCTCGGTCCCGTCTTCGTCCGTACGGGCGAAGAGGACGACGGTCTTCGCGTTCTCCACGAGCATCACGCCGTCTTCGGTCACGGTACCCGTCGAGGTGACCTTTCCCGTCTCGTCAATGGTGAATGTGGTCTCAGACGCGACGGTATATCCGTCCGGCGCGACGGTTTCCTTCAGCGTGTATTCCACGCACGTTTTCAGACCTTCGATCTCATGGGCTTCCTCCGTGGAGACCCATTCTTCGACGACTTTTCCATCCTTGTCAAGGACCTGGATCGTCGCGCCTTCGAGCTCAGCTCCATCGGCGATATCGGTCTTGCTGACCTTCACGCCGGTTTTCGCGTTCTCTACGAGCATCACGCCGTCTTCGGTCACGGTACCCGTCGATGTCACCTTGCCGGTCTCGTCGATGGTAAACGTAGTCTCAGACGCGACGGTATATCCGTCCGGCGCGACGGTTTCCTTCAGCGTGTACTCAACGCCCGTTTTCAGACCTTTGATCTCATGGGCTTCGTCTGATGAGACCCATTCTTCGACGACGTTCCCGTCCTTG